>JABIRL010000263.1 GCA_018667855.1 Rhodospirillaceae bacterium
CGCAAATAAAGCTCCACGGTGTACATCTCCCACCTTCCATCCCAAAAGGACCGAAGGTTACAGGTGGCAAGGTTTTATCCCGCCCGCAGCTGGGAAAATCCCGCCGCTACCGTGGACCAATTTGTCACCGCCGTTCTCAAGCCGAAGATCAACCCGACGGGCCGTCCGCGGCCAGGGGAGAAACTATCGGAAAGGCTGACCATCTCGCCGGTCCGCTTACCCTCCGGCGACAGCCGCTCCAGTTTGAAATCCGGCGCCGGCTGACCGACGTCCGGCGCCGCTTCCTCGCGGGCCAGGCGTCCGGCCCGCATGGCGGTATATTGTTCCGGCGTCATGAGCATTCTGGCCCAGTTTTCGGGCGGTATGTCGCGCCAGTCCTCGGGGTAACTAATCTCTGCCATTGCGTCCTCCTGTAGTATTTTCCGGTTTTAGGCCTAAAAGCGGCCGGGAGGCTATGTCGCTTTCAATTTCAACGCCCGACACGTTTAGAATTTGGCAATAGATTTTATGGTTAACTAATCGTTCGAAAACCAGGGATCACACCAAAATTCCGAAGCGAGATGATCGCGATCCATGCTTCAAGAGAATACCAAAACGCTTAACGCGATTTTTGGCCGCGTCGAAGCCGACAGAGAGGCCCGCCCCTGGCTGCACCTGGAGCTCGCCGGCGATGGCGCATCCTTTAGCCGTGCGGAACTACTTCGCGACGGCGCGCGGCTTTGGCCTGCCGACTTATTTGCTGCCCATGCCCAACGACGGGATATTGTGCTGATTTCCATGAAAATCAGCCAGACCACGATTTCGGCTTATCTGGGCGCCATTCGCGCCGGCCTGGTACCGGCCTTTGTCGCGCCGTTGACGGAAAAACAGCATTCGGACAGACATTGGCGAAATCTGAATGAGCTGTGCCGAAATACCGGCGCCACTGTTTTATATGTGGATGACAATCAATTTGTCGAAGCGCGGAAATTAATTTCCAGCTCCAAAACAAAGGTCTTCTCGCCCCGTCAATGCGATGGCCATGAAAAATGGATCGCGGCGTTCAAACCGAACCCATGCGATGTCGCCTTCATGCAATTTACCTCCGGCACGACGGGCATGCGCAAGGCGGTGAACGTCACGCACGCCATGTTGCTGGATCATATTCGGGCTTATGGCGGGTGCCTGCCGTTGCGGGACGACGATGTCATTGTTTCGTGGCTGCCCCTTTACCACGATATGGGTCTGATCGCCTGTTTCATGATGGGAATGGTGGCGGGAACTACTCTGGTAATTCTTGACCCCATCGAATGGGTCCGGGTGCCGAGCACATTGTTTGACGCCATCGAAAAACACCAGGGCACGATCTGCTACCTGCCGAATTTTTCCTTTAACCATCTGACCCTGACCACACCCACGGAAGCGGCGTATGACCTGCACGGCATGCGGGCCTTTATCAATTGTTCCGAGCCGTGCCTGGAAAGTACATTTGAGAAGTTCCTCACCCGGTTCGCGGAATTCGGTGTCCGGGCAGAGCAGCTGCAAACCAGCTATGCCATGGCGGAAAGTATCTTTGCCGTGACCCAATCGAAACTGTTGACGCCGACACGGGCCCGGCAAAGCGCGAAGCCGGCCGCCAACAATGGCAATGGCGACGGCGGGGGCCTCAGCTTCCTGTCGTCTGGCAAGCCCATTCCAGGGGCGGCGGTACGCATTCGGGGCGAAAGCGGCGAATTGTTGCCAGCTGGGGAGGTTGGAGAAATAGAGACCGCCGCGCCATGGCTGTTTCAGGGCTACGTGGTATTCAATGGTCAGGGCGATGGCGGGCTGCACATTGATAATTCGGATATTTCGGATGGTTGGCACCGGACGGGCGATCTTGGTTTGTTGGATGATGACGAATTGTTCGTTGTTGGCAGGATCAAGGACATCATCATCGTCAACGGCCGCAACTACCTGGCGCATGAAATCGAGGCGGCCGCGGCGGAAGTGCTGGGCATCAAGAAGGGCCGTCAGGTGGCCTTTGGGCGGACGGATGAGTTTTCGGGCAGCGAGGAATTGATCATTCTGACGGAGCTGGAAACGCCGGCGCAACAATGTGACAAGGACCTGCGGCGTCAGGTGAAAAAAGCCGTGCTGGATGAGTTTGCCTTGAACCCGCGGGTCGAATTCGTCGCACCGGGAACATTGATCAAATCCACCTCCGGCAAACTCTCAAGGGACAAGAGCAGGGAGGTCTTTCTGAACAATGACCGGCGATGAGATATTGGCCATGCTTGAAACATGTCTGCACAAGACCTTTTTCGACGACACGATTTCTATTACCCGCGACACAACGGCGGCGGACGTGGATGGCTGGGACAGTCTGGCCCATGTGCGCTTCATCATGAATGTGGAGGGTGAATTCAAGGTCCAATTGTCGGATATACCGACGAACCAGTTTGCCTCTATCGGGGATATCGTCGATGTCCTAATGGATTTGAAAGCCGGCGATGTCTGAAAACACCACGAAGAAAACCTGCGTGCTGATCGGGACATGCATCACCTTCGGTGTGGCGTTCATGCTGCGAAGCTCTGAAGAATTTCTCAATGAGTATGATTTCATAAAGTTTGAAACAAATTCCGACACTAAGATTGTCGAGAATCTCGGAATTTCGGACGAGCTTTTGGCGCGGGCGGATGTGATCATCTATCACCCGCCGGGTTGGGCGGATTGGGGCAACGAAGAAGGTTACGTCAACCTGGTGCAACGGTTCCCCGAAAATGCCGAGAAGATCTCCATTCCCTATCCGATTTTCCCGGTGCTGTGGCCCTTTCATTGCCATGACTCCAGAAACGAGCAGGTGAATGGCCAGATATTTCCTGATGGCGGGGTGATCAACTACCCCTATGGCGATGCCATCGTGGTCGGCGCGCTGAAAAAAGGCATCGATCCGGCCGAGATACTTTCCTACTGCATGTCGGTGGATTACGCCGAAATGATCGATCTGCAGGCCTTGTTGAACACAAGCATGAATATCCAGATCCAGAAAGAGGCGGATACGGACGTCAAAATGCTGGATTTCGTGCAAAACAATTTCACCAACAGACGGGTGTTCCAGACCATGAACCATGTGGGCAACGAAACATTGCTTCATATGGTCAATCAGATCCTGGCCCGCCTGGGGCTGGCCAAATTACCCCGGACATTACTTGACCGGATCGACGAACTGGTCCGCCCGCAGTCTCCGATCCACCCTTCGGTCATACGGCATTTCGATTTGCGGTATGTGGATGCCGATACCCGTTACCTGGTCGATCGCTACCGCTATCTGACCTACGAAGAGTATCTGTGGAATTATATTAAATTCATCTGATCCGCGGACGGTCGTTTAGGAACTATGTTCCTTTTCGAGGCCTAGGGTTACACTGCCCCGAATTCAATAGAGGGGCAGGGTGAAATGGCGGCACCGAATGTGACAGTGGCGGATCATCCGTTGATCCAGCACAAATTGACCTTGCTGCGGCGCAAGGAAACCTCGACGGCGGAGTTCCGGCAATTGTTGGGAGAGATCGCCCTGTTGCTGGCGTTCGAGGCGACCCGTGACCTGTCGGTTAGAAACATTCAAATCGAAACGCCGCTGGAAGTCATGGACGCGCCCGTCTTGGACGGCAAGAAGTTATGCCTGGTATCTATCCTGCGCGCCGGCAATGGCTTGCTGGAGGGCATGCTGGATCTGATCCCCTCCGCTCGGGTCGGCCATATCGGCATGTATCGCGACCACGATACCCTGCAGCCGGTGGAATATTATCTGAAGCTGCCCCATTCCATTGGCGAACGGCAGGTCATCGTGGTGGATCCCATGCTGGCGACCGGCAATTCCGCCGCCGCCGCCGTAACGCGCCTCAAAGAAGCCGGCGCGAAGCGGATGAAATTCGTCTCCCTTGTGGCCGCCCCTGAAGGGATTGAGGCCTTCGCCACCGCGCACCCGGACGTGCCGATCCTGACCGCCGCCATCGACCGGCAATTGAGCGATATCGGCTATATCCTGCCGGGCTTGGGCGATGCGGGCGACCGCCTGTACGGCACCAAGTAATATGATCGAGGACGAAACGGCGATAGAACCGGCACACCCCGACGAGCGGCGTAGTGGCGATGCCGTCGCACCGGCGCATCTTTCGGCGGATGTGACAGCCCTGCTGGATGTTCTGGCGGGCGGCGGCGTGGCCATCGCGCCGCTGGATGTTGCCTATGCCATATTGGCGGCCACGCCCCAGGGTATCCGGCGTATCTTTGATGCCAAGCAGCGTTCCTACGACAAACCCAGCGGCATGTTCGCGAACCATGAAATCTCCGCCGCCCTGCATATCCTGCCCGATGATAGGCACGCCATGGTAAGCGAGATGGTGGAGGCCGTAGGACTGCCGTTCTCGGTCGTCGCCCCGTTTCGGGAGGAGCATCCGTTTCTGGCCAAGGTCGACCCCTTTGTGCTGCAATCGTCGTCCAAGGCGGGCACATTGGATATGCTGCTTAACGCCGGACAGATGCATGACGAAATTGCCCGCCAGGCCTGGGCGCGGCAGATGCCGGTATTTGGATCATCGGCCAACTTGTCACTCTCGGGCAGCAAGTACCGCCTGGAAGATGTGGATGAACGGGTTCGCGCGGCGGCGGATATCGGCTTTGATTACGGACTGTCGCAATATGCTAACCATCAGGGCCGTTCATCGACTATCATAGATTTTCGGGATTTCTCGGTTATCCGTGTCGGCGTGCGGTTTGGACAGCTGCGCCAAGCCTTCATGGATCGCTTTGATGTGACGTTACGGACGTAGAAGAGGTTGCTGCCATGACGGACACCTATGAAGATATCGGTTTCGGCGCCCATAGCATCGGCTTTGGTGAACGCCCCGGTATCGCGGTGGTTGATTTTCAAACCGGCTTCACGGATCCGCAATATACCCTGGGCGGACGACCTCTGGTGGAGCGCGCGGTCGTGAATACCGCCCGCATGCTGGATGTGGCCCGCGCCGCCAATGTGCCGGTGGCAACCTGCTATACCGCCTATTCCTCCGGCCGGGATGCGCCGTACTGGAAAATCCCCACGGTGTTGGAGGAATTTCATCACGGACATCCCTGCACCGAGTTGGAGCCGCGCATCTATGATCCAGATTACGACGTGGTGTTTTGCAAGACCGGACCTTCGATTTTTTTTCAAACCGCGATCACTCAGTTTTTCATCAAGGAACGGGTGGATACGGTGATCGTGGCGGGCTGCAATACCTCCGGCTGCATTCGGGCCTCGGTGATTGACGCCTTTTCCTTTGGCTTTCGCGTCGCCGTTCCCGAAGACTGCGTCGGCGATGTGGAGGAAGGGCCCCACAAGGCTAATTTGATGGATGTGGGCCGCCGCTACGCGGATGTGGTGACATTGGACGATGTGATGGATTACCTTGAGACCGTACGCGGGCGGAACCAGGTTTAGTCGGCGGTAGTGGGGATCGCGGGGATCATGGCGTTGAGGGCCTTTCGTGGATAATCGTTCTGTCATTTTTCTCGAGGTGATGGCTGCCATCGCCATCGTGGGTGTGTTGGCCTTTTTGATTTTTCTGGTCGGCCGCGCCGTGGCTCAATCGCGGGGCACCTCTGCAGGCGGCTTGTCGGGGCGGTGGTATCAATACCTGTTAGCCGCACTTTTGTTGCTGGTGGTGATTGTCCTGGGCATTTGGCAGTTCTCCACCGACGGCCTGTTGGGCCAGGCGGCGGATTGGCGGGCAGACAGCCGCGCGATTACCTTTTTCGTCATCATGCTTGTCGTCGCCGGGCTGGGTCTGGTCGGCTTCGTGATCTATTTGATCACCCAGTCCGCGGCACAGGGCGCCGCCGCGCCGCCGCCGACCGGTTTTACGACGGAGCCGGGGGCCCCATCGTCGGAGACGGTCCCGGTGACCGAGGCGGAAACGCGCCCAGCCTCCGCCGGCGTACGCCTACTGGGGCTGTTGGCGTTGTTCGTGGCGTTTCTGTTGTTGAACTGGATCTATCTGGCCAAGGCCGAACAATTGTTCCTGGTGCAGAATTTGATCTATCCCGCAGCCCTTGCCGTGGCTCTGGTATTGCTGTTCGACAAGGCGGCACGGGGCTGGAACGTCAAGAGCGGCGCCGAAAATTTTCGTGAATGGCTGTTGTGCGACACGGTGATATTCCTGCTGATCCTGGGCTTTCTGAACTTGCGTCAATACGGCGGCGGCGAGAATGGCGAGGCCTATTCAGTGATGTTCTGGGACATGCTGTACGTGGCGCTGTTTTTCCTGATTTTCTGGATTTTGGACCGCACTCTGACGCGGTTTCGATTTCTTGCCGCCCATGCTTACCTGATCGGGTTGCCAATTCTGCTGCTGATCTGGCGCGCTGTTCAAGGTGTCGCCATGCCGGCGGAGTTGAGTTGGTGGAGCGGTATCTGGCCGTTCTTCTTTTTGGCCATCATCGCCTTTGTGCTGGAAATTATCGTCATTTTGCTCCAGGGCGGCGAGAACAAACACGGCCTGGGCGCCATAAAGGACGCTATCTATGTGGCCATTTACGGCATTTTGTTGATCATCGCGGTACCGGAGGCAGCGGCATGAGCAATCCCGAACTGGCATTAATGGATATCGCGGCACTAGCCCCGCTGATCGAGAAGCGGGAGGTCTCACCCCTTGAGGTGATGCAGAGCCAGCTGGATCGGATCGCCGCCCTAAACCCGGATCTGAACGCCTATATTTCCCTGTATCCGGACGCCGCGCTGGCCGCGGCGAAGGAAGCGGAGTCGGAGATCGCAGCCGGCAATTATCGCGGTCCCCTGCACGGCATTCCCATGGCGGTGAAAGATCTTTTCCAGGTCGCGGGCATGGAACGGACCTGCGGCTCGAAAATTCTATCGGAAGGCGTGGCCAATTCCGATGCCACATCCGTGGCCCGGCTACGTGACGCAGGCGCCATCATGCTCGGTATGCTGAATCTGCATGAATTCGCCTTTGGCCCCACGGGTATTAACCCCAATGTGGGCACGGCCCGCAATCCCTGGAACCCCGATTACGTCTCGGGCGGTTCATCGTCGGGTTCGGGCTGCGCCACCGCCGCCTCGCTAGCCATGGCGACCCTGGGTAGCGACACGGGCGGCTCCATCCGCATTCCGGCCGCCATGTGCGGCGTGGTGGGGCTGAAACAGACCTTTGGCCTGACCTCCCGCGCCGGCATTTACCCCCTGTGCGATAGCCTCGATCATGGCGGCCCCCTGGCGCGCACGGTGCGCGATGCGGCCCTGGTACTGGGCGCCATTGCCGGGGCGGATGCCGATGATCCCTCCACCGCCCAGGCCAGGGTTGGCGATTACATGGCTTTGTTGGGGCGGCCCCTGGACGGTCTGCGCATCGGCGTGCCCCGGGATTTCTATTTCGACCGCCTGCATCCGGAGATCGAGGCGGCTGTGGGCGCCGCCCTTGCCATGCTGGACGAACTTGGCGCCGTGGTGGAAGAGGTCAACCTGCCCTTTAACCGCGAAGCCGTACAGGGCTGGAATACCATGGCCATGGCCGAGTCGCTGTCAGTGCATGAAGGCCATTGGCGCGAGCGCGGGGATGAGCTGTCGCCGGATGTGAACGAACGCCTGGGCCTGGGCAAGGACCTGACGGCATTAGACTATATCCGCTCCCGCCAATGCCAGACCCGGGTGCGGGACGAAATGTCGGGCGTTTTGGCACAAACGCCGGTTCTGGCCATGCCGACAACGGTAATCCCACCGGTGCCCATCGAAACCGGCACCATCATGGTCGGCGACAAGGAAGTTACCGGCTGGCGGGTCCTGGGCCAATTGACGCGCCTGGCCTGTTTCACCGGGCAGCCGGCCATATCGATCCCCTGCGGCTTCACCGAAGACGGCCTGCCCATCGCCCTACAGCTATTGGGCGACTGGTATGAGGAACCGACGCTGTTGCAGGTCGCCGATGCCTACGAACAGGCCACGGAATGGCACCAGCGCCGACCGCCGCTGGCCGTTTGAAACTTTACCCGAGGTGTGAATGCTGGCTGAACTGGCGGAGGATGCGGCCAAGGGCGAGATCGCCGGGATCTATGGCGAAATTCGGCGGCTTTGGGCGGTGCCGTATGTCTCGTCCCTGCAACGCCACCTGGCGACCCGGCCGGGCTGGTTGGAATGGGCCTGGTCCGCCCTGGGACCCGCTTTTCTGTCCGGGACGGCGCAGACCGCCGGTTGGCGGGTCGCCGCTGATCTCGAATTGCCCCGCATGGCGCCAATGAACCGCTCAGCGCTTGGCGTCGCCGCCGGCGATGTGCAGATCATTCAGGATATTTGCGCCAGTTTTGTTCGCGTGGCGCCGGTCAATCTGATGTTCGCCGGGCTGCTGCGCCGGCTGCTGGACGATCAACGTCCAGTCGGGTCAGGCTGGACGGCCATTGACTGGTCGCCGCCCGCCGCCCTGCCGGTGCTGCCCGCCCTGGTCGATATGGGAGCGGTTGACCAAACCAGCCGCGCCGCCTTGTTACGCCTGGGTACCGATGTGGACGGCACCCCCTTCGTGCCCGGTCTGTATCGTATTCTGGCCAAATGGCCGGCGCTGCTGTCCCACCTTGGCGAGACTTTGCCGGCAATTGCGGCGGCGCGGGAAACAGATGTGGCGAGGTCGGCTCTGTTACAGGGGATCGACAGTGCGGTGGCGCAGATATTTCCCCAATTGCCGGCGCTGAAAGAACCAGCCTCGCCCAGCCACGACGATCACACCGCCGTCCTGGCCGCCCTGAATACCTATCGCCGTACCAGCCCGGAAATGGTCATTTTCGGCCAAGTCATCGGAAATGCCATTAATTCTCAAAGCTAGGTCTATCGCGAGGGCATTGGGGCGGTTAAAATAGCGGCCATAACAAGCGTCGAAGGGGGCGGCACATGAGTGGTTGGCAGTGGTTCTGGACCCTGGTCGGGTTCATAATCTACATCGTCGTCCTGATCTTTTTGTATTTCTATCAACCGTTCGAGGATCTGTTCAATCTGATCCTGAATGGTTTGAGCTATGAAAACTCCATTCTGTGGGCGGTGGTGATCGTCGGCATTGCCGGCTTCTGCGGCTATCACTGGCGCGCCTATCGGACCCATATCGTCCAGCAGCGCAGTGTCGAAAGCATGGTCCTGACATCCCTGCGCGGCTCCACCTTCATCGCCATTCTGTTCAGCGCCGGGGCGACATTGCAGGCGGTGCAAATCCTCTGCGTCTATTTGCTCGGGCCCGGCTACACATTGGATGAAGCCTTTGGCAAGCGTCTGGCGGCGGTGGTCGCCCTGGTTATCCTGACCGGCGTTTTCTGTGTCATATTCTGGCTGTTGAAGGTCATGCGTCCCGTCCGGCGGCGTGGTGAAGCCTAAATCAATCAGCTGAAGAGTTGTCCCTATGCAAAACCCCGAACATATTATCTACGAGGCCGAGGACGGCCGTGCACGGATCACCCTGAACCGGCCGGCCAAGCGCAATGCCCTGTCCATCCCCCTGTTGGAGGAACTGCACGCCGCCCTGTGGGAGGCCGACAATGACAAGGATGTGCACAGCATCATTCTGCGCGGCGCCGGAAAGTCCTTCAGCGCCGGTTACGATCTGACGCCGGGACTGAACAATCCCCCCTCGGGCGGGCGGCCGGGTCGTACCTACCGCGAGGGCGGCATCTACGCCGACCCCACCATTGACGACGACATCTGGCGCCTGGAATACAGCCAGCGTCTGCGCATGGTTCTGTTCGACATGCACAAACCGGTCCTGGCACAGGTGCACGGCCATTGTCTTGCGGGCGGCACCGACATTGCCTTGTTGTGCGATATGGTGATCGCCGCCGACGACGCCATTATCGGCTTTCCCCCCGCGCGTGATCTCGGATCGTTGCCGAACCAGATGTGGGTCTATCACTGCGGCCCGCAATGGGCCAAGCGCCTGGTCCTGACCGGCGACACCGTTACGGGGGCCGAGGCAGCGCAGATCGGGCTGGTAATGAAGGCGGTGCCGGCGGAGGCGCTGGAGGCCGAGGTCGAGGGCCTGGCCGACCGCATGGCCATGATCGACCCGGATCTGCTGACCGCCAACAAGCGTATCGTCAACGTGGGTCTGGAATTGATGGGGGCCAGGACCCTGCAACGCATGGCGGCGGAAAATGATGCCCGCGCCCATCTGGCGCTGGGCACCCGTGCGTTCCGTCAAGTGGCGCGGGAAGATGGGCTGAAGGCTGCCTTGGACGGTCGGGATGCTAATTTTGGCGACGGCCGGGCCCGGGTTAACGGCCCGGAGGTCCGCGACGACAAGGGCTATCTGATCGATCCCGAATGAACTTGACCATCGGTGTTTTGGAAGGTGGCGGGGTGGCGCCGGTGTTCGCGTCGCACTTTTCCAGCTTCACGGAATCCTTTCGACGTTTCCTTGCTCCAGATGGTTCGGGTCCCGAACTGCGCCCCTATCGCTGCTATCAAGGTGAATTCCCCGATGCGGCGGATACCTGCGACGGCTGGCTGATCACCGGCAGCGCGGCGAGCGTCTATGACGGCGATGACTGGATATCTCAATTGGAAGCCTTCGTTAGGTCCGCCTCGGAAAACCGGCCCGTGGTCGGCATCTGTTTTGGCCATCAACTGATCGGCCAGGCTTTTGGCGGCACGGTCGAAAAAGCCCCCGGCTGGGGTATAGGCGTGCATCGCCATGACATCATCGCGCCAGGGGCGCCGGTTGATCACCTGGAGCTACTCGCTTCCCACCAGGATCAGGTCATATCGCCGCCGTCCGAGGCCCAGGTTCTGGGCGGTAGCGAATTTTGTCCCATCGGCGCTATGTCGATCGGCCGCAACGTCCTCAGCATCCAGAACCACCCCGAGATGACCAAGATTTTCGCCGCCGATCTCTATCAAAACCGCCGCCCGGTGATGGGCGACGCTATCGTCGACGCGGCTCTAAGCAGTCTGGACCGATCCACCAACGAAGCCGATGCCCGAACCTGGATCCTAGACCACGTATATAGAACATAGACCCGTTTGATGGCGTGTGGAGGCCATTCGGGTAGGCGTTTCGCGCAGCGCGTAGTGGGACTACGGGCAAGCGAAACAACGCATCCGAATGGTCTCCACACGCCACCGAAGGCCGCGCTTCCAAGCGCCGTGGCGTTGTTGAAGGATTTGCCCGTAGTCCCACTACGCGCGGCATCCTTCGCCTAGCCACGACGCTCGGAAGCGCGGTCAAACGGGTCTATGTTCTATATACGTGGTCTAGACTTTCTTGACCGTCAATGAGTCTCGAACAACCGCCCGTGCCCGGCGAACTGATCGGTAATGCCATTGGCGCGCAGGGCATGCCAATAGGTCGCGGCATTGATGGCGATAACCGGCTTGCCGAGTTTCTCTTCCATTTCGAAAGCCAGGCCAACCATGGAAAGATTGGTGCCGACCTGGACAATGGCGTCGATGTCGTCGCCATCCATTTCCAGCAAATGCTGACGCAGGGTATCGGGCTGAACCTCTGCGATGGCGATGGGGCTATTGCACCGCAGGCCCACGAATTTGGCCACGGTAAATCCGCAATCTTCGAAAAAGCGGGTTACGTTCACATCAGATATGGGCATGTAGGGCGAGATTACGGCAATGCGCTTGGCACCCGACAGATTGAGCACGGCCTCGCAGGCAAATGATCCGGCCGAGACCGGCACGCCCGCATGCTCCGACAGATCGGCCATGCGTTTTTCCGATGCGTCCCGGCCATCCCAGAACATCAAGGCGGACATGCCCATGATCAGGTAATCGGGCGCCATGGTCTTGCATCGATCCACGGTGGCGTACAATTCACCGCCGATGGCATCGACCAAAGCCAGGAAGTCTTCGTCATTGTGCACCGCCATGTTGGGCACATAGATGCGGCCGAAATGATTGGTGACGCCCTCGGGCCGCCATGCCTCCATATCAGGCTGTACGATTGTGTTGGTGGAAGGGGCAACGACGGCGAACTTGCAGCGCCAGCCCAGGGCATCCCGCGACATATTTGTCTCCTTTACACAGATCTATCTTGCTTAACCCCAAATCTGGCAAAAGCCAACAGCATCAAACCACCGGCAATGCCGCCCATATTCATGATCGCGGCGCCGGGAAACAGGCTTTCCGGCATCAAAAGGGACAATCCGGCAAGGGCAAAAGCCAAACGCATGGGAAGGGCCAGTGTGTGCCGATAAAAACCAACCACGGCAATCGTGCCAAGATAGACGCCGGCGGTCGCGGCCACGGCGGCATAAATGTTATCCGTCCAGCTGCCGGCCAGTAGAAGGTGCGGCGACAGCACGAACAGAAATGGCACCACGTAGGCCGGCCAGCCTATGCGCACGGCCTCGAATCCCGTCCGCATGGGATGTGCCCCCGCCATGTTCGCGGCGACGAAGGCGGCGATCGCCACGGGCGGCGTGATCATGGACATCATGCCGAAGTACAACACAAACATATGGGCCGACAGGGGCACGATACCCAACTCGATCAAAGGCGGTGCCGCCAGGGTCGCCAATAGCAGATAGACACCTACCGTCGGCATACCCATGCCAAGCACGATGCAGACGAGAGCCGTGATCACAAGCAGCAGCAAGACCGACGTCTTGCCCAGTTGCACCAGAAAAAAGCCCATGCCGAAACTGAGGCCCGAGAGCGAAAACAGGCCAATGACCATGCCGGCGACGGCACAGATCAACGCGATCTCCGTGGCCGAGCGTCCGGTTTCCATGAACGCGTTGAGGTAATCCCGCCATGTGGCCCGGCCACCCCGATACGTTACAAAAAGCGATATCCCGGCCAACGCCGTAAAAGCGACCAGGGCCGCCGCCTCGGGCGGCTGATTATATTCGAACAGCGCGATGACCAATACCGCGAATGGCACAAGAATGTACCAGCCGCGCCGCAAGGTACCGCCCAGGGGCGGTATTTTGTCCGGGTCCACGGGTGCGATGCCGCGACGGCCGGCTTCAAGATCGGCGAAAAAGAACAGGCTGAGATAGTACAACAATGCCGGGATCAGGGCGGCGACCACGACTTCGCGGTACGGCACCTGCAAGGTTTCGGCTAATAGAAACGCCGCAGCCCCCATGATCGGCGGCATCAATTGTCCCCCTGTCGATGCCGTGGCCTCGATTGCGGCGGCGGTGGTGGGCCGGTAGCCGCCATCCTTCATCAGTGGAATTGTGATTGTTCCCGTTGATGCCACATTGGAAACCGCACTGCCGGAAATCGAGCCGAAAAAACCGGAGGCAACAATGGCGATCTTGGCCGAACCGCCCCGCGACCGGCCCATGAGGCCGCACGAGACATCCGAGAAAAACGCCGAGCCACCCGTTACCAGCAACAGCCGAGCCAACAGGATAAAGGGCAGAACGATACTAACGCCAATGAACAGCGCCGCTCCCGCCATAGCGGCGCTGTCCAGCACCAAGAAAGTCAGCAACCGTTCGGGAGGTATGGCGCGGGACTGCAAGGGACCGCTGAACTGATCCGAGACCAGGGCATAAAGGCAGACCAGGGCCAGCACCGCCAGCAGGCTGTAGCCGATAACCCGGCGCAGAGCCTCAAGCACGATAATAAGGCCGGCGGCGGCGACACACATGGCCTCCACCGGGCGGTAATAGATCTCTTCCGAGAGCACGGGGAAGCGCCAGGCCATGAAACAGCCGAAGGTGACGGCGCCATAAGCCAGAAATCGGTCGGGTCCGGGTGCGGTGCCGATCTGGCGGCGTTTACCACGAACATTCGTGCCCAGGAAACAAATGGCGGCGGCAAAGGACAGAACAGCCGTCAGCACCTGCTCGGCATATAGCTGCATGCCGATAACGGGCGGCAGGCCCGATGACCAGAAAACCACGAGCAGAGCGATGATGAGGGCGAGCGCCGGCTCGAGTTTCTCATCGAACCGGCGCCACCGTCCAACTTGGCGCACAAGCGGCCTCTTTCAGGCTTAATCCTTCCAGATACCGATTTCCTTGTAGAATTTGATGGCGCCGGGGTGGAAGGGCACATCGACCTTGTTGGCCATGCGGCCGCCATGGAAGCCGCGCCAGAACGGACCGGTCGCCAAAAGCTGTTTTTCCGATTTGTGCAGGGTCTTGACCGCTTCGTACACGGTCGCGTCCTTGGTGGAGGTGCTAGCGAAGAATGTGTAGTCGTAGGTCATGACATTCGTGGGACCCTCGACGCCGGGCAGTTTCGGTGACGGCTTGACCTCCGTCAGGTACATCCCCGGCATCCAGTTCTGCATGCCGCCCAAATTGCCCTGATCGAACGAGATAAAACGCACGCCGCCCTTTAACGTGGCGTCCATCTCCCGGTTGGTCTTGGAGCCGACGACGACGACGGTCGCATCCGTGGTGCCCTGCTTGAAACTGTTCCACATGCGGGGGAAGTTCGGCACCGGTACCGCCTTGACATCATCCAGCGTCATGCCGGCATTGGCCAGGAAGGCCTTGACCACATGATCACCAAGGGAGCCGGACTTGAAGACCGGCCAGCGCTTGCCCTTCAGGCCCGCCACGGTGGTAATGCCGGAATTTTTCGGCACGATCAGGCCGGCGCGGAAGGGCATCAGCACGGCGGCCATGCGCAGGTTTTTCATCGGCCGGCCTTCGGACATCCCCTTGCCGTTATAGGCGAACCAGGTTTGCACGATGTTGGCGATACCAAATTCAATTTCGCCGCCATTGACGAGCGGCATGTAATCGGCGGTATTGGCCATTTCCTGCGGCCGCATCTGCATTTCTGAATTGCCCGATACGGCGGCCGCGATGGCCTTGCCGATCTGGCTGGTGCCGCCCCGGACCGTTGATCCCAGGCCGACGGTTTCCGCCATTGCCGGCGTGGCGCCCAACAGGGCGACCGCCAAGCCAAGACTAAGCAACTTACGCTTCATGTTCCTATCTCCCCTATATGTTTTGTTTTTCATTCCCGATGAGAATGGTACGCATTATTGCGAATGCTGTATACCTGCGGTCTCATCCGTCACGGAGTTGAAGGTCAAGATATGTCGAAGCTGGATCGCGTCATTATCGTCGGAGCCGGGCCGGTGGGCTGCACGGCGGCATTGATACTCGTACAACAGGGCATCCCGGTCGTACTTGTGGAGCGGGAGCCGGAACTGGCGGAGGATCTGCGCGGTTCCACCTTTCATCCACCCACCCTGGATATGCTGGACGATTTGGGTGTAACCGAGCAGTTGCTGCCACAGGGCCTGATCGCACCGACCTATCAATACCGCGACCGCGCTTCGGGCGCCTATGCGGAGTTCGACTTGAGCCTGCTGCAAGCGCACACCCGCCACCCCTATCGCCTGCAATGCGAACAGTACAAGCTGACCCGCACCATCCTGCCCATGCTGGAAGCCAGCGGCCTTGCGGAGATCCGATTTTCCACCCAGTTAGCTTCCATAACACAAGGCGATGACAGCGTGACCGTCGAAGTAGACGGCCCCGGCGGGCCGCAAACCATCGAAGGCCGTTTCCTAATCGGCGCCGATGGCGGACCCAGCAAGGTGCGTCAGAGCATGGATATCGAGTTTGAAGGCTTCACTTATCCAGAGCGGTTCTTGGTTGTCACCACCGATTTTCCTTTTGAAGAGCATTTGGAAAATCTGTCATACGTCAACTACATCTCCGACCCCGTGGAATGGTGCGTCATTCTGCGTGTGCCCGGTCTGTGGCGGGTGTTGTTTCCGACCGACCCGGATGAAGCGGAAGCTGACGTGTTGGAACCGGCCCGTGTGGAGGGTTTACTGCAAGGCCTGGTCGCCACGGACACTCCCTATGATAAGACCCATATCACCCTCTACCGGGTGCATCAGCGGGTGGCTAAGACCTACCGGCGTGGGAATGTGGTGCTTGCGGGCGACGCGGCCCATTTGAATAATCCCCTGGGCGGAATGGGCATGAACGGCGGCCTGCATGATGTCTTCAACCTATGCCCCAAGCTGGCCGCCATCATGAAGACGGGCGCCGGTGAGGACCTGCTGGATCTGTACGAACGTCAACGCCGCGACATCACCATCGAATTCATACAAAACCAGACCATCCAGAACAAAAAGAATATGGAGCAGATAGAGGAAGAACAACGCCTGCAACATATCGCCGATCTGCGGACCATGATCGCGGACGAGGAACAGGCCGTCGCCTTCCTGCGCCGCAATAACATGCTGGACGCCTTGGAGCGGGCCAATGCCATTGAGTAAAGATCCCTCGCTACAGGGCCGGGTGGTAATCGTCACTGGCGGCAATCGCGGCCTGGGCCGGGAGATGGCGCTCGCCCTACTTGAATGCGGCGCCCATGTCGCGGTCACCTCGCAAGCCGGCGGAGAGAGCCTGGCGGCAATGGAGAAGGACGCCAGGGCGTTGGGTGCGGGAGAGGTCTTGGCGTTGCAAGGCGATGTCGCCGACTGGTCCGACTGTCAACGCGTGGTCGCCGAGACCGAGGCGCGTTTCGGGGCGGTGGATGTTCTGATCAACAATGCGGGCCGTGGCATGCGTCTGATCAGTGAAACATTCAACACGGTACCAACCAAATTCTGGCAGGCCAACGTGGCGGCCTGGAAAGAGATCATGGACGTCAACGTCAATGGCACATTCCTGATGGCCAGGGCGGCGACACCAGCCATGGTGGCGCGCGGTTTCGGCAAGATCATCAATATCTCCACC
This sequence comes from Rhodospirillaceae bacterium, assembly GCA_018667855.1. GTDB lineage: Bacteria > Pseudomonadota > Alphaproteobacteria. The sequence continues at coordinate 16,676 of JABIRL010000263.1, forward strand.
TCTGAAATCACCATGACCCGCCAGGGCTATACGCCATACGGGCCGTCGAAAACAGCAATCGAGGCCTGCAGCCAGGCCTGGTCCGTGGAGTTGGCGGATACGGGGGTCAGCGTGAATGTTCTGTTGCCGGGCGGGGCCACGGATACCGAGCTATTGCCACCCGGCCCCGACAAAAAGGGCGCCGACGGCAATTTGCTGCCTCCCGAGATCATGCGCGGGCCGGCCCTATGGCTTTGTTCCGATCAATCCAACGACTATTCCGGCCGCCGTATTATCGCCCGCCTTTGGGACCTCGACCTCGAACCCAGCGAAGCCGCCAATGGTGCTTTCGGTCCTCTGTCAGCTTAGCGATGGGCCCCCGGCGCGCCCAGGCGAGCTGAGGTGGAGAGGGCTATTCTGGATGCCGCGCCGCGGCTGTTGGCGTGCAGGCCGCCGTAGGGGCCGCGTTTGACATAGGCGCCGTCGCCCGGTTTTCCGAGATAATTGCCCTTGTCGATGATGACCCGACCGCGGGATAGCACGGTTTCGGTGAAGCCCCGCACCTTGGTGCCTTCATAGGCGTTATAGTCGATGTTCATATGATGGGTATGGGGGTTATGGAGAGATATGATCTCCTCCCGGTCGGGATCGAAGATCACGATGTCGGCATCGCTGCCCACGGCAATGGTGCCTTTTTTCGGGAACAGGCCGAAAATCTTGGCGGGCGAGGTGGAGGTCAATTCCACGAATCTGTTCACCGAAATATTGCCGTGGTTGACGCCCCGGTGATAGATCAGGCTCATGCGGTTCTCAACGCCCGGCCCGCCGTTGGGAATTTGAGAAAAATCATCGCGGCCGATTTCTTTCTGATCGCGCATGCAGAACGGGCAGTGATCGGTGGAGATCACATCCAGCGCCGAATTGCGCAGGCCGCCCCATAGTTCGTCCTGGTTCCACTTTTCCCTGAGCGGCGGCGTCAGCACATACTTAGCCCCGTCGAAGCCCGGCTCGTCATAACAATCGATATCCAGCAACAGGTACTGCGGGCAGGTTTCCGCATGGGCCATGACGCCCCGGGCCTGGGCCATGCGCAATTGTTCCAGGGCATCGAAGCAACTGAGATGCACCAAATAGACTGGCGCCCGGGCCACTTCCGCAATGGCCAGCGCCCGGTGCGCGCCCTCCGCCTCCAGCCGCGTGGGCCGGGTCAGGGCATGATATTTCGGCTCGATATGCCCCTCGGAAAGAGCGATCTTGACCAATTCGTCGATGACGATGCCGTTTTCCGCATGCATGCAGACCAAGGTGCCGTCCTCACCCGCCTTGCGCATGGTGCGAAAGATAGTGCCGTCGTCCGACAACATAACGCCCGGATAGGCCATGAACATTTTGTATGAGGTGACGCCTTCATCGGACAGCCGCCGCATCTCGGGCAGCCGCTCCTCGGGCATATCCGTAATGACCATGTGGAAGCCGTAATCGATGGCCGTGCGTCCGGCCGCCTTTTCATGCCAGGTATCGAGAGTGTCCAGGGTCGAGGTGCCCTTGGTCTGGATGGCAAAATCGACGACGGTCGTGGTGCCGCCGAAGGCCGCCGCCCGGGTGCCGGTCTCAAAGGTATCGGATGTGGTGGTGCCGCCGAACGGCATTTCCAGATGGGTGTGCGGGTCGACACCACCGGGGATCACCAGTTTGCCGTTGGCATCGATCACATGGTCCGCATCAATCTCCAGATTAAGGCCGATCAGCGATACGGTTTCGCCGCCGATAAAGATATCGGCCTGATAGTCATCCACCGCCGTTACAATGCGGCCGTTCTTGATCAGAACCGTCATGCCATTCCCCCGCTACGATATCGTTACTTTACGCTTTGCGTTTCAGAAGCCTAATGTATCATCAATCCCGCTTCGCGCTATACGGTATAGATTGCCGGGATGGCAGGGGGATGGATCAAGCGTGGATTTACCGCTCCAAATCATGCGATGATTGGCTACTGAGATTTTGGGCAAAGAAATAGCAATAATGGGAGGCACGAAATGACCGTGAAAAAAGGCAAAACTTCAAACGGCGCGCTGTCGAAAATCAGCCGCCGGAAATTTATGGGAACCGCCGCCAGCGTGGCCGCGGCCGGTACGATCACCGGATTCCCGAACATTGTACAAGCGGCCGATCCGATCCGGACCATCGGCCTGGGCGTCAGCATCATCAATGAGATTCAAGCCAAGGCCGCCAAGGATGTGGGTTTTGGCATTCGCGGCCAGGCCCTGGGCTATGGCGCGTTGTTTGGCAAAACCTTGAACCAGAACGATCAGTATGAAGTTTCCGAATGTTACTTCGACATGTTCGATGTGATGATTCCATCCGGCGTATTCCAACCCATCGACACGCACCGCATCAGGGATTGGGATAAAGTCTCCGACCTGACCAAAACCGGCCGCCTGACGCCTGGCTCCTCGATCGGGCAAGGCGATGCGCCGGTGCGTCAAATTTGGGTCGATAAGGACGGCAAACGGACTGATGGGCCGTCGCGCTACATCTCCGCGTTGCCCGGTTGGCATAATGCCGACAGCCTGGGCTACAACCCCGACGATACCGGCCGCCCGATCGAAAGTTGGGCCGAATTGTTCAGCCCCGATTTCAAGGGCCGGGTTGCGCTGCTCAACATACCCCAGGTTGGCGCCATGGATGCCGCCATGGGTATGGAAGCTATGGGGTTGGTCAAGTTCGGCGACAAGGGCAATATGACCAAGCCCGAGATTGATATCCTGGTGGACTTCCTGATCAAGAAAAAGAAGGAAGGCCATTTCCGCGCCTTTTGGGAGACGTTTGGCCAGTCGGTAAATCTGATGGTCAGTGGCGAGGTTGCCCTGCAAAGCATGTGGTCGCCCGCCGTGACGGCAGTGAATGCCGAGGGCGTACCCTGCATCTACGCTTCGCCCAAGGAAGGCATGCGCGGTTGGCATGGCGCCATTTCAATTTCGAAAAAAGCCACCGGCAAGAAACTGGATCAGGCCTACGAATACCTGAATTGGTGGCTTGACGGCTGGGCCGGCGCCTTTGTCGCGCGTCAGGGCTATTACATGTCAACGCCCGCCAATACCAAGAAACACCTGCCGGCTGACGAGTGGGATTTCTGGTATGAAGGCAAACCAGCGGCCAAGGAACTGCCCGATCCGTTCGGAACGCCATTGGTAGCCAAGGGCGTCGTGCGTGACGGCGGCTCGTAC
>JABIRL010000127.1 GCA_018667855.1 Rhodospirillaceae bacterium
ATAGAGATGACATCGCCCGGCCGGATACCGAGCTGGTAAAGCCCGCAAGCGGCCCGATGCGCCAGGCGGTCCAGTTCGGCGAAGGTGAGCCGCCATTTTCGGTCGATCAAAACCAATTGCTCACCGCGCTCGGCCGCGTGCCGGCGCAGGCAATCGTCAAGGGTCTGGTTCCGCCACTCGCCCGCCGCAACCCGCGCTTCGATCGTGGCGGCATCGTGGTAGATCTCTCGAATAGCCATGACCGGTCCCCCTTTCCGGACCGCATGCCGGCCCACACAAGACGATATTATTTTATTTCATGCCCGCCGGCATGCAACCGGACAAATAATCAAACCTTGGAACATCACACCTAGCAGGCTGCTGGAGAACTCAACACTATTCTATTGGCGACGCCAGGCCAAAACCGTCGCTCCCGCGAAGGCGGAGGCGGGAATGACCATGCCGTGCCAACTCTGTGGTAGATTGCCGTCACGGACAAGATTTCAAATCAAGATTACCGATTGGCGGAGATAAACATGCGATTAGAAAACAAAGTGGCCCTGTTGACAGGTGCCGCCGCTGCAATAGACGGCGAATTGATGGGTTTTGGCGGGGCATCCGCCCATCTGTTCGTGCGGGAGGGCGCCAAGGTTGTCTTGACCGACATTCGTGATGAGCTGGGCGAGCGTTCAGCCGCCGCCCTGCGGGAACGGGGGGCCGATGCCATTTACCGGCATTTGGATGTAACTTCGGAAGCGGACTGGAAGCAGGCCGTTGAGGACACGATGGAGGCATACGGCCGCCTTGATATCTTGTTCAACAACGCCGGCGTCGCCTTTCCCTCAAAGATCGAAAATTTATCGGAAGAGACTTGGGACCTCGAACTTGCCGTGCATGCCAAGGGCGCCTTTCTTGGCACCAAGACCGTCATTCCGGCCATGCGCCGGGGCGGCGGCGGATCGATCATCAATACTTCATCCATAATGGGTATCGTGGGCAGTCCGACGACGCCTGCTTATTCCGCCGCCAAGGGCGCTATCCGGCTGTTCACCAAAACGGCAGCACTGCAGTATGCAGCGGAAAATATCCGCGTGAATTCAATCCATCCCGGATATGCGACCACCCCGCTTACGTCCGAGCGGTTCAGTGATCCGGCGGTCAACGAAGTGCTTCTGGACAAGACCCCCATGGGCCGCCTTGGAACCGCCGAAGACATCGCAAACGGCGTCCTGTTTCTGGCTTCCGACGAGTCCGCCTGGATGACCGGCACGGAACTGGTCATAGATGGCGGCATGACCGCCCAATAAATACCGGTCAGACGGAAAAAAATGGGAGCAGGCATATGCTGCAATGGAAGATTGGTAACGTCACCGTTTCTCGGATCGTCGAGCTCGAGGCCCCGACTTCACCGCGTTTTCTCTTCGGGCGCAGCAAACAGGACGTCCTTGGCATCAAATGGCTTAGGCCGCATTTCGTCACCGAAACCGGTCTGATGATATTGAGTATCCATGCCTTGGTCGTGGAATCCGAGGGGCGTAAAATTATCGTCGATACCTGTCTGGGCAACGACAAGGAACGCAAGATTCCGGGCTGGTCCATGCTCAAGGGCAGCTTTCTGGAGGACCTGGCCGAGGCCGGTTTCCCTCGGGAAAGCTTCGATACCGTCATGTGCACCCATCTGCATGTGGATCATGTCGGCTGGAACACGATGCTGGTCGATGGCAAATGGGCGCCAACATTTCCCAATGCCCGCTATTTGTTTGCCCGTCAGGAATGGGAGTACTGGAGCCAGAACGAACAGGACGAATTCGGACCGGTGGTCGAGGATTCCGTACGGCCGATTGTCGATGCGGGTCTGGCTGAACTGGTGGACATGGACCACCGGATCACCAGTGAAGTCTGGCTTGAGCCGACACCGGGACATACCCCGGGCCACGTCAGCGTGCGGATCAGCTCACAAGGCGAAGAGGCGGTCATCACCGGGGATATGACCCATCATCCCTGCCAGTTTGCCCATCCCGATTGGGCCGCCACCGTGGACTACGATGCCGATCAGTCCACCCAAACCCGCCTCGACTTCTACGCGCGGTATGCCGAACAGCCGGTTCTCGTCATCGGCACCCATTTCGCCACCCCCACGGCAGGTAAAATTGTGCGCGATGGCGACGCCTACCGGCTGGATGTGGATTAACGGCGGAAGGCGATTAAACCGCCCCTATCCCACTTCGGCCCGAAGCCGTTCGTGAAGGGATTGTAGAGTGTCGAGGATCATTTGGACGCCACGGGCGCCTGATTGGAATATCGCTGTGGCGTTCAGGGACACGCCATGGAACCCCATCGCCTTCATGGCGGCGGCACGGGCCACCACCCGGTCGGGCTGGGCATAGAAGGTTTTGGCCTCCGTGTCGCCGGGACGTGGCGGCGAGGCAATCATGCCTTCCCAGCCCATGGCCTCCGGATCGCGGCCAGCGGCGAAGGCCGCTTCACGGATGGTATCCATGGCCTGCTTGGCGAAATCCGCGTCCTCGACCTGCCCCGCAAGCCAGCCGTCGGCATATTTGCCAACCCGCCGCAGGGCGGCGGCGCTCCGACCGCCGATCCAGATGGGCAGATCCGCGCCCGAGGTTGGTTTCGGCTCCATTGCCATGGCAACGGCATTGTAAAAATCGCCGTCGAAGTCGATCCGTTCGTCGCGCCAGCAGGCCTGGATCAGCTCAATGGCCTCGTCCATGCGTTTGCCCCGATCCGCAAACCGTTGGCCAAGCGCCTCATACTCCGAGGCCTGCCAGCCAATACCGATACCGCACCGCGCCCGCCCGCCGGATAATGTATCAAGGGTGCTGAACTGTTTCGCCACCAGAACAGGCTGGCGCTGCGGCAGTACCAGGACCTGCGTGCCAAGACCGATCCGTTCGGTGACCGCCGCCGCATATGACAGGGTCATCAGGGCCTCGAGGATCGGCATGTTGGCCGCATAATATGACTTGTCGCGGCCTTCCACGTTGTATCCCATGACCACGTGATCATAGATGTCCAGTTGGTCGTAACCGATATCCTCGATGCCCTTGGCCAAATGGGCGACCATTGCCGGACCTTCTCGATAGGAAACACTGGGAAATTCGACGGCCAATTTCATTGCTGTTGTCCTTTGCTCGTTCGTAACGGTCGCGCACTCAAGGGCGGACAGATTCTTGGAATGATTAGCAGGTCCTTGCCGGGATTGGCGGATCCGGCCACCGTATGAAGACCTTGACCTTATCGTTGCCTTGGGTATGAAGCCAATGGATTGCGCCCAAGAATATCAAAGCGCCGGCCAAATGCCGCCGGAGACGGGTAGAATTTCGCCGGTGATATAGCCGCCTTCGTCGCTGCAGAGAAACAGGGCGGTGTTGGCAATATCCGTGGGCTCGCCGAGCCGCTTGAGCAAGCTTCGCTCCTTATAAATTTCGGCATTTTCCGGCCCAAGCATTGCCAGCACCCGGGTACGAATTATGCCCGGTGCGATCGCATTGACGTTAACGTGGGGTGCAAGTTCCATTGCCAGGGTACGGGTGAGCGATGCCACGCCCGCCTTGGCGGCACCGTAGTCGGCGCTGCCGGCTTCACCCGCGAAGTTGATGGAGGAGATATTCAGAATTTTGCCGTAGCCATCCTCCAGCATGGCAGGTGCGAGCAATTGCACCAGATGGAAGCCGGGCTTCAGGTTCAATTGCATCGTGGCATCCCACCGCGCCTCGGTCATATGAACCAGATCGGCGGGACCTTCATAATGTTGGCCTTGGTAGCCACCCACGATGTTGGCAAGAATTTGAATGGCGCCAAATTTCTGCCGCCCCGCCGCCACCAGCTCCTCCACCTCGCCCCGCACCATGGCGTTGGTTCGCAGCGCCACTACCTTGCCGGCGGAACCGGCCGCCTCGGCGACAGCCCGCTCACCTTCAGCCAGCCGGGCAGCCGAGATGTCGGTAATGACAAGCGATGCGCCCTCCTCGGCAAACCGTTTCGCCACGGCCATCCCCATGGGTCCGCCCGCGCCCGTGACCAAAGCAACCCGATCCTTCATCCGCATGACAATCTCCTCCAAGATTCGGGGCATATTACCATTTCAGGCCATTCATCCCCGCAAGGCGCACAGTATGTGCCGAATAGCAGGCGGCAAAAAGAAGAGAAACTTGTAATCCTACGACTGCTCGTTCGAAAATCGTATAACCGGGGGCAGCCTCTCATCATGGACAACGGCGCCGCGCCGGCAGACTGCACCGCCGCCGTGTTGGACGCCCTACGCCCGGACACCCAGCGCGACTACGCCAACCATTTGAACAAGATCGAAGCCTGGGCCGGCGAGGTGCCCCTGGCGGAGATCACCAAGAAAAGCTGCCGGGATTATTACAAGGCCGTCGCCGCCAAGACTGCCACGGCAGCCAAGAACCGTCTCTCGATCCTGCGCGCCATCTTCGCCTGGCGCATGTTGGAGAACTTCGCCCCCTTCAAGGATGAAAACAACCCGGCCCGCAAGCTGCGCGTCAAGACACCAAAAGTGACCAGCCGTCTGTGGGAGCCCGAGGATGGCACCGCCTTCGTCGGCACGGCTGTGCAGTTGAACATATGGATGGGCCAGCGCCGGGCGATATTCTGGTCATGGCTGGGGGCGACTACCAATCAGGCAGCGTCGAGGTCGACCAGTTCAAGACCCTGACGGCTGGACCGACAGCCAAGGTAATCAGTTCCCCGGCCGGCCATGAGGGGGCTGCTCTTGCGCTGGCTACGCCATACGGCGGTGGTCCGCCTGGCCGAGGCGGGGGTCTCGACCCTGGGCATCGCGGCCGTCACCGGGCATGCCCCGAAGACCGTTGAAACCATCCTGGAGCGCTACCACGTCCGCACCAAAAAAGCCGCCCGCCGCGCCTTCACCGCCCGCCTGGACGCCGAGGCCGCCGAAGCCGAAAAGAACAAATAGGCATAGAAAGTTGGACAGTAACCGCCACTGTCCAACTCGTTCCCCCTGCGTTCCGCATAAGGTTTTCTTTTAGTATATTGTTTTCAAAAGGAAAAATTGGTGCCGGCGACAGGAGTCGAACCCGTGACCTACTGATTACAAAACAACGCATCCATCATCTCAGTACATCTCATATGTATCAATACTCCATAGTTTCCGCTTATAAATGAGAATTACTCGTTGC
>JABIRL010000011.1 GCA_018667855.1 Rhodospirillaceae bacterium
GGATTCGTTGACGATACGGGCCGTGCGTTCCAGACGGTTACGCTGGTAGAGGTTCAAAGCCTCGCCCACGTCATCTTCCTGCTGCAAAGCCCGTGCGATCACGGCGCCGTCCTCGATCGCCATGCCGCCGCCCTGGGCCATATAGGGCAGGGTGGGGTGGGCGGCATCGCCCAGCAGGGTCGTGCGGGCGGTGCTCCAATTGTCCACGGGGGGGCGGTTGTTCATGGCCCAGCGGAAACATTGGTCCTTGTCAGCATTGTCGATGATGGCCTGAATGTTGCCGTGCCAGCCGGCGAAGTCCGCCTTCATTTCCGACCACGGGCGCCGCGCGGTCCAGCTCTCGTCGTCCCAGGTTTCGTATTCCACGCAGCCGACCATGTTGACCAGACCATCGGGGCGGATGGGATAGACCACGCCGTGCTTGCCCGGCCCAACACAGATATTCACCGTATCGGGACGCTGATCGGCTTCCAACCGCTCGGCGGGAACCAGAATGCGCCAGGATTGATCGCCCGTATAATGCACTGGCGTTTCGCCCAAAATCTTGGACCGGACCAGGGACTTGATGCCGTCGGCCCCGATCAGGACATCGCCGCGAAATTCACTGCCGTCGCTGAAATGCAAGGTGACGCCGTTGGCATCCTCGGCATAGTCGGTGGCCGTGGCGTTCAAGGTGACCGCATCGGCGTTTAGATCCTGCACGGCAGCGATCAGGGTATCCAGCAGATCCGCGCGGTGCACCGACAAATAAGGCACGCCGTGCCGCTCCACATAGCCGTTGCCCAGGGGAATTTCCTGCAATACCTCGGCCGTATCGAACATCTTGAATTGATAAGCCTCTGGTTGCACACCATGCCGCCGCAGTCTCTCGACCAATCCCAGATGCTGCAAGACACGCATGGGATTGGCGCTTAACTGGATGCCTGCGCCAACTTCGCCAAGTTCCGGGGCCTGTTCGAACACCGAGACTTCAAAGCCTGCCTTCAATAGACAGGCCGCCGCCGTCATGCCGCCGATGCCACCGCCTACGATAAGGATTTTTTTCATATCTTGAGTACGCCCGCTGAATTTCGTCGGCACTGAGACTATCAGGTTATCGGCCCTTGCGTCTTGCGGGCCAACAGACCATTTTCAGCCCATGAACATGGATAAACTTCTTAGCCGTCTCCCCATCAAGGCGCTGCGTGATCGGGCGCCCTTGGTACCGGTCGTCCGACTATATGGTGTCATCGCGGCCCAAGGCTCGCCCTTGCGGCCGGCGCTCAACCTCGCGACCCTTGCGGGACCGTTGGAGCGGGCCTTTGCCATGAAGGGGGCCAAGGCGGTAGCGCTGGCGATCAACTCGCCGGGCGGCTCGCCCGTGCAGTCCGCGCTGGTGCATGACCGCATCCGCCTGCTGGCGGACGAGAAGAAGTTGCCGGTGTATGTTTTTTGCGAGGACGTGGCGGCATCGGGCGGCTATTGGATCGCCTGCGCGGGTGATGAAATCTACACGGCCGAAACCTCGATCATCGGCTCTATCGGCGTCATCGCCGCGACCTTTGGTTTCGAGGAAGCCATCAAGAAACTCGGCGTCGAACGGCGCCTGTTCACCGCCGGCAACAAAAAAAGTCTGCTGGATCCGTTCCTGCCCGTGGAAGAGGACGATTTGAAGCGCCTGACCGCCCTGCAAAAAGAAATTCACGACGCGTTCAAGGCTCATGTCCGAGGCCGCCGCGAGGGGCGCCTCAAAGCCAGCGAGCGCAAGTTGTTTACCGGTGAATTTTGGACCGGGGCCAAGGCATTGGAGTTGGGACTGACCGACGGTCTCGGCGATATGAAATCCGTGATGCGGCAAAAACTCGGCGACAAGGTCCGCCTGCGCGTGGTCGGAGCCGAGAAGGGGTGGCTGCAACGGCGCCTGGGTCTAGGCACGCAATTTCCGAATATGAATTTGCCCGCCGATCTTCTGGCTACTGCGGAAGTGCGGGCCCATTGGGCGCGTTTCGGTTTGTAGGCAACAGAACGAGACGATGTCCCGGCGTTTATCGCAAAGCACGGCGGCGAGTATATATTGCGCGGTGGCCCATCCGAGAAACCTGATGCATTGCATGGTGGGCGAGTCTCTCCTGCGGCATCAATACCGGACTTAATAGGGATGAGATCGAGACCTCGTGGGTTGAGATCAATTGGAGTTTGATGCTAGATTTCTTCCGCACTGCGTAATAACGAAAAATAGACCTGAAACTCCGATCAACAGACAAGAGGTAGCTGGCGATGCGTATGTTCGTAATTGAGCGCGATATTCCTGAAGTCGGTACTTTCGAACGTGAGCAGCTTCGAGATGCGGCCCAAAATTCGAACAAAGTCCTCGGACAGCTGGCCCCGGATATTCAGTGGCAGCATTCTTATGTGGCAGGCGACAAGACCTTCTGCATTTACCTCGCGAAGAACGAGGACTTGATCCACAAACATGCGGAATTGTCCGGCTTCCCGGCCACTAAGGTAACGGAAATCAAACGCATGATTGACCCAACGACGGCAAATGATTGATTTTGCCTAAGTTTGTGACATTTCCCTGCGCAAGCTAGGCAAGCTAGGCAAGCTAGGCAAGCTAGGCAAGCTAGGCAAGCTAGGCAAGCTAGGCAAGCTAGGCAAGCTAGGCAAGCTAGGCAAGCTAGGGATCAATGATCGCTGCTAATCTAGGTTGGGCGAAAAAAATTAGGGTAGCGTCCCCTTTGCGCCGGATGCTCTAGGCCGTCGTTATTTGTTCTATCAAATATCGATCAGGCGGCGGCCTTGCGGCGGACCAGATTCTCGAAATCCTCGATCAGTTGCGCCGTGATGGTGCCCGGTGTGAAACGGTAATCGTCGATCACGCCCACGGGGGTCACTTCGGCCGCCGTACCGGTCAGCAGGCACTCGGTGGCATTGGCCATTTCCTCGGGCATGATAACCCGTTCGATGATTTCATAGCCCCGCGCCTTGGCCAGATCGATCACCGTGCGGCGGGTGATGCCGTCCAGGAAGCAATCGGGAGTGGGCGTGTGCAGCTTGCCGTCGATGACAAAGAAAATGTTCGCGCCCGTGCTTTCCGCGATCTGGCCGCGCCAGTCCAGCATCAGGGCATCGTCATAGCCCTCGGCCTCGACCGCGTGTTTGGATAGGGTGCAGATCATGTACAGCCCGGCGGCTTTTGAGTGTACGGGGGCTGTGCGCGGGTCGGGGCGGCACCATTTGCTGGTTTTCAGCCGGATGCCCACCGAACGCATTTCCGGGTCGAAATACGAGGGCCATTGCCAGACCGCGACCGCCAGATTGATGCGGTTCTCCTGCGCCGAAACCCCCATCATTTCCGAACCGCGCCAGGCCACGGGCCGCACATAACCGTCGACAATATTATTCTGCAATACGGTGTCACGGCAGGCGGCGTTGATTTCCGCCGCCGTGTAGGGAATCTTGAAATCCAGCAATTTGGCGGAATTGATCAACCTGTCGGTATGTTCCTCGAGCTTAAAGATCTCGCCGTCATAGACACGTTTGCCCTCGAACACGGAAGAGGCATAATGCAGGCCATGGGTCAGCACATGCGCCTGGGCATCTTCCCAGGGCAGCATTTCGCCATTGTACCAGATGGTGCCTTCCATCTTGTCGTATGAGATTGTTGCCATGATAGACGCCTCCAAGACCGAATATTTCCTGTTTGTAGCCTTTAACGTAACATCCAGGAAAAATATGTCAATAGTGCTGACCAAAAAATGTCAACACTATTGACGCATTTCGTGTAACATATGGCCATGTCCGACTCATCCAGTCTCGAACCTGATGGTGGCAATTCGTATCTGCACGATGACGAGTTGATCCGTGGCATCGAAATGCTGTTTTACGCCTATCGCGATTTTACCTCCGATCCGGATGAAATCCTGAAGACCTATGGCTTTGGCCGGGCCCATCACCGCGTGGTGCATTTTGTCGGCCGCAATCCCGGTATGACGGTGACCGAGCTGTTGGCCATTTTGAAGGTCACGAAACAGAGTTTAAGCCGGGTTCTCAGCCAATTGGTCGCCGAGGGTTTTATCGCCCAGGAAAAGGGCAGCCGGGACCGCAGGCAAAGGCTGCTGTCGCTAACGGCAAAGGGTAAAATCTTGTTTTCGGAACTGTCCAGTCCGCAAAAGGCCCGCGTGGCGAAGGCCTATCGGGAAGCCGGTGCGGAGGCGGTGGCGGGATATCGCAAGGTTTTGGCGGATCTGTTGAATGCCGAAGAGCGCGCGGCGGTCCTGAAATCAGTGGAACGGTCCTGAGCCCGCCGCATGAATGACGAGGCCGCGCATATCCTGGTTGTCGATGACGATGATCGGCTGCGTGATTTATTGCAGCGTTACCTTGGCGAATACGGCTTTCGTGTCTCCACGGCCTCCTCCGCCGCCGAGGCGCGGGTGGCGCTGTCCGGCCTGGACTTTGATCTGCTGGTGTTGGATCTGATGATGCCGGGGGAAAGCGGGTTGGATCTGACCAAGGACATTCGGCAAACCAAAACATTGCCCATCCTGCTGCTGACGGCCATGGGCGAGCCGTCCGACCGTATCGCCGGCCTGGAAGTCGGCGCCGACGACTATCTGGCAAAACCGTTTGAGCCGCGGGAGCTGGTGCTGCGGATCGAGGCGATCCTGCGCCGTGGCGGTCCCAAGGTGGCGGCCTTGACAGAGGTCACCTTCGGCGATTGCCGCTTTGATATAGAGCGCGGCGAGCTGCTGCGCGATGGAGCATTGGTACGCTTGACCTCCGGCGAGATGGAGATGCTGCGTCTGTTTACCCGCAGCCCCGGCGTTACCGTCGGCCGCGCCGAACTGCTGGCGGAGGCCGAGGCGGATGCCGGCAATGTGCGGGCCGTCGATGTGCAGATCACCCGCCTGCGCCGCAAGATCGAGAGCGATCCGAAGGAGCCGCGCCACCTGTGTACGGTATGGGGGCAGGGCTATGTCTTCTGGCTGGATTGATGCCGTCGTGTGAGATGAGGAAGGGGGTGCCATGCTGAAACGTCTGTTGCCCCGCAGTCTGTTCGGACGCGCTATTATCATCGTCGTGGCGCCCGTGGTTTTATTGCAGGTCGTCGCGGCGGTGGTGTTCTATGACCGCCATCTGGATCAGATCACCCGGCGTCTGGCCCGCAGCGTGGCTGGCGATATTGGGTTTGTCGCCGCCGCCCTGACCAGGGAAACGGACAATCTGGCGCGCTTTCATATTCTGCAATCGGCTAACCTGCGTCTGAATTTGAGTTTTACCCTGGATACCAAACAGAAATTGAAGGCGGGACCATTGCCCAATCCCGGCTCGCCGTTGGAAGCCTTGTTGATCCGTACCATCGACGAGGGGTTGGAGTTGGCCTTCACGATTCAAAACCGGCCGGAGAAAAAGAATTATCTGATCCAGGTCGCCTTCGAAGGCGGCGTGTTGCGGGTGCTGGTCCCGCACAACAGGATAACATCGGCCACGTTAGGGGTTCTGATCCTGTGGATTGTCGGCTCGTCGCTGTTGCTGCTGGCCATTGCCATCATATTCCTGCGTAATCAGGTCCGCCCCATTCTGCGCCTGGCGGATGCCGCTGATCATTTCGGAAGGGGCCAGGATGTGGAGGATTTCAAGCCGTCCGGCGCGGTCGAGGTGCGCCGGGCCGGTGATGCCTTTTTGCGCATGCGCGACCGCCTGGACCGCCATATCCGGCAACGCACGGAAATGCTGGCCGGCGTCAGCCATGATTTGCGCACACCTCTGACACGGTTGAAGCTGGAATTGGCCATGCTGCATGACGTGCCCGCCGCCACCGCCATGCAGGCGGATGTAGACGAAATGGATGGCATGATCGAAGGTTATCTTGCCTTTGCCCGCGGCGCCGCCGGTGAGCGGGCGGTGGATACGGATATCAACGCCCTGTTGGCGGAGGCTGTGTCCGATGCCCGCCGTCAGGGCGCGGTGGTTGATTTCGCCACGAACGGCGACTTGCAGGGCCGCCTGCAACCCCTCAGCCTGAAACGCTGTCTGGACAACCTGCTGGGCAATGCCCAGCGTTATGCCGAACATTGCGCCGTGGCTGCCTCGCGGGACGGCGACATGATCGAGATTACCGTGGACGACGACGGCCCCGGCATCCCCGAAGATGAACGCGAAGCCGCCTTTCGGCCATTCTATCGTCTGGAAAACTCCCGCAACCAGGGCACGGGCGGCGTCGGCCTCGGCCTCGCCATCACCCGCGATACGGTGCGTAACCATGGCGGCGACGTGACGCTGGGCGAGGCGCCGCAAGGCGGGTTGCGGGCTACTATCAGGCTGCCTGCCTAGGGTACGAGGCGTCGTCTATTCGACGATCTTCCAATAAGCATCCTTCATGATGGCCAGACCATCACGGAATTCGTAAAAATCGCAGCCCTGGACGGCGATATTCTGACCCGCCGTCGTGGTTCCTGTCAGCAGCCATTTCGATATGCCCACATTGCCGTCCACATAGTTGCCGTCGCCGCGATAATGGATATCGGGGATGCCCTCCAACCGCGAATTCAAGGCCGCCTTGACAGCGTCAAAGCCCTCCACGCGCAGGCCATGCGGTTCGGGCCCGCGCGGCAATTGCAGGGCGCAGTCCTGGGCAAAATAACTCATGATCCGGTCAATATCGTGGTCGTTGAAGGCGGCCAGCAGGCCGTCCAGCTTTTCGGCGATGGAAGTGGAGGATGGCATGAGTTTCTCCCCGGATTGTTTTGCATTGTTCCAATACAGCGGAAACAGTATAGGGTTCGCCGTTCAAAACGAAGACATATGCGTCATCGCGAATAATGGGAGGGGCGTCGTGGAGAAATCGAAACAGATCAGCATCCTGAAAGATTTGCTGCGGATGCTGGACAACAAGGAAAACGTGGATGCGGGCGTGATGTACCGAAATCCGACCTCCGCCTATACTTGCCCCGATCTCGCGGCAAAGGAATGGCAGTCGTTTTTTAAGGGCCACACCCAGCTAATCGGATTGTCGAGCGATCTGCCCAAGGCGGGCAGTTTTCTGACCATGGATGATTTCGGCGTGCCGATCCTGGCCACGCGCGGCAAGGACGGCCAATGCAAGGCGTTCCTGAATGTCTGCCGCCATCGCGGCGTGCAGGTAGAGCACGAAGAGAAGGGCACCCGTTCCGCATTTTCCTGCCCCTTCCATCAATGGACCTACAGCAACCAGGGCGACCTGATCGCCATCCCGGACGAACATCAGTTCGGCGCCATCGACAAATCCTGCCATGGCCTGATCCAATTGCCCATGGAAGAACGGCACGGCATGTTGTGGGTGCATCCCAACCCCAAGGGCGTGCTGGGCCTGGACAGTATGCTGGAAGGCCTGGAAGATGAGCTTTCCAGCTGGGGCTTTGAAAAGCTGGTCGCTATGGGCCAGACCACAATCGCCAAGCGCCTGAACTGGAAACTGGCCAACGACACCTTTGGCGAGACCTACCATTTTCAGAAGCTGCACAAGAATACCCTGGGCAAAATAGCCTACGGCGATTGCCTGAATTACGAGACCATTGGCCGCAATCACCGTTTCGTCTTTCCCCGCCGGAATATCGATACCCTGCGCGAGAAGGCCGAGGCCGACTGGCGTCTGACCGACGGCGCCACGACGCTGTATTTCCTGTTTCCCAATATCCAGTTCATCATCGGCAACGGCGCCATCAATATCGTTCGCCTGTATCCCGATCCCGCCGACCCGAATGAATCCATCACCAAGATCAATCACTTCTTCACCAAGGGCGCCATAGCGGCGGCGGCAGAAATCGACGGCCACGGCGAGAATGTCAGCGCCGATACGGTCTACGAATCCAGCCCAAACGATACCGGCATCCCCAGCCTGAACGGCATCAAGGAAGTCTTCAACTCGACCATCGAACAGGAAGACTACGTCATGGGCGAAACCACCCAGCGCGCGGCGGAAACCGGCCTGCTGGACCACGTCATCTTCGGCCGCAACGAGCCCGCCCTGCACCACTACCACAACACCTTCCGAGCGGCCCTGCAAATGCCGCCGTTGGAGGAGGTTGGGGGTAGTTAAGCAGGCTGTGTTAGACCTCCAGCGCGATGCCATCCCGGCCTGGGTCGGCGCCGCCGTCCCAGCGGCGGCCGCGGTCGCCGTCTTCCATGCGGATGCCGTGGACGCCGGCGAAGACGTAGCTGAAGGGGTTGCGCACGACGGGGTAGCCGCGCTGTTCCAACTCTCGCGTCACAAAATGAGGTATACGGTTGGAGACGTCGATGGTGTTGGAGTTGGCGGTAAACCTTGGTGCCGCGACGGCTTCGAGCATGGTCATATCGAAATCCATGACATTCAGGATGGCTTGCAAGACGCCCATGGTAATGAACGTGCCGCCCGGCGCGCCGATCACCACGTAGGGGTCGTCTCCCTTGAAAACGATGGTCGGACACATGGCGGTGAAGCGGCGCTTGCCGGGGCCGATGGAGTGCGGCATGCCGGGGCGCGGATCGAAAGCACCCATGCAGCCGTTGTACATGAAGCCCATGCCGGGGCTGACCACGCCGGACGGCATGCCCAATGAGTGGGTCATGGATACGCAATTGCCGGCATCATCGACCACGGTGACGTGGGTGGTGTCTTTTGATTCCTCCGGCTCGCCCAGGCGGATCACGTTGGCTTTCTCGCCCGAGCGGATCATATCGGCGTAGCGGCCGGCCTGCTGGCGGTCGATGAAGGTCTTGACCGGCACGTCGTCAAAGGCCGGGTCGCCCATCAGGTTATCCTTGTCGATGGTGGCGAATTTCATGGCCTCGGCCACCGTGGCGATATAGTCGGCGGAATTGTGGGTCATGGCGCCCAGGTCGAAATGCTCCAGGATATTCAGCATTTCCAGGATCATCACGCCGCCGCCGGGAGGCTGTCCGCAGGAGACCTTGTGACCCCGGTATTCGCCCCAAATAGGCTCGGCGCGGACCGTTTTGTAGTTTTTCAGATCGTCCAGGCTCAAACGGCCGCCATGGTCGGCCATATCGGAGGCGATTTCCTCGGCCAGATCGCCGGAATAGAAGATTTCCGCCCCGCCGTCGCGGATCCGCTCCAGGGTCTGTTTCATGCCGGGGTTCTTGACCCGGGAGCCGACCGGATAAGTGTCGCCGTTTTCGTCGCAATAGATCTCCTTCGTGGCGGGGCAATCCCGCAGCTTGTCCACCACGGACATGCGCCCCATGACGTTCGCCGCACTCCAGAATTCATCCACATGGGGGCGGATGACGAAGCCGTCCTCGGCATGTTCGATGGCCGGCTGGATGATGTCTTTCCACTCGAACGTTCCGTATTCCGCCACCGCCTCCGCATAGGCCTTCAGGCTGCCCGGCGTCATGACGGCTTCGTAGCCGCTTTCATTGGCGCGGTTATGCAGGATAAAGCCGAAGCCGTCCCGGGCCTGGGATTTGATCTGGTCCTGCCACATGGTTTCCGTCGCCGAAGCGGGCGCCGTGGTGTGGAAATCGATAAAGCCGTGATGGTCCTGATCCGGCAGGTACAGCTGCATGGTGCCGAAACCGGCGATGCCGCACATCATGGGGTCGACCACGGTCTGCACCAGAGCGCAGGTGATCGCTGCATCCACCGCGTTGCCGCCCCGTTTCAGGGCCATGGCGCCGGCTTCAACGGCTTCCGGTTGGGGGGCGCAAACCATGCCTTTGGTCATGACAGACTCCTGTAATCTCGTTGTCTATTTTTCCGGTATCAAACCGCGTGGACTAAATCGTAACACCAATAACAGGATCAAGCCCATGGTCATCAGCCGCATATGGGCCGCGCTATTGAGAAGATGTTTTCGTAAACCGCTGTCATCCGCCATGCCGGCGGTGATCAGATCCATCAGCCACAGGCCCATGGGTTCCGCCTCGATCCAGAAGAACCAGATCACGAAGCCGCCCAGCACCGCGCCCCAGTTATTGCCCGAGCCGCCGACGATGACCATGACCCAGATGATGAAGGTAAAGCGCAGCGGCTGATAGGATGATGGCGTGAACTGGCCGTCCAAGGTGGTTAGCATGGCCCCGGCGATGCCGATTACGGCGGAGCCAAGGATAAAGACCTGTAGATGCCGCCCCGTCACATCCTTGCCCATGGCCTCGGCCGAGACTTCGTTGTCGCGAATGGCCCGCATCATCCGTCCCCAGGGCGAATTCAGCGCCCGCTCGGACAGCCACAGAACGGCCAGCAGAACCACGGCGAACAGACCGCCGTAACAAAGCTTTACGAATATCGAAGAGAACTCCACTGGCGTTGCGCCCAATATGGCGGCCCATTCCTGGAACCAAACGGTCTGTTGCAAGTCGATCTCGTATGGTACCGGGCGCGGCAGGCCGGAGACATTCTTGACGCCGCGGGTCAGCCAGTCCTCATTCTTCAGAGCGGCGACGATGATCTCGGATATTCCCAAGGTCGCAATGGCCAGATAATCGGAACGCAGGCCCAAGGCGATCTTGCCCACGACCCATGCGGCGCCGGCGGCAAGCAGTCCGCCCGCGATCCAGGAGAATATGATCGGCAGACCGAAGCCGCCAAGGTAACCGGTCTTGGCCGGCTCCACCGCCTCGATATTTTCAACCGCCGGATCGAAGAA
Organism: Rhodospirillaceae bacterium; assembly: GCA_018667855.1. Classification (GTDB taxonomy): domain Bacteria; phylum Pseudomonadota; class Alphaproteobacteria. The sequence continues at coordinate 10,614 of JABIRL010000011.1, forward strand.
ATATCGCGCCAGGAAATAGCCGGCGACGATGACGGCGATAAACAGCGGCCGTTTCAGTCTATTGCCGGCCATGCGCTTGACCACGAAGATCGCCGCCAGAATGGTGGCCAGGGCAATGAAGAAGGAGATGATGATGCCGTTGCCCCCCGCCTGCCAGGCCGTCATCACGGGCGGCGTGGAAATCAAAACGCCGGTGACACCGCCCAGGGCGGCAAAGCCCATGACGCCCACATTGAACAGCCCGGCGTATCCCCATTGGATATTCACGCCCAGGGACATCACGGCCGAGATCAGGCACAGGTTCAAAATGGCCAGGGACAGCGACCAGCTTTGCACGATACCGACTGTTGCCAAGGCGGCGGCCATGGCGGCGAACATCAGGATCGGGCGCAGGCGACCATTCATTTGGCTCATGTGGACCGCCCTGCAAATATGCCCGTGGGTCGCAACAGCAGGACCAGCACCAGGATGACGAACGAGACGGCGAACTTATAGTCGGTGGACAAAAGCTGCACCAAGCCTTCCGGCGCCCAGTCGCCGGGTATGGAATAGGCCAGAAACTTCCGATATGCGTAGGTCACGGTGACTTCGGAAAAGGCGATGATAAAACCGCCCGCGATGGCGCCGAGGGGATTGCCCAGGCCGCCAACGATGGCCGCGGCGAAGATCGGCAGCAGCAGCTGGAAATAGGTAAAAGGCTTGAAACTTTTGTCCAGGCCATACAGCACACCCGCGATGGTGGCCAGGGCCGCTGTCAAGGTCCAGGTGATCAGGACCACCCGTTCGGGATTAATGCCCGACAGCAGCGCCAGGTCCTCGTTGTCGGAATAGGCGCGCATGGATTTGCCGGCCCGGGTACGGTTCAGAAACCAGAACAGGGCGATGACCACGACCACCGCCGTCAGGATGGTGAGACCCTGGGAGGTCTTGAAGGCAACGCCCTCGCTCAACCCGGACATGCGTTTGAATTCCCGCGCCTTCATGATGAAACGCTCGCCGTCGGCAAAGCGCTGATCGTTGGGTCCGATGATAAACCGCACCACCCCGTTGAGCACGAACATCACACCGACCGAGGCGATCAGGAACACCACCGGCGCTGCTTTCTCGCGGCGAAAAAAGCGGTAGACCCAGCGATCCGTCAACAGACAAAGCACGACGGTGGCGGCGATACCAAATGGCAAAGCCAGCAACGCGGTCGGCAACGGCGCGATGGAGACGCCCCAGGACTGCAACAGCCAAGTCGCAAGAATGGTCGCCATGGTGCCGAAGGCCATGGTGTCGCCGTGGGCAAAATTCGAAAAGCGCAGAATGCCGAAAACCAAGGTAACGCCCAGGGCGCCGATGGCCAGCTGGCTGCCATAGGCCATGCCGGGAACGATGACGAAATTGGACAGCAGGATCAGGGCATTGAAAATGTCATCCATCCGCCGGCCGCCCCTATCCGCCCAAAAAGGCCCGGCGGACCTCCGGATTGGCCATCAGGGCGGCGCCGGTGTCCGTGTAACGATTGCGCCCCTGCACCAGGACATAACCTTTGTCGGCGATGTTCAGGGCCTGGCGGGCGTTCTGTTCCACCATCAGGATGGCGATGCCGCTTTTCGCCACTTCGATGATACGGTCGAACAATTCGTCCATGACAATCGGTGAGACGCCGGCCGTGGGTTCGTCAAGCATCAGAACTTTCGGCCGGGTCATCAGGGCCCGGCCGACGGCAACCTGTTGGCGCTGGCCCCCTGACAACTCGCCTGCCGGCTGGCGGCGTTTCTCTTTCAGGATGGGGAACAACTCGTACACCTGCTCCATGGTGCCGCTGAAATCATCCCGGCGGGTAAAGGCGCCCATCTCCAGATTTTCCTCAACCGTCATGGAGGTGAAGACATTTTGGTTCTGCGGCACGAAGCTCATGCCCCTGGCGACCCGGTTTTGGGGCGACAGTGCGGTGATGTCGGCACCATCCAGATACACTGTGCCCTCGTGTATATCCAGCATGCCGAACACGGCCTTCATGGCGGTGGATTTGCCGGCGCCGTTGGGGCCGACGATGACGGCGATCTCACCCTGTTCCACACCGATGGTGCAATCATGCAGGATATCGGCACCGCCATAGCCCCCCGTCATATTTTCACCACTGAGAAAACTCATGATACGGGCTCCGACAGCGCGGGCTTGTTCTTCAGGCCGGTACCCAGATAGGCCTCGATGACCTGCTCGTTGGCCTTCACCTCCTCGACGCTGCCCTGGGCCAGCAGTGTGCCCTCGGCCATGACGATCACCGGGTCGCACAGGCGGGAGATAAAGTCCATGTCATGTTCGATCATGCAGAACGTATAGCCGCGCTCCTGTTGCAGGCGTTGGATGGCATCGCCCAGGGTATTCAGCAGCGTTCTGTTCACACCCGCGCCGACCTCGTCGAGAAAGACGATCTTGGCATCCACCATCATGGTGCGGCCGAGTTCTAACAGCTTTTTTTGTCCGCCCGATAAGTTGCCGGCAAATTCGTCGGCGACTTCCGTGATTTGCAGAAACTCGATGACCTCGTCGGCCTTGGCGCGTACCCGCTCCTCTTCCTCGCGCACACGGGACGGCCGCAGCCAGGTATCCAGCAGTTTCTCACCAGACTGCCCGGCTGGTACCATCATCAGGTTTTCCCGCACCGTCAGGGTGCGGAACTCATGGGCAATTTGAAACGTGCGCAGCATGCCCTTGGCGAACAGCTCATGCGGCGGCAGACCGGTAATGTCCGCGCCGTCCAGATAAACCTTGCCGGAGGTCGGCTTATAAGCCCCGGCGATAACGTTGAAGAGAGTTGTCTTGCCGGCCCCGTTGGGACCGATCAGGCCGGTAATGCGGCCGCCTTCGATTGATAAAGAAACCCCATCGACGGCATGAATGCCGCCGAAATGCATATGCAGATCTTTGACTTCGATCATGAAATTGAGAAAATGCGGGGAACAGGCCAGACTAAAGTCCGGTCTGCTCCCCGCAAATCACGTCATATGTCTTTACGCGCGACTAGCGGTAACGCGCGGTGGTGTTCTTGCCGCCCGATACCAGGATTTCCCGATAGTTGCCGGCGCTTTCGCCGGGGCCGATCAGTTCAACGGACGAGGCGCCCACATAGTCGACGTCGCCGCCGCCTTTCAGGATCTTCAAGGCCTTGGCCAGTTCGCCAGGATAGATCTTGGTGCCCGGTGCGTTGGCCACGCTTAAAATCTTATCCTTGAACATCTTGGATTGGGAGGAACCCGCCGCCTGCATGGCCAGCATGATCAACGCCGCGGCATCATAAGATTCGGAACTGAACGGTCCCGCCTTGAAACCGGCCGCCTTGGCCATGTCGCCGAACTTCGCCGCGCCGGGGCTGTCGGTGCCGGGAACGGTGCCGTAGGAACCATTCAGGTCACTGCCGATGGCCATGGGCAGGCTGTCGCCGATCATGCCGTCAGGCAACACGAAGGTATCGAAGGCGCCGGTATCAAGGGCGGCCTGGATGATGCCCTTGCCGCCCTGGTCCAGATAACCGGCCACGATCAGCACGTCACCACCCGCGGCGGCCAAGGCGCCGACTTCCGCAGTGTAGTCGCCTTTACCATCTTCATGCGCAGCGGAAATCGTGATCTTGCCGCCGGCTTTTTCGAAGTTGGTCTTTATGGAGTTGGCCAAGCCTTTGCCATAGTCATTGTTGGTATAGGTCAGGGCCGCTTTCTTGACGCCTTTTTCCTTCAGGATCGCGGTCAGGACCTGACCCTGACGGGCATCTGATGGCGCGGTGCGGAAGAACAGGCCATTGTCCTTGATGGTCGAAAGCGCCGGTGAGGTGGCGGATGGTGAAACCATGACGATGCCATTGGCCAGCGCCACGTTCTGCAACATGGCCGTGGTCACGCCGGAGCAATCGCCGCCGACGATGGCGTTGATCTTGTCGGAGGTGACCAGACGTTCCGTCGCCGCTGTCGCGGCTGCGCTGTCCGTGCATGTGGTGTCGGCACGTACCGGCACGACCTTGCTGCCGCCCAAAAGGGCGCCCGATGCACTGACTTCCTTGATCGCCAGTTCGGCGCCGGCAGCCATGTCGGGAGTCAGAGATTCGATTGGCCCAGTGTAGCCAAGAATAACACCCAGTTTGATGGTCTCGGCATTGACCGTCCCGCTAATGAGGGCGGCCATCGCCGTTGCAAATAGTATTTTTTTCATTGTCTTCCTCCCTAAGGATAAGCTTGAGAGACCTCATCGATCTCAATGCCATATATTAAATCGAAAACGTCGCGGAATAGAAACGATTTAGCTGCTATCCCGCATTTTGGAAAATAGTTCGTTGATGGATTTTTCAAGGTCCGCCTTCGCGGTATCGATCACAATGCGGTCCCGATCCCACGGTTCGTAGGTTCGGGCCATGACATCCGCCCAGGTGGGTTGGCGTAAACCTTCTATATCGGGCTGGCGCGTTTCCACCCGGCGCCGGTGTTCTTTCGTATCGGAGCAGACCACTTCGACTTCAAGGATGGCGGCGTCTGTTTGCCCGGCAATATCGCGCCAGGCCTGCCGCGCTGCGGCCACCGGGTTCACCGCATCGGCGATGACGGTCCGCCCAAGCCTTAGGTTATCGGCCGCCACGGCGCAGCCAGCCCGATAGCCGGCATCCGCCACCTGGTCCTGCAAGGCGCCGGATGAACGTATGGCCTGTTCCATGGAATCGATCCGCAGGTACACCCCGTCCAGCCGCTTGGCCAGAGCGCGGGCAAGAGAGGTCTTGCCCGTGCCCGGCAGGCCGCCGAAAACAATCAGCATGTCGAAGTCTTCAAAATAGTCTTCAAAATAGTCTTCAGAATAGCCGGCCGCCGTTGGCGACCTTGCGGTTCGGTTCCACCAGAACCACGCCGCCATTTTCATCGGGAAATCCAAGAACCAGTATTTCGGACATGAACTTGCCGATCTGCTTGGCGGGAAAATTGATCACCGCCGCCACCTGCTTGCCGATCAACTCCTCCAAAGTGTAATGCACGGTGACCTGTGCGGAGGTCTTGCGTTCGCCAATTTTGGGCCCGAAATCCACATAAAGTTTAAATGAGGGATTGCGCGCCTCCGGGTAGGGCTCGGCCCGGATAATTGTCCCGACCCGGATGTCAACCTTCAGAAAATCGTCAAACCCAATATCGCTCACTCTTCACCCACCGTCACAGTTTCATCCTCTTCCCGGCGTCTGAACCGGCGCGGCCCCCGGCGCAAGACATCCATCAGGCTTTCCACCCGGCCCAGGGCCTTGTCCAGGGCGGCCATGGTCTTGGCCAGGTCTTCGCCATCATCATTGAGCCAGACCCGCAGCACGGTGAGATACACCAAGCCCAGGCCCTTTAATTGCAAAGGCGCGGCCAGGCCCCAGGGCTGAATGCGGGCCGCCTCCAACATCCATTGCAGGGACCGACGCCCGGGTCCGGCGGCCAGGTAGGCGATCGTGGTGGGGTCGCGGGGCAACTCGCGCGCCACCGCGGCGATGCCTTCCTTGTAGGGGGCGAGCGCGTCCAGGCGGCGCATGATGACATCGAAAAGTCTGTCACGCACCGGTTCGGCGGCCATTTCCGCATCATTGTCGCGCAGGATAGCATTGTCCGCCAAACGGGACAGACCGGCCAGAATAGCGGTTTTGGAGCCGAACAGGGCGCGCATCTCAACCAAATCCAACCCGGCTTGATCGGCGATATCGGCCATGGTGGTGTCACGCCACCCTTGCACAGCCGCCAGGGACATGGCGGCCTGAATGGCCCGCACCTCGGGGGCAATCGTAACCTTTTTAGCTCGCTTCGCGGCCATGTCTTCAACCTTTCGCTGGCCCATTGTACCGGCGTTGATTGGAACGCTGCAAGATGGCATGAAATAACCTATGCTGCCGGCGCAATTTCAAATCATTATGTAGGGTTCCAAAGATGCAGATACCAGCTGATCGACTACGCAACCTCGCCCAGGCCATTTTTCAACGCGGTGGCTCGGATGAGGGCGAGGCCACACAGGTTGCGGAAAGACTGATCGAAGCCAATCTGTTCGGCCATGACAGCCATGGCGTCGGCATGGTGCCGGCATACGTCAACGGTCTGCAATCAGGTGAGTTGAACCCAGGCATCGATGTGACCGTCGAACATGACCGTGGCTCCTTCCTGCTGGTCAACGGCAATGCGGGATATGGCCAGGTGGTGGCCGCCGCGACCATGGAGTTGGCCATCGAACGCGCCAAGGAGCTTGGCGTGGCAGTGGTCGGGTTGAAAAACCGGTATCATATTGGCCGCGTCGGTGCGTGGGGGGAGATGTGCGCGGCGGCGGGCTTTATCTCGATTCACTACGTCAATGTTTTTTCTTCAAATTCCGTGGTGGCGCCGTTCGGCGGCTCGGACAGCCGGTTCACCACCAACCCTTATTGCACCGCGCTGCCCGCCCGTAACGGAGCCGAGCCCATTGTGCTGGATATGGCGACGTCCCGCGTCGCCATGGGCAAGGTGCGGGTTGCTCATAACAAGGGGGAGCAGATGATGCCCGATGCCCTGATCGACAGCCAGGGCAATCCCACCAATGATCCCGGTGTGATGTATTCCGAACCCAAGGGCGCCTTGCGCACCATGGGTCTGCATAAGGGCTATGGCTTGGCTGTAATTTGCGAAGCTTTGGCGGGCGCCTTCACGGGGGCCGGCACGTTTGGCCCCGAACACCTGTCGCCCGGCCGTATCATCAACAATATGTTGAGCGTCCTGATCGATCCCGGCGCATTTGGCGAACGGGAGGCGTTTGATGACGAAATTGAAAAATTCACCAAATGGGTCAAGGCGTCACCGCCCGCGCCCGGGGTGGATGAAGTCCTGGTGCCGGGCGAACCGGAACGAAAATCCCGCACCGAGCGATTGCAGAACGGCGTCCCAATTGATGACATAACGTTCGAGGAGCTGCTGGCGGCGGGCGAGGCGGTCGGCCTTGCCCGCGATGAAGCCATGCGCATTATCGGCAATTGAACACGACGGAAACAGATCGGGATTGGCTGGCCGATCTGCGGACGGCCGGCGCCTTCCTGACCATATTGCCGGTCGGCGGGCGGAACGACTATCGTCCGGGTGGCCTTGCGGCCGCGGCCTGGTGTTTTCCGCTGATCGGGCTGTTAGCGGGCGCTGTAGGCGGTTTGGTCTATGCCCTGGCGGTTTGGCTTGGTTGCGGCGCCTGGCTGGCGGCGACCCTTTGCGTAGCCGCGCTGGTGCTGTTCACGGGCAGCCTGCACGAAGATGGCCTGGGTGATTTCGCGGATGCCATGGGCGGGCCCAACCGTGAACGCAGGTTGGCGATCATGCATGACAGCCAGGCGGGAAATTTCGCAATTGTTGCTCTGCTGTTGTTGTTCGCGGCCCGAATTGGCGTCATTGCCGAACTCGGCACACCGGAACGGGTCGGTTCGGCGCTGTTGGTCGCGGCTGCCGTTTCGCGGACGGCAATGGTAATCGTCATGCGTCTGCTGCCAACTGCGCGTACCGATGGGTTGAGCGCCGGCGCGGGCCGTCCGGGAGACGCCACCACCATTTCCGCCGCGGTTATCGCCATATTGATCGCTGTTCCGCTCTTGGGCTTCACGGTTGCCGTCGCCGCGCTGCTCGGAGCGGCGGTGCCGGCGATTGTCCTGGCGGCCGTGGCTCATGGGCGTTTGGGCGGACAAACGGGAGATGTCCTTGGCGCCGTGCAATTGGTCGCGGAGTTTGGGGCTTTGTTTGCGGTTGCATTGTTGAGTTAGCTCAATTTCCGGCGGACGCCTTTCCATATGGTGGGCTTCGAGAATGGAATATGTAGGTTACTATTGAACCGGGCTGCATTATTATGGCGAATCTATCCATATCGGGTGGAATTGCCGACCGGAAGATCGCAGGGGCGATATAACGGGGAAATATCAAAATAAATTGGTAATTCGTTAGCATTTTTCGATACAGTCATTACCAAGATCAAAAATAATCGGGGGCGTTAGAAAAAAATGATCGGGGCGGGAGCCATACAGTTCATCGGCGGTTTGATTATTATCGTCGCCTTTGCCCAAGTAGCCGTCCTGCTATACGGCTCTTGGCGCGGCGCGGCGCTGGCCCGTGTGCAGCAGGGATTGGCGAACGAGTTACTGCGCCAGCAAGTGGGTGCGGAAACCCTTACTCGAGAGGTAGAGCGGGCCAAAACTACGGCGACGTGGTCCGGTGTCCGAAAATTCCGAATTCGCGATAAAATCCAGGAAGGCGGGGATATCTGCTCGTTCTATCTGGTGCCCCATGACGGCAAGGCATTGCCGCCGTTTTCGCCTGGCCAGTATCTGACCTTTAATTTGCGTCTGCCCGATCGCGACAAGCCCTTGGTGCGCTGCTATTCCCTGTCCGACAGCCCGTTTCAGACGGATTATTATCGGGTCAGTATCAAGCGCGTGGGCCCGCCGCCAAGAGAACCCGACGTCCCGCCCGGCCTGTCGTCAAACTATTTTCACGATGATTTGGAAGCTGGAGATATTGTTGATGTGAAGGCGCCTTCGGGGAATTTTTTCCTGGATCTGTCCAAGCATGGCCCGGTGATATTGATCGGCGGCGGTGTTGGCCTGACACCCATGGTTTCCATGTTGAACGCAATCTGCGATTCAGGCTCGAAACGTGAAGTTTGGTTTTTCTACGGTGTGCGCAATGGCGATGAATACGTCATGCGTGAACATCTGGAGGCGTTGGAGGCCGAGCACGAAAACGTCCAATTGCGGGTCTGCTATAGCGATCCGCGGGAAAACGAAATCGTGGGCGATGGTTTCCAACACGCCGGCCGGGTCAGCGTGGATTTATTCAAAGAGGTTTTGCCCTCGAACAATTATGAATTCTATATGTGCGGGCCGCCGCCGATGATGGAATCCCTGACAACGGATTTGCATGAATGGGGCGTGCCGGACGAGGATGTCTATCTGGAAGCTTTCGGCCCCGCCAGTGTGAAGAAAAAAGCCCCGGTGGAGGATGCCGAGGTTGAAACCGCCACCGGCCAGGTCGTGACTTTTGCCCTTTCCAACAAGAAAATGACTTGGGACGGCAGCCAGGGATCAATCCTCGAACTGGCGGAAGCCAACGGCGTGGAGCTGGATTTCGGCTGCCGGGCGGGTAGCTGCGGGACATGTATTACCGCCGTTAAGACAGGTGAAGTGAGTTACGTGGAACAACCGGGTTCGTTGCCTGAGGAAGGCTCGTGTCTGGCTTGTATTTCCGTACCTAAAACGGATTTGGCGTTGGATGCGTAGGCATTCGGTGTTGGTGCCAATGATGTTTGGGGTCAGTCGAATAAGAAAGGTTGATAATAAAATGTGGGGAACTCTTTTGATCATGAAATCACGCCCGTTGGCGATAGCGTTGGCCTTATTTGGCCTCATATTTTGGGCGACCGCGGGTGCCCAAGCTCAACAGTTGCATCTGGATCCGGCCAAGGTCATGGGCCCCGATGCCTGTGGCGAATGCCATAAATCGTCTGTCACGGCCTGGAAGGGGAGCCATCACTTCTCCACCTTCAAGTCCTTGCCGCGCGCCAAGGAAGCGCGTGCCATCGCTGACAAAATGGGCGTGAAACGGATCAAGGCGGGCAGCGCTTGTCTGTCCTGCCACTTCACCTCGGCCATGGTCAAGGGCAAGGCCAAGCCGATTGCCGGCATTACGTGTGAATCCTGCCACGGTGCAGGCAAGGATTGGATCAAGGTGCACAGCGATTTCGGCGGCAAGGGCGTGAAAGCTGAAAATGAGGCGGCGGCGCACAAAACGGAACGTTATGCCAAGTCGGAAGCCGCCGGCATGACCCGACCCCGCGACATCTATCAAGTGGCGAAGAATTGTTACGGCTGCCACTCGGTGCCGAATGAAAAACTTGTCAACGTTGGCGGCCACACGGCCGGCAGCAAGATGGAGCTGGTGGCCTGGAGTCAGGGCGAAGTCCGGCACAATGTCTGGTATTCCAAGGAAAACCGAGTTTCACCCATCGAACGGCTGCGGATGATGTACTTGGTCGGCCGGGCTTTGGATCTGGAATATGCCCTGCGCGGCGTTGCCAAGGCGACGAAGAAAGCCGACTACGCGGTGAAGATGGCCAAGCGAGCCAAGAAAGCACGGAAGCGGATCAAGGCGATCGGCAAGTTGATCGACGCCCCGGAACTAACCGCGATGTACAAGGCGGCAAAATCAGCCAAATTAAAACTGAACAACGAAGCCAAATTGACCGCTGCCGCCGAAGAGGTTGCCCGTCAGGCTCAGGCCCTGGCAAAGAACTATGACGGCAGCACCTTCGGTGGGTTGGACAAGGTATTGCCGGCGGCCAAGAAGTATAAGGGCGGTTAGGTGTCAGGTGCATCTTCGGAGGCCGGAATATTGTCGTTGGGTAACCGACCCGCGCTATTTTAGCCGGGATGATGTAATGGCAATGGGCCATGGTTGAGGCGGTCACGATACAACGCCCCCGGCGGTGGGATTCGCCCTTTTCCAACGATATGGGACAGGCGGAGGTGGAACGAGTCCTGGGCTTGGAACCCTTTCGTCATATGGACCGTGACCGCTTTCCCGACACCTTGTCCTTGGCGGGCATCATCAGCAACGATACCCGTGTGGTCAGTTTCCAGGATGGCGATATCGTCATGCGCGAAGGTGACTACGGCAATTCCGCCTTTCTCGTCATCAAGGGCCAGGTCCGCGTGGTGTTGCCACCGGGCCTGCCGGAAACCTTGTTGGGCCGGGCAGACAGCGCCAAGAAAAGCCTGCTGCAGTCAATCGCCCAGCTATGGCAAAATTCAACCTATCCCGAGGTGAGGGATTCCCATTCGTCCGCGCAAAACGGCGGCACCGCCAGCCGCGCTGATGGCGATGTGGAAGCGCGGATATTTTTGCAGGATGTGCCGGCGGTATTGGATGAACATCGCACGGCGACGATTGGGCCGGGTGATATGTTCGGCGAAATTGCCGCCCTGGGTCGGACCCAGCGTACGGCGACAGTGTTATCGGACGGTGCGTCCGAATTGCTGGAAATTCGCTGGCAGGGTTTGCGGGATATCCGGCGACGGGTCGATGATTTTCGCAAACAGGTGGACCGTTTATATCGCGAACGTAGCCTGGCCTCGCATCTGCAGGCGACACCGATGTTCCGGCATCTCGATGAAGAGGCCCTTTCCCATGTGGTCGAGGAGACCATATTTGAAACTTACGGCGATTTCGACTGGCATACGCAATATCAACGCAGCCGGGATGAAAGCTTCGACAGCCGCCTGGCCGGAGAACCGATCATCGTTGCCGAAGGGGACTATCCCGACGGTCTGTTGTTGGTCCGCGCCGGGTTCGCCCGGGTCAGCCAGATCGTCAATAACGGTCACCAAACTGCCCGTTATATCGGCCGGGGCGCGGTTTTTGGCCTGGCTGAAATCGTCAATAATTGGCGCCAGGACAACGCTCTGCGGAATTCAGCGACCGGCGCAGGCGACACAGAGAGCGCGGTACAGACCCAGACCTTGCAGGCGACCTTGCGTGCCTTGGGCTATGTGGACATTTTGCGGGTTCCCACAACGGTGATCGAGAAGTACGTGCTGCCAACTCTTGGTCAGGAGGAATTGGCGCGTTACGGTCGCCTTGATCCGCATCTCGAAAGTATCGAAAAACTACCAACCGATTCAAGGACGGAAAGCCGGACCATTGAACCGGGTTTGCTGGAGTTCCTGGTCGAATATCGCTTTATCAACGGCACCGCGACAATGTTGGTTGATATGGATCGTTGCGTTCGTTGTGATGAATGCGTGCTGGCCTGCGCCCGTGCCCATGACAACAACCCGCGCTTCAACCGCCATGGCCGCAGGCACGATCATTATATGGTGGCCAACGCCTGTATGCATTGCATGGACCCGGTCTGTATGATCGGTTGCCCGACCGGCGCCATTCATCGCGCCTCTCCGGGCGGTCAGGTGGTGATTAACGACAATACCTGTATCGGCTGCGCGACCTGCGCGAATTCCTGCCCCTATGACAACATTCGCATGGTGGAAGCACGCAATAGCAACGGCGCCCTGATCAGGGACAGCGTCACCAAGGCACCGATCATCAAAGCGACCAAATGTGACCTCTGTCTGGATCAATTGGGCGGTCCGGCCTGTCAGCGCGCCTGTCCCTACGATGCCTTGAAACGGGCTGATATGCAGAATTTGCCTGATCTTGGAAGGTGGCTGAACCGGTGACGACCTTTGCCAGAAGACGTTGGCGTAATGCCCTGCTGACTGTACTGGCCGGGGCCGGGATTATTGCCTGGCATACGGCCTATGATGTTTCACTGTATCAACCGGCGTTTTTGACGGGGTGGCTGCTGTTCGCGATCATCTTGTTTCTGGCGCTTTATAACAGCCGCAAGAAATTATCCATGGTGCCTTTGGGCACGGCGGCCTCGTGGCGGCAGTGGCATATCTATTTGGGGTTCTTATCCGTTTTGACCTTTGCCATGCATGTGAGTTGGAGCATTCCCAATGGCGTGTTGGAGGGGGCCTTGGCGCTGTTTTTCGTGGTTGTTGCGGGGTCCGGGTTGATCGGCCTTTACATCGCTCGGCGCTATGCCCGCATGCTAACGCGCCGGACCGAGGAAGTGGTGCTGGAACGGATCCCCCAGTTCATTGCCGATCTGCGTGCCCAGGCCGAAGCAGTGGTGCTTGAATCGGCGGTTGAAACCGGATCGTCCAGCATTGCCGATTTTTACAACGACCGCCTGGCGGTCTTCTTTGCCGCACCGCGGAACATGTGGTTGCATTTGCAGGGGTCGCGCCGAGCGACATTCGCCCGGATGACCGATATGGATATCATGACAAGATATCTAGACGATCAGGAAATGGTCTATGCCGACAAACTAAGAGGCTTGGTCGAACGCAAGGATCGGCTGGATTACGCCTATGCCCTGCAAACCGTGCTCAAGGCCTGGTTATTTGTTCATATTCCGGCCACTTATGGCCTGATTCTGCTGGCATTGCTGCATTTGCTGCTGGCTTATTCGTTCGGCGGGGCCCGCTGATGTCCGATCCCCTGCAAGCCTATGGTTACCGCGACAGCCCTTACATTCGGCCGGTGCAGGATTGGGTCTGCGGCAATGCGGCGGCTGGTTGTCCCTGCCAAATCGGCCCGGATGACAATGGTCGATGCCAGGGTGGTCCTGAATGTGAACCCGTACGCATGGGCGATCGCTGGCATTGCACGCGTTCTTCGCTGTCAGGCGGGCCCTGCACCGACGGCCCGACAGTAAACGGCGGTTGTTGCCGGCAGGTTCCGTTGTGCCGGCCGGTACGCAGCTGGCGGGCCCGGCGTGGCGCCGTGACCAGGTGGGTGGTGGCTTTGGTCATGGCGCTTATGGTCTTTGTCCTGGCCGGAAGCAATCGGACAGCGGTAATCGATCCCGGCGAATTATCATTTCAGCACGCCGAATTGGTGAATTGCGGCACCTGTCACAGTGCTTTTCAACACGGTATCATGGGCTGGTGGCGCGCCGCCTGGTCCACGAAAACGGCAATCGATGACAGCCAATCCTGTCTTAACTGCCATGATATGGGCAAAGGGGGATTGTTACCACATAGCTTGCCGGCCGGGGAGATGGCGGTATTGAGCAAGACTGTCGGAGTGGTAACGGCGGTCGGGCGCAGTGTTGGCGTGCAATTGGCCAATCTGGTCTATGACAAACCGCAAGAAAATGACGGCGCCCTGCCGTGTATGAGCTGCCATCAAGAGCATCAAGGCGCGACCGCCGATTTGAAAACAATATCCGATGATCGCTGTTCCACCTGTCACCAGGCACAGTTTCACAGCCTTACGTTCGGCCATCCGGATTTTACAAATTACCCATCGGAGGCGCGGACCCCACTGCAATTTGATCATACCTCTCATATCGACAAGCATTTCCGCGATGAAAAAAATGCCAAATTGGCACCGGAGGAATGCAGCGATTGCCACAAGGCCGGTCCGGAAGGCCGGTTTATGGAAGTAAAGTCATTCGAAACCAGTTGCGGGGCCTGCCACGGCGAACAGATCGCGGGCGCCGGGCGTGCCAGCGCCAAGGGGATGGCGGTCTTCGCGGTGCCCGGACTTGACGTTGCCAGTTTGCAGGAAAATGGCGCCGCCGTTGGTGAGTGGCCGGAATATGCCGAAGACCCCGTGCCGCCATTTATGAATTTACTATTGTCGGCTGATCCCAATTATCGCGCGGCGCAGCCTATTCTAGTGAAGATTGACGATTTGCTTGATCTATCCGCGGCCAGTGCCGATCAATTTGCAGCCGTTGAGAGCATGGTTTGGGCCGTTAAATCCATGCTTTATGATTTGCGTTCAAAAGGTGTTTCGGCCCTGCATCAACGTCTGGCGACAGTTCTGGAACGGCCATTGACGGCGGTGGAGAAGGCCTCTCTGACCGCCTTGCTGCCCCTTGCCACCATTGCCAACGCCCAGACTTTATGGTTTCCCGCTCTGGGTTCGGAAATTCCGCGCTGGCGTGACGGCGAAAAAATCCTGATGCCTTCGGCTGAGGCGGCCGATGGACCGGCGGAAAACACCGCCGATAGCAAACCGGCGGATGACGAAGATTCGGATGACGATGAGATCGCGACGGGCAAAGACGACGACGACGATGATGACGATGAGATCGCGACTGGCAAAGACGA
>JABIRL010000266.1 GCA_018667855.1 Rhodospirillaceae bacterium
CAGCGCGGGCTTGCCGCAGGAGCCGATCTTGGTTTCCACATCGGCGATGGGCAGACAGATCGCCATCGGCGCGCTTTCGGTCAGGCCATAGATCTGCGTCGCGGGCACGCCCCGGTCCATGAAACAGCGCAACACCGCCTCGGGCACGGCGGAGGAGCCAACACCGACCAGGCGCAGGGATGATATATCCGTCGTCAGCCAATCGGGATGGGCGGCCAAGGCCAGGGTCATGGCCGGCACCGTCAGGAAAATCGACGGTTTGCGTTCGGCAATCGCCGCCAGGGTATCTGCGGGATCAAAGCGGGCCTTAATGGTTGTTGTCGCGCCGGCGTGGATCGATGGCGTGGTGTGGATATTCATGCCGCCCACATGAAACATGGGCAAGACGGTCAAGCCGTGATCGTCGCGGGTGATATCGTGCGCGGCGGCGGCGTTGACCGCATTATACAGCAAGGCTTCCTGGCTCAGCAGCGTGCCCTTGGGCCGCCCCGTGGTGCCTGAGGTATAGACCACGGTGACCGGATCATCGAGACCGCCGCCGCCGGCATCGTCTCCCGCCCCGGCCAGCAACTCGTGATAAGAGAGCCAGCCGTCGTTCTTGCCATAGGCCACAAAGGGTAAATCCGGCACCTCATGGCGAATGGAACTCAAATGGCTGAAAAA
Source organism: Rhodospirillaceae bacterium (assembly GCA_018667855.1). Taxonomy (GTDB): domain Bacteria; phylum Pseudomonadota; class Alphaproteobacteria. Next base: position 664 of record JABIRL010000266.1, read on the forward strand.
ATCCGCCTCGGCCAAAACCGCCCTGGGTTCGCAATTTTGCAGGATCCAGACGTGTTCGGGCGGGGCCAAGCGCCAGTTTAAGGGCACTAGCATGGCGCCCAGACGGGCGCAGGCGAACAGCAGCTCCAGCAGTTCCGGGCTGTTATAGCCCAGGTGCGCCACCCGATCCCCCCTGCCCACACCTAACTGGCCGGCCAGCATATTGGCCAGACGGCTGACGCGACGGTCCATTTCGCCATAGGAAATGTCCTGGCCTTCGAAATGTACCGCGACCCGCTCTTCCTGCCAGTCCGCCCAGTGACTGATCCAGTGGGAAATATCCATGGGTTGCAATATTCCTAGCGCTCGCCCGGCTCGAACAGGCTTTCCCGGCCCAGGCGCTCCATGCAGATTTCCGGCGTCCAGGGCAGCATCAGGGCGCCGCAGCGGCTGTCGCGGTACAATTGTTCCAACCGCAGGGTGCGGAATATGGCCCGCCCGCCGCAGGTCCGCAGGGCCAGGCGACAGATGTCGTTGGCGAACTCCATCACCGTGTATTGCGCCGCATAGGCCCGCAGGCGTTCGTCCTTGGACGGGTTCATGCCGGCCTCGCCAATGGCGCGTTCGAACAGGGCGCGGGCCTGTTCCAGCTTAATACGCATTTCCGCCACGGCCAATTGCTTGGCGGCGCTGTGCCGGGCACTGCCCGCGGGCGGTCCGCCCTCGATCTCGCCGCGCAGATACTGGCAGGTGAAATCGAACGCCGCCTGGGCGATGCCCATATAGGTGGGGCACAGGCTCATGAACATATGCGGCCAGTTCAGGGCGGCTTCATAGTATTTGCCCCGGGGCATCAATTGATGCTCGTCCGGCACGAATACGTCAGTCAGTTCCAGGTTGTTGGACGATGTGGCCCGCATGCCCAGGACATCCCACTCGCCGCTGATCTTGAAGCCGTCCGCCGTGCCATCGATGGCCAGATAGATGGTGTCGCGCACATCCGCGTCACCCGCCTCCTTGGCCTCGGTACACAGCACGCCGTAATAGTTGGCCGAACCGGCAAGCGAGGCGAAATGCTTGCGCCCATTGACCAGCCAGCCGCCATCCACCTTGGCCGCCGTGGTGCCGAACGGCGCCTTGCCGGCTGCCGCGGCGCTGTTGGGTTCGGAAAACGGTTGCGCGAAAATGGCGCCATCCTCGACGACCTTACGGTAGATGCCGATGCGTCGCTGTTCGTGGTTGTCCCGCTGCTCCGGCGTCATCTCCAGATCGTCGGCCATTTGGCTGGACCACAGCATGGTGGCGCAATGCATGTTGAAAGTCAGCGCAGTGGCGCCGCACCAACGGCCCAGCTCGGCCGAGATCTCCATATAACGGCTGTAGTCGACGCCCATGCCGCCGTAACGTTCCGGAATGACCAGACCCAGAAACCCAGCCTCCCGCAGATCATCGTAATTTTCGGTCGGGAACCGTCCCTCCCGGTCATAGCCGGCGGCGCGGGGCAGGAAATTCTCCCGTCCCAAGCGTTGCGCGGTGGCGAGTAGGTCTTCCTGACTCGCCATCTCTAGGCCACCTCGTCCAGAAAGCCGCGAATGGCTTGATTGAAATTGTCCGGATTTTCCAGATTCGCCAGATGGCCAACGCCGGGCAGGCAGTGATAGCGGCAGTCGGGGATATAGCCGGACATCTTCTCCATCATGGAGGCCGGCGCGGCCTCGTCATGCTCGCCGGCCAGGGCCAGCGTGGGGCAGGCGATATCGCGCAGCTTTGCTCGCTGGTTGAACCGCACCAGGCAATGCAGGGCGGCGCGATAAGTCTCCGACGACAGGGCGGACATGGATGCCATGGCCGCTGACACCGCCGCGTCGGATGGGTTTTCCGCCATCAGGTTGGGAACCAGTTCGTTAGCGAAATCGGCCGGGCTAAGACCGCGGTCCAGGGGCGCCAGGCGCTGGCCGAGAAACCATTCCTGCCATTCCCCGCCCGGCTTGCCGAACGACGGTGAGGTGGCGGATAGCACAAGGGCGGCGGCGCGGTCGGGATAATGCACCATGAATTCCTGGGCCACCATGCCGCCCATGGAATGACCGACGATAGCGGAGCTCGGCGCCTCCAAGTGATCCAGCAAATCGGCCACCGAATGGGCCAGATTTTCAAATGTCATTTCCGCCAACGGCGCGCTGTCGCCATAGCCGGGCATGTCCCACGACACCGCGCGCCATTGATCGGCGAAGGCGGGAAGCTGGCTGTCGAATGATTGGCGGTTGCCGCCGATGCCATGCAGAAACAACAGCACCGGGCCATCCCCCTGGCTAGTGAAAGCGGGGATATCGTTCATGCCAGCTCTCCTTGCAAGACACCGTCCTTGACCACGGTCTGGCCATCCAGTTCGACTGTACAGTTGCGGATGGGTAGGTCGAAATGGCCCAGGGTCTGCCGCCCGGCCACTTCATTGGCGCCGGTGGAATAGACCACGTTGCCGGCGAAGGCGCGCAGTTCCGTGCCGTTGAAATCCCGGCGGTCATACATGGCCATGGCATCCCAGCGGGCGCCCGGGTTCATGCCCCAGCCGATGTGCGAGGTGGCATAGGCGTCCCGGTCGTTCCAGGCCGCGAAATAGCTGCGCATCAGGTCCGCATCGACGCCACTCCCCCCGATGGCGGTGACATAGTCGTCCTGGATCGTCAGGCTGATCGGCGCATCCAGGTAGCGCTTGAAGGTCAGGTTCACATCACCCCGGTCCAACACCAGGGTGCCGTTGACCTTGCCCGAGGCGGGGAAGCACAGGCACAACCCGCCCGGCCAATGGGACATGATGCCGGGCCGCGTGACCCAGCCCCAACCGCCGCCCGCCACGGCGCCGTCCAGATCCACGGACAGGTCGCTGCCGGCTTTGGACGTTATTTTCATGGCCCCGGCCTGGCGCAGCATCTTCATGCCGATTTTGACCTTGCCTTCGAGAGCATCATCGGGGGCCAGACGTTCCAGGGCTTCCGGATGCTCGTTCGAGATCATCAGCACGCGGGCGCCGCCCTTCAGGATTTCCGGCAATTCAGGGGCGTGCAGCAGGCCTTCGACCGTGCAATCGACCACCATGGTTGTAGTAGCCAGGGCGCCGACCACGGGCCGGATATTCTGGATCACGTCCGAGGCGCCGGTGGAGCGTACAGGCACGGGGACCGATTGCGCCGGCGTCGGGATCACGATGTGGAAGGGCTGCGCGCCCAATTGATGCAGGGCCAGCTCCGCCAATTGGACATTGATCGCCCTTGATTGACTCTCTGACAGAATCGCCACCGCCTCCCCCCGCTCCACCTTGCACTTGGTGAAAACCCGGGCGAAACTATCAATCCATTTTCCTTCAATGCGTTCCTGTAACATGGTCCCCTCGCTTTCTTCGGCACAACGTATAGTGCATTATCTCACGGTGGCCGAAGGATAAAGCATGACCCTATTGTTTGAACACGAGATTTGCCTGGCACACGATATGGGCGCCGGTCATCCTGAACGGCCCGACCGTCTGCGCGCCATTCAATTGGCCCTAGCGGAGGATGAATTCGCCACCCTGGACCGCCGCACGGCACCCTTGGCCGATATCGCACAAATCGCCCTGGTGCACCCCCATGCCTATATCGAAAATATTGTCGCCACGGCACCGAAACAGGGCCGCGTGCAGCTGGACCCCGATACCGCCATGAATCCAAGTTCATTGGAGGCCGCGCAACGGGCCGTGGGCGCGGTCTGCGCCGCCGTGGATGCGGTCATGGCGGGGGACGCGGCGAATGCCTTCTGCGCCGTGCGCCCGCCCGGCCATCATGCGGAGCCCGAACGCTCGATGGGCTTCTGCATCTTTAATTCCGTCGCCATCGGCGCCCAGCACGCCCGCGCCGCCCATGGCCTGAAACGGGTGGCGGTGGTGGATTTTGATGTGCACCACGGCAACGGCACCCAGGCCGCCTTTTGGGACGATGGCGATCTGTTCTATGGCTCCACCCATCAAATGCCGCTGTATCCGGGCACCGGCGCGGCATCAGAGACCGGGGCGGGCAATATCCATAACTTTCCCCTGCCGCCGGGGGCGGCGGGGATAGCCTTCCGCGATGCATTTTCGGACGGCCTGATTCCCACGCTGGAGGCCTTCAAGCCGGAATTTCTACTGCTCTCCGCCGGCTTTGACGCCCATGCCGACGATCCCTTGGCGCAATTGCGTCTGGAGACCGAGGATTATGCCTGGGTAACACGGGAAATGTTGGCGGTGGCGGCCCGTCACTGCCAGGGACGGGTGGTTTCCTCGTTGGAAGGGGGCTATGATCTGGCGGCGTTGGCAGCGGCGACGGCGGTCCATGTGCGGGCCCTGATGGCAGCCTGATGGGGTTGGAAAATGGCGAAAAAAGATAAAGAGCAAACCGATACAATTCCCGAGGATATCGCCGCCATGAGCTTCGAAGCCGCGATGGCCGAGCTGGAGGATATCGTCCAGGGTCTGGAGGGCGGCCAGGTCGATTTGGACGCCTCCATCGCGCTCTACAGCCGGGGCGCTTTGTTGAAGCGTCACTGCGAGGCCAAGCTGAATGCCGCCTCCGAGCAGGTGGAGAAAATTGTCGCGGACGGGGCGGGCAAGCCCGTGGCGACCGAAGCGGCCGACATCCAATAGCCACAACGATGGCTGATTTTAAAGCCATCCTGGCCAAGGCGGCCCAGGCTGTCGATACGGAGATGGACCGCCTGTTGCCCCACGGCCCGGAACTGGAACACCGCCTGTTCGATGCCATGCGCTATACCGTGCTGGGTGGCGGCAAGCGTCTGCGGCCCTTTCTTGTCATCGCCAGCGGTGAGATTTTCGATCTGGAACTGGCGGAATGTCTGCGTGTCGCCGCGGCCGTCGAATTTGTCCACGCCTACAGCCTTGTGCATGACGATCTGCCCTGCATGGACGATGACGATTTGCGCCGGGGCCAGCCAACGGTCCATGTAAAATTCGACGAAGCCACGGCGGTGTTGACCGGCGATGCCCTGTTGACCCTGGCCTTTGAAATTTTGGCCAATCGCCTGACCTCTCCCGACCCAGAGGTGCGCATGAACCTGGTCGCCGGTCTGGCGCGGGCGGCGGGCGGCCATGGCATGGTTGGCGGCCAGATGCTGGATCTATGGGCCGAAACAAATCCCCTGGACGAGGCCGGCACAGCTCGTATGCAGCGCTTGAAAACCGGCGAGATGATCGCCTTCGCAGGCGAGGCGGGGGGCATTCTGGCCCGGGCCCGCCCGCAGCAGCGCCAGACCCTGCGCATGTTCGCCCATGATCTCGGCCTGGCCTTTCAAATCACCGACGATTTGCTGGATGTGGAGGGCAGCGCCGAACAAGTGGGCAAGGCCACAGGCAAGGATGCCGCCGCCGGCAAGGCCACCGTGGTCGCCATGCTGGGGGTTGAAGGGGCCAGGAACCGGGCTAGTTTGTTATCAAGGCAGGCCGCGGCGCACCTGGACCATTTTGGCAAAAAAGCGAATACTTTGCGGGACCTGTGTGAATTCGTTATAAACCGAACCAATTGAAACGTTTTTCCGGAGTACGACGTGTCTGAAAGCAAGACACCATTGTTGGATACCATCAATGAGCCAGCCGACACCCGCGCGTTGTCGAATGATCAGTTGCGCCAGTTGGCCGATGAATTGCGGACCGAGACCATTGACGCAGTGGCCCAGACCGGCGGCCACCTGGGCGCGGGCCTTGGTGTGGTGGAGCTGACTGTCGCCTTGCATCATGTTTTTGATACGCCGGAAGATATTCTGATCTGGGATGTTGGGCATCAGGCCTATCCCCATAAAATTCTGACCGGCCGACGGGACCGCATCCGTACCCTGCGTCAGGGCGGCGGCCTGTCCGGTTTCACAAAGCGGGCCGAAAGTATCTACGACCCCTTCGGCACGGCACATTCCTCGACCTCTATCTCAGCGGCCCTGGGTTTTGCCGTGGCCAGAGATCTGGACGGCAAGGACAGTAATGTCGTGGCGGTGATCGGCGATGGCGCCATGAGCGCGGGCATGGCGTTCGAAGCCATGAACAACGCCGGCTCCCTGAATACCAACATGACCGTAATCCTGAACGACAACGATATGTCCATCGCGCCCCCGGTCGGCGCATTCAGCGCCTATCTCTCGCGTCTGCTGTCCTCCCGCCCGTATCGGGGCCTACGCCATATCGCCAAGCAACTGGCGAAGAAAATGCCAGAGCCCCTGGAACGCACCGCGCGGCGGGCCGAGGAATATGCCCGTGGCCTGATCACCGGCGGAACGTTATTCGAGGAAATGGGTTTCTTCTACGTCGGCCCCATTGATGGCCACAATCTCGATCACCTTTTGCCGGTTCTGAAGAATGTGAAGGAGGCCCGGCGCACCAATCCGATTTTGGTTCATGTGGTCACGCAAAAAGGCAAGGGCTATACCCCGGCGGAGGAATCGGACGATAAATATCACGGCGTTTCCCGCTTCGATATCGTGACCGGTGCGCAGGCCAAATCGAAGCCGAATGCACCCAGCTATACTAGTGTCTTTTCCGACCAGTTGGTGCGCGAGGGCGAGCGCGACAATAAGATTGTCGCGGTCACGGCGGCCATGCCGTCCGGCACCGGGGTGGCGGAGTTTCAGACACGTTTTCCCGACCGTTGCTTCGATGTGGGGATCGCGGAACAGCATGGTGTGACTTTTGCCGCCGGGCTGGCAGCGGCGGGCTACCGCCCCTTCGCGGCGATCTATTCGACCTTCTTGCAGCGGGCCTATGATCAGGTTGTCCATGATGTGGCGATCCAGAAATTACCAGTGCGTTTCGCCATAGACCGGGCCGGGCTGGTCGGCGCCGATGGCCCCACCCATGCGGGCGCCTTCGACATAACCTATCTTGCAAGTCTGCCGAATTTCGTCGTCATGGCGGCGGCCGACGAGTCGGAACTAACGCGCATGGTGGCCACCGCCGCGCGTATCGACGACCGGCCATCGGCCTTCCGTTATCCCCGTGGCGAGGGCGAGGGTGTAGAGATTGCACAGCCGGCGGAGCCACTGGAAATCGGCAAGGGCCGCGTGGTGCGGGAAGGCAACACGGTGGCTATTTTGTCATTCGGTACGCGCCTGGGTGAATCCTTGCAGGCGGCGGAGGAGCTGACCGCCAGGGGCTATTCGACCACGGTCGCCGATGCGCGTTTTTGCAAACCCATCGATGTGGAACTGGTTTGCGACCTGGCCCGCAAGCATGATGTCCTGATCACGATAGAGGAAGGCGCCATCGGTGGTTTCGCCGCTCATGTGCTGCAATGCCTGGAACAACATCAGTTGCTGGACGAGGACCTGAAGGTCCGCACCATGATGCTGCCCGACGTATTTATCGACCATGACGCGCCCAAGGATATGTACGCCGCGGCGGCCCTGAATGCGCCTGATATCGTCGCCACCGCCCTGGCCGCCCTGGGACAGGCGCAGGAGATTGAGGCGCCGAAACTGGCCTAGGTCCGCATGACGTCCCAAGCCAAAGGCAAGAAAAAACGATTGGATGTGCTCCTGGTAGAGCGCGGACTGGCGGAAAGTCGCAGCAAGGCGCAGGCCCTGATCATGGCGGGCAACGTGCATCTGGGCGCAGTCGGTGCGGACCGCCGCTTGGACAAGGCCGGTCAGGAACTGCCGGTTGATGCCGAGATTACCGTGCGCGGCCGGGATCACCCTTGGGTCTCGCGCGGCGGGGTCAAGCTGGCCCATGGGTTGGAAGCTTTCTCCATTGATCCGACCGGATTGATCTGCCTGGACGTGGGCGCCTCAACGGGTGGTTTCACGGATGTACTGCTGCAAGCCGGCGCGGCGCGGGTTTATGCCGTCGATGTGGGCCATGGACAGTTGGCCTGGTCCCTGCGCAATGATGAACGGGTTGTCGTGCTGGAGCGTACCAACGCCAGGTATCTTACCCGCGAGCAGGTGCCTGAACATATCGATCTGATTGTCTGCGATGCTTCCTTTATCGGCTTGCGTACGGTGCTGCCGGGGGCAATGGCCCTGGCCGGTCCCGGCGCCGGTCTGATCGCCCTGATCAAACCGCAGTTCGAGGTGGGTCCGGACCGGGTGGGCAAGGGCGGCGTGGTTCGGAACCCTGATCTACACAGGGAAGTTTGCGCCGAGATCAAGGATTGGCTGGGCCGTCAGGATGGCTGGTCGGTGCTGGGGATCGATACATCGCCCATCACCGGACCCCAGGGCAATGTGGAATTTCTGATTGCCGGCCGCCTGGCAGGATCATCAAATGACTGAGTTGACCATTGATACCCTGGGCGGCCGGGGCGATGGGGTTGCCCATGACGACGCCGGGCCGATTTATGTGCCCCTGACCGTTCCGGCCGACCGGGTTGAAGCGACGATCACCGGCCGGCGGGGCGACGCGCGGGTGGCGCGTTTAGACAAGGTGCTGCGGCCGGGACCTGCCCGGGTTGAACCGCCCTGTCCGCACTTTGGCCAATGCGGCGGCTGTGCCATGCAGCATCTGGCAACGGAAACCTATGGGGAATGGAAGCTGGATATCCTGCGCCAGGCATTGGCGCGCCGGGGTTTGGACAATGTGCCCATCCGCGACATGATCGCGGTGCCGCCCGCGTCGCGCCGGCGAGCCCGCTTCTCGGCCCGACATACGCGCCATGGCCTGCATCTCGGCTTCAATGCGCCCGGCAGCCACGACATCGTGAATTTGCAAACCTGCCATATTCTGGTGCCGGCCATTGTCGCGGTGCTGGATGACGTGCGCGCCTTGTTGTCGGAGCTGTTGCCGGGCGGTGGCAAGGCCGATGTTCAGATCACCGAGACCGAAACGGGCCTGGACCTTTGGCTGGTGGTGAACCTGCGCCGCAATGCCCAGACCGACATGCGCCTGGCGGAATTCGCCCAGTCGTTGGACCTGGCCCGTCTTTCCATGGGGCTGCGGCCCGATGTGGTCATGGTGCGCCGGGCCCCGCGGGTTACCTTCAATGGTGTCGCCGTCACGCCGCCCCCCGATGGGTTCCTGCAAGCCAGCCTGGCGGGGGAACGGGCCCTGGTTGATCTTGTACGGCAAGGGGTTGGCGGGGCGGCCAAGGTCGCCGATCTTTTTGCCGGCGTCGGCACTTTCAGTTTCGCGCTGGATGCGGATGTGGAGGTGCTGGCGGTTGAGGGCGCGGAAGATCAGGCCCAGGCCCTGACTGAAGGCCGCAATGGCGCGCGGCGCACCCGGATCGAAGTTCAAGTGCGCGACCTGGAACGCCGTCATTTGTCGGTCGACGAGTTACGATCGTTCGAGGCCGTGGTGTTCGACCCGCCGAGGATCGGCGCCCGCAATCAAACGCCTGTCCTGGCGGCCTCCGGCGTGGCAAAGGTCGTGGCCGTGTCCTGCAACCCCTCGACCTTCGCCCGCGATGCCCGCGCCCTGGTCGACGGCGGCTATCACCTGACGGCCGTGACGCCGGTCGATCAGTTTCCCTGGAGCCGGCACCTGGAACTCGTCGCCCACTTTCAACGCGGATGAAAACTGGACATATGCCGCGCCGTGGCCGACCATTCGGCTTCGCATGGGGGAGTTGTCATGAGCATAAGGATAGCCCTGCCGACTTTCATTCGCCGCCTTCTGGGTCTGGATCGGCGGGGGCACCAGCGCTACCGGGTGCCGCGCCTGAATGTTGCCTTTCATGGCCGCAAAATGCGTGCCATCGATTGGTCCCTGGGCGGCTGTCTGGTGCCGAGCCTTGATCCCCCCCCGGAACATCCCTTGAAAATCGGCGATACCTTCGAGGGGCGCATCAGCGGCATCGGTTTGGGCAATTCCGGAGACTTTCTGGCGGAGGTGGTGCGCATCACCAAGAATGATGAAATCGGCTTGCGTTGGCTGGAATTGGATTCCCACGTATTTCTGGTACTTTCAGGCCTGAACGTGAAATAGGGAGATAAGACAATGGGCACGATGATTGATTTCGCCAGACCTGATGGCGGCAGCACCAAGGGTTATCTGGCGACGGCGGGGGCTGATCGGCCTTCTCTTATTGTTATTCAGGAATGGTGGGGCCTGAACGACCAGATCTGCGGCGTGGCGGATCGCTTCGCCCGGGCCGGCTACAACGCCCTGGCGCCGGATCTGTACGAGGGCCGGGTGACGCAGGAACCCGATGAAGCCAATCATTTGATGAGCGGCCTGGATTTTCCCGGCGCCACCAATCAAGACCTACGCGGCGCGGCCCTGCATCTAAAGGGGATTGGCGGCAATGTGGCCGTCATGGGATTTTGCATGGGCGGCGCCCTGACCATCGCCACCGCCGTGCATGTACCGGAGGTAACCCTGGGCGTCTGCTTCTATGGTATTCCGCCCAAGGAGTTCGCCGATCCAGCCAATATCACCATGCCATTGCAGTGCCATTTCGCCAATCAGGACGACTGGTGCACGCCGGAAGCGGTAAACGAGTTGGAGGCCGGCCTGACGGCAGCCGGCGCCAATGCGGAAATCCACCGCTATGACGCGGCCCACGGTTTCTTTAATGAAACCAGCGAGGCGGCCTACGACGCCGCATCGGCCAATCTGGCCTGGCGCCGCATGAGCGACTATCTGGCGGCGAACCTATAGGGCAACAGCGATGATTAATCCCTGGACAGAGCATCCCTGACGTCATCGGGAATGATGGCAGTTTCGGTGCCGTTCAGGAACACCATGACCGAACGGGCCGTGGCGATACAGATATTGTCCTTGAACAGGCCGGCGGCCAGGGTGACGGACTTCGTGCCCATAGTCATAAGACGGGTGCCGATGCGCACTTCGCCGGGTGGTTTCGCCTCGGCCCGGAAATCGATGTCCAGATGGGCAATGACCCAGCGTTCGCCGGGGTTGCGGTCCCACATTGCGGCGCGCAGGCGGGCCACGCGACCGCTTTCCACATAGGCCGCCAGCGCGGTGTTGTTGATATGGCCGCCGGCGTCAGTGTCCGCGATACGGATATTTTCCGTGACCCAGGATTCAAAGCTGGCCGGGTCGGCCGGATCGAAATCAACTTCGGCCCCGGTCATTTCGACCGATCCCGGTACCAGGCGAACAGCATTATCAGGGCCGCCGCCACGGTGCAGGCCATACCGCCGATGGCGGGCAGCAGGGCGGATGTGAAGATGTACAGGGCGCCGCCGGCGATTAGCAGCAGGGCGGCCAGGCCGTGCAGATGCTGTTTCGACATGATCCGGTTCAGCCCATCTGCGCCCGGTGGCGCAGCATTTGGTCGGCCAGGATGCAGGCCATCATGGCCTCGCCCACCGGCACGGCGCGGATGCCCACGCAAGGGTCGTGCCGGCCCTTGGTCACCACCTCGGTCGCGCCGCCGGCGGTATCGATACTGCGGCGGGGGATCAGGATCGACGAAGTGGCCTTGACCACGAAGCGCACGATGATGTCCTGGCCGCTGGAAATACCGCCCAAAACGCCGCCGTTGTGGTTGGCGGAAAAGCCGGGACCGTCGTTGCCGGGCAGCATTTCGTCCGCCGCATCCTCGCCCCGCAGGCCGGCGGCACCGAAGCCGGCGCCGATTTCCACACCCTTGACCGCATTGATGCTCATCATGCCAGCGGCCAGATCGCCATCCAGCTTGCCGTAGACCGGCGCGCCCCAGCCCGCCGGCACGCCCGAGGCATGGATCTCAACCACCGCGCCGACGGATGACCCGGCCTTGCGGATGCCATCCAGATAGTCCTCCCAAACCACGGCCATGGCGGGATCGGGGCAGTGAAAAATATTGTCGCCGACCGCATCCCAGTCCCAATCCATATCGGATACGCGATGCTCGCCGACCTGACGCAGGGCGCCGCGGATGGTGATGTCCGGCCCCAGCACCTTGCGCGCCACGGCCCCGGCGGCAACCCGGCAGGCGGTTTCCCGGGCCGAGGCGCGGCCGCCGCCCCTGGGATCGCGAATGCCGTATTTGCTGTGATAGGTGTAATCCGCGTGGCCGGGGCGAAAGGTTTCGGCAATGGCGCTGTAGTCTTTGGAACGTTGATCCACGTTCTCGATCATCAGGCTGATCGGCGTGCCCGTGGTTTGCCCCTCGTAAGTACCCGACAGAATACGCACCTGGTCCGTCTCCTGGCGCTGGGTAACGAAGCGCGAGGTGCCGGGACGGCGGGCGTCCAGCCAGGGCTGAATATCGCTTTCGCTCAAATCCAGCAACGGCGGCGTGCCGTCGATGACGCAGCCGATGGCCGGGCCATGGCTCTCGCCCCAGGTGGTAACCCGAAACAATGTACCAAAGGAATTGTGCGACATTTTTTTTGCGCGAGCTAAACGGTGGAGATGTCCGGCGCGTCAACGGCCTTCATACCGACCACGTTGTAGCCGCAATCCACGTGATGGGTCTCTCCCGTGACGGCGCTGCCCAGATCGCTGAGCAGATACATGGCCGCGCCGCCAACCTCGTCGATGCCGACATTGCGGCGCATGGGCGAGTTATATTCGTTCCACTTCAGGATATATCGGAAATCACCGATGCCCGATGCAGCCAAGGTCTTGATCGGCCCGGCGGAAATGGCATTGACGCGAATGTTTGTTGGACCCATGTCGGCCGCCAGATAACGCACGCTGGCCTCCAGCGCCGCCTTGGCCACGCCCATGACATTGTAATGGGGCATGACCCGTTCGGCACCATAGTAGGTCAAGGTGATGATGGAACCGCCGTTGGGCATCAGTTTTTCGGCCCGTTGACACAGGGTGGTGAAGGAATAGCAGGAGATATCCAACGAACGGGCGAAATTGCCCGCCGTGGTATCCACGTACCGTCCATCCAACTCATCCTTGTCGGCATAGGCTATGGCATGGACCATGAAGTCGAGCTCACCCCATTTGTCCGAAATTTCATCGAACACCGCGTCCATGCTGGCGTCATCGGTCACATCGCAAGGCATCACCAGATCCGCCTCAACAGAAGCCGCTAGCGGCCGCACACGCTTCTCCAACGCCTCGCCCTGAAAGGTAAAGGCCAGCTCCGCCCCTTGTTCGGCGGCAGCCTTGGCGACACCCCAGGCGATAGAACGATTGTTCGCTACCCCCATCACCAGACCACGCCGGCCCGCCAACAAACCTGACCCTGACATTCCCTGCCTCGCCAAAATGAATTGAATCTCAATTGCTTGGCTATTCTACACCAAGCCGGTGACGGCGCAAATCAGCAAACCTTGAGCAGGTAAAATCGGTCCGGCATTATTCGGTCGCGGCCGATTTATCCTGTTTCTCTGCCCATTCCTCCAACAGCGCGGTCAGGTCGGGATCGGGCGGGTCGGGTAGGGTAACGGCCAGATGGACATATTGATTGCCAGCCGTTTCGGCCTTGGGCGGTTTGATGCCCTTGCCCTTCAGGCGCAGGGTTTGGCCGCTGTTGGTGCCCTTGGGAATAGTCATAGTGACGGTACCATCTATGGTCGGCACCTCGATTTTCGCGCCAAGAACCGCATCGGCCAGGGTAAGCGGCAGATCCAGATGAATATCCGATCCTTCGCGACGGAATTGCGCGTGTTTGTTGACGCTGACCTCTACCAGCGCATCACCAGGCCCGGCCGGTCCGGGATCACCCTGGCCGCGCAGACGGATTTGCTTGCCGTCCTCTATCCCGGCGGGAATACGCACATCCAGCATCTTGCCGTCGGGCAGAGTAATGCGGCGGGTCGATCCCTTGGCCGCATCCAGGAAATCCACCGCGATCTTGTAGGATCTGTCGGGACCGCGCTGTTGGCGCGCCTGACCGGCCCGACCGCCGCCGCCGCCGCGCATGTTGGAGAAGAACTCTCCAAAAATATCATCCGCATTAAAGCCGGCTCCGGGCCCGCCCTGACCACCGCGGCCGCCGGCGTATTCATAGCGGTAGCGGGCCTTTTCCTGGCCGTCGGCGCCAATTTCGCCCTGGTCATAGCGTTTGCGCGTGGCCGCGTCACCCAGCATGGAATAGGCCGCCGACACTTCCTTGAAGCGATTGGCCACGACGTTGTCATCCGGGTTCACATCCGGGTGCAATTCCTTGGCCAGGCGGTGATAGGCCTTTTTGATTTCGCCATCATTGGCCGTTCTGGCCACGCCCAGCACTTCATAAGGGTCACGCATGATCACCTATTCCCAACACAGGTTACCAAATACAGATATGCAAAAGTTTCGGATATGGTCATACCACGCCCACCAGCACAGTCCACCACAATGCCGTCCAATCCTAATATGGTAACGATAGGGAATGGTTAACAGATCGGAAATGCTATTTTTGGCATCGGTCCCGCCATGAACCAAAGCAGACCGAAATTCTTGAACTTTCATAAAAAATCGAAGGCGCCGGCCAAGACCACTCTTAGCCTCGCGGTTTGAATGTGTTAGAGTGCCATTGCAACGCTGCACTATGAACGTTGCACAGAAATGGAACCAAGCCGCCATTCCTATCAACCTCAATCATAAGGCGATGAAACCATGCGGAAATATTTCAACATAAACCTCGATGATCGATCCACCGAGACCGAGGAGCTGAACGGCGCGGCCTGCATTCGTGTCGGGCGGCATTTCATCGCCAAGACCCTGCTGGAAAAAGGTGCCGCCAAAGTCGATGCGCTGTCGCCGGGTAATCCATTGATCTTTTCGGCCGGACCGCTTGCCGGCACCAACTTCTCCAACGCCAATCGTATCAGCGTCGGCTGCAAAAGCCCGCTGACGGGCGGCATCAAGGAAGCCAACGGCGGCGGCACCTTTGCTTTCGCGCTCGGTCAGTGCGAAATCGCGGGCCTGACCCTGATGGGCGCTTCCGATGATTGGGTGATCATCCGCATCACCAAGGAAGGCGATATCAGTTACGATGATGCCACGCCGTTCCTCGGCATGGGCAATATCGAAACGGCGGCCATGCTGTTCGAGGAATACGGCGCGAAAATCTCCATGGCGCTGTGCGGGCCGGTTGGCGAATACCAGGGCCTGATTTCCGGCATCTCCTTCCCGGACCCGGAGGGGCGACCGGTACGCATCGCCGCGCGCGGCGGTGTCGGCGCGGTCATGGGCAGCAAGAAGGTCAAGGCGATTATCGTCGATATGAACAAAATGCCCACCTTCCACGACCGCAAGAAGGTCATGGGCAGTGTGCGCGAATACGGCAAGCTGCTGCGCGAGGACAAGGCGATCGAAGCTTTCTCCATGTATGGCACGGCCATGGTCAGCGATCTGACCAACCAGTTGGGCGGCCTGCCGACGCGTAATTTCTCGGACGGCCGGCTGGTCAACGCCAGCGAGGAAACCTTGAAACTAGGCGGCAGCTATATCCGTGATCTGACCATCGAACGGGGCGGCGAGACGACGCATGCCTGCATGCCCGGTTGCCTGATCAAATGCAGCAACATCTATGTGGACGACAAGGGTGAGGAAATGGTCTCGCCCCTGGAATATGAAACCCTCGGTCTGATGGGCAGCAACTGCGGCCTGACGGATCCGGATGACGTAGCCCGGGCCAATCATGTCGCCAACGATCTAGGCGTCGACACTATTGAGGTTGGCGCCATGCTGGGCGTTTTGATGGAAGCTGGCGAAGGCGAATTCGGCGATGCCGCTTTCATGATGGCGGCAATGGAGGATATCCGCCAGGGCAACGAGCGGGGCCGCATCCTGGCCCAGGGCACCGGCAAGGTGGGGGAACATTATGGCGTTGCCCGCGTGCCGGTGATCAAGAACCAGGGCATCAGCGCCTACGACCCGCGCACTATCGAGGTGACGGGCATTTCCATGATGCTGACCGCCCAGGGCGCCGATCATACCACCGGCAACATCCCGGCCCACAAAAGCGCCGATATGTCGACCAAGGAATTGACCGAGGCCAGCCTGGACATCCAGGAAGATTGCGCGGCGGCGGATTCCTTGGGCCTTTGTCTGTTTGGACGCTCGGTGACCAATGTCAATCAAGGCCTGATCGTCGAGGCCGTGAACAATGCCCACGGCACCAATTTCGATGCTTCCTTCATGAAGGACCTGGGCCGGGAAGCCCTGCAGCTGGAATGGGAATTCAACCGCCAGGCCGGCTTTACGGAGAACGATGACGAATTGCCCTCATTCTTCTACGACGAGGCCCTGGAACCCACCGGCAAGACCGCCCGCCATCACAGCGGACAGGTAAATCAAGACCTGCGCGAACTGCTTGGCGGTGACAAGGCTGCATCTGAGTAATTCGTCCGCACGGAAAGGGACGACGCATAAATGCAGTTAATGGCGAGTAAGGTATTCGCCCCGCGTATCAGGATGGAGCATGCCAATGGCCAAGCGCCGCTGGTTCCATATGTCGGCAAAGACTTTTGAAGAGGCCCGCGCTGCCTGCGAAGATCTGCATGCGTCCCAAAGTGCAAGTAAAGAACTGCGTGTTATCTGGAACGATGAACATTCGGCCTGCCTGATTTGCCTTGATGGCGCCTCCAAAGATTGGCGCCGGCCGCATCGGTGGATTGATGATTGTGTCGAGGTCCATTGCCGCACGTCCTATCCGGGCCTGTCGAAAATCCCCGTGAATGGTAACTGGCAACCGCCCCACGATGATCCGGAACGCAACGACGACGATAACGAAGATATCTGGAGCACGGACAAAGACCGTTGAAGCCGGGCTATTTTTCGATTTCTTGGGCGCCTATTCCCAAGAAAACTCATATGGAACCAGGAGATTTCACGCTCAGGCGCCCACCAGTTCGTTCTGATCGGTGTGCTCGAACGTTTTACCGTAAATTTTCAGCATGGTCGTTTGCGAATAGATCAACGTATCCTTGCCAACGGTAATGTCCTGTCGGAACGCGGTCGTGGCGGCGTTCTCTCGCATGAAGGGCGACTGCGTGATCGTCCAGTCATCATCACCAAGCCTCGCGGCAACCGCCATGACAACGCGGCCGTCGGCATCGGTTTGCCCCAAGTATTTGCCGCCCGCCAAAACACATACCGCACGCGGAATGATCAACGAATGCATGACGGTTTGGTTTTCACGATCCCACATCCAATAGCCGGCTTGATGGTGAAAAATCTCACCGTTCGATTGTCTTTGAACAATCTGGCGATAGTGAATGGCCGCCAGGTTCTGGATTCCGGCGTTTCTGACACCGCCGACCGCCTCGTAGGTTATGGTTTCAAAATAGGGATTGGTTTCGGCCTCGTCCGGTTCCGGCGCAATATCAACCCCTTTTCCGCCTTTCCAAACGCCAATCAGGGATTGCAGGGGGCCAAAGTCCACATCAGGTGTTTCGCTCATTAATTTTCTCGCGGCTGTCCGGTCAAGTTCGTGGCGTTTGCGCGCTCTTGGTCCGGCGAATTCTGCAATAGCTTTTCGGCCAGGGCCCGGTCTTCGCTGCTCATGACTTGATCCAGCGCATCCTTGCTGGCTTCGGCGCCCAGGTGACTTTGTGCCGCCGCCCGCGCCAGCCAGACGAAGCCCTGTGATTTGCTGGCCTCGGGAAATCCGTTCCGCAGATACAGCTTGCCCAATTGATATTGCGCTTCCGCATCGCCACCGTCCGCCATAGGTTGCCAGTGTTTCTTGGCGGCGGAGAAATCAACCGCATGAAGCGTGGCCACGCCGGCGTCAAGTTTGGCGTGCGCGGGCTGTTCCGGGCCGGCTTCGATGACGATTTCAGGATCGTTGGCATTGCCGTAGTCGGAGGGCGATGTCATCAAGGCCGCCAAGGCGTCCAGGAAAGTCGGCTCGCTCTTGGGCTCTGTTTGATCATCGGCTTGACTGGCCTTGTTATCGGGTGTCAGCGCCGGCACGGGCAACGTCTTTGATGCGGCGCTTAGAACTGTCACCGGGGTGCTATCGGCGGCTGCCTGGACAGGCTTCAATGGTGCCGGTTTTGTCCGGACGGGTTTCGACGATCCGGGCATGGCGGGCGGTGGAAGCGGCGGTCCGGCGGGTCCGGAAACCACCGCGACAAGCTTCCCCAGGGCCCGCATGGCCGGTTTGTGTCCGGCACTCGCCGCCCTATAGAGCCAGCCGGCCGCTTTGGCTTCGCTTCGTTCAACCCCTTCGCCCCGCAGGTAAAGCAGTCCCAGATTGTATTCCGCCAGGACATGACCGGCGGTTGCGGCGGCGGTGAACCAATAGGCCGCCTCCCTGGCGCTCTCCACCACGCCCTGGCCGCGTAGATACATCGCCGCCAGATTGGCCTGGGCCCGCGGGAAACCGTTATCCGCCGCCAGCCGGTACCAAGCCGCCGCCTGGGTAAAATCCTGGGCCACGCCCAGGCCCATGCGATAAAGGTGGGCCAGATTTCGCTGCGCCGCGGGATCGCCTTTGTGCGCCCACGGCAGCCAAATTTCACGCGCCCGGGGAAATTCCCCACGATCATAGGCGGCGACGCCGTCGGCAAAGGGATGTGCCGGTTTCTCTATGGATCTGATTTTGTCCGGGTCGTTCTCTTGCGCGCCCAACGGCATGGATGTCATGGTAACCAGCAACAGAGAGGTCGCCACACACACCAATGCCATGGCGCCGCTGTAGCGCCATGACTCCATCAACCCGCCCGCGACAGATATCGCCGACGAATTAGCCGTTGACGATTTTCCAACTGCCATCAGGCTGCCTGCACGCCGTACCATAGGCCGTCTCCGTCTTGCCATCCACGGAAATGGACTGTTCGTACTCCCGGCAATATTGGCCGGAGGCGTTTTGATAGGACGGCTGTGGTGTTACGGTTCCGGAATGACCATTGTCGGGGTTGCGCCAACTGGTTGTCGTACCCGACGGCGTAGCCTCCAGCGATCGTTGTGTATTTTGCTCCATGGCGATGCGATCGGCATTATCCAGGGATTTGCCGATTTCGCCGCCCAAAAAGCCACCAAGCAAGGTACCCGCGGCCACGGCAACGAGCTGGCCACGTCCCTTGCCGACCTGACTACCCGCCACGGCGCCACCCACGGCGCCCAACAGGGTGCCCAGGGTTTGTTTCTGTCCGCCTTGCTGACAGGCGGCCAATCCAAGGGCGATCAACCCAATGGCTATAAAACGTGCGCTTCGTATCATCGTTCGTTCCATTCGCTGGCTACAATGTTTTGTCCGCTGGATAAATTACACCAGAAATTTGTCCACATTGCGACACCGCGCCGCATGAACACGGCGCGCCTATAACCTATATAGGAGTAACATACCGGACAACTAGAGCAGATTGCACCGCGGAAGGTTACAATATAGGTAACGTAGGGTCTGCGGGTTAGGGGTAAATTATTGAATTGCGCTATGTATTAGGCACGGAGCTAGCGGTGTGAACGAAGCGTTAGACAGACAAGATCCGGCGGCAGTGGCCGCGACGGGCAACGAACAGATGCATGCGGGTCTGCTGCGTCTGGCGACGCGCGTGGCCGTGGCCGTGGCGGGATTGTTGATTCTGGCCAAATTAACCGCCTGGTTCCTGACCGATTCCGTCGCCATTCTAAGTTCGCTGATGGATTCGGTCCTGGATGTGGGGGCATCCCTGGTGAACATGTACGCTGTTGCCCATTCCCTGGTGCCGGCCGATCGGGAGCATCGATTTGGCCACGGCAAGGCCGAGGCACTGGCTGGGTTGGCGCAATCAGCTTTTATTTCCGGTTCGGCGTTGTTCCTGCTGGCCGAGGCCGGTCACCGGCTGATTGAACCGCGGGTCGTGGCACGCGATGAAATCGGCATCGCGGTGATGGTGTTGTCCATATGTCTGACTATCGGATTGGTGACTTTTCAACGGTACGTCGTCAAACGCACCAAATCCATAGCGATTTCGGCGGATTCCATGCACTATCGCGCGGACCTTCTGGCCAATTTAGGGGTCATCCTGGCGCTGGTGCTGGCCGGCAATCTTGGCTGGACCTATGCCGATCCCATCATCGCCGTGATGATCGCCGTGTATATCCTGTTCGGCGCCTGGGGCATTATCAAAAGCTCCCTGGATCAGTTGATGGACCGGGAATTGCCGGAGGAACAGCGAGCCCACATTCGCGCTATCGCCCTGTCCCATGACGAGGTGGAGGATGTGCATGACATGCGCACCCGCTCATCCGGTGTTCAGACCTTTATTCAATTGCACCTGGAGCTGGACGGCGAGCTGCCGCTTTTGAGGGCCCATGAAATCGCCGATCAGGTCGAAGCTGAAATTCAAGGCGCCTTCCCCGGCGCCGAAGTTATCATTCATCAAGATCCGGCGGGACTGGAAGAATGGCAACCCGACTTCGCGCGATAACCCAAGGAGACGTCATTGCCTTTCTGGGGCAAGCTGAAAGCCATGGCCTGGGCGGAAATGACATTGTGCATTGTGTCGAAACCCATGGCGCCCTGATATTCCTTGTCGGTAATCTGGCCTACAAATTAAAGCGGGCCGTACGCCTGCCCTATCTGGACTTTTCCACCCTGGAAAAGCGACATGCGGCCTGTGAAAACGAGGTTCGTCTCAACCGCCGAACAGCGCCCCATCTCTATCTCGGCGTCGTGGCAGTCACAAGACAGACGGACGGACGCCTGACCATCGGGACCGGGCGGGGCGAGGTGGTTGATTGGCTGGTCAAGATGCGGCGCTTCCCCGATGACGCCCTGCTTAGCAAGGCCGCCCCGCGGGGTGGCCTGACGCCCGCGGTCGTCCGCACCCTGGCGGATGTCATCGCCGAATTTCACGGGGCGGCGGAGGTATCCAGCGCCTGGGGCGGCGCGGATGAATTGGCCCGGATCGCCGTCGGCGATGCCAAAAGCATGGCGAAGTATACCCCCGATCTGTTTGCCCCGGCGACGGCCGCTCTGGTCGCCGATGGCATGCTGGCCGCCGTCGCGGCCCAGCGGGAAATGCTGGAGGAACGCCGGGTCAATGGCTTCGTGCGCCATGGTCATGGTGATCTGCATCTGGCCAATATCTATCTCGATGACGGCAAACCGACTTTGTTCGATGCCATCGAATTCGACGACCGCCTGGCCCAGAATGATGTGCTTTACGACATCGCCTTTCTGTTGATGGATCTGTGGCATAGGGACCTGCGGGGCGAGGCGAACCGGGTCTTCAACCGTTACCTGCTGCGCACCGCCGATTTGGATGGCCTGGGCGCGTTGCCGCTGTTCCTCTCGCTTCGGGCCGGGATCCGGGCCCATGTCACCGCCACCATGGCGGCCGGACAGCAAGGAAACCTCGCACTACGGGCCGAAGCCGTCCGCTATCTGAACCTGGCGGCCGCCGTCTTACGGCCCCGCCCGCCGGTGCTGCTGGCCGTGGGTGGATTTTCGGGCAGCGGCAAATCCTATCTGGCGGCGGCCTTGGCGCCCCTGCTGGGCGCGGTGCCGGGCGCATTGCATTTGCGCAGCGATGAATTGCGCAAGGTCATGTTGGGCCAGGACCCGGAAACCGCTTTGGATAAATCAGCCTATACCAGCCGGATCAGCGGCCGGGTTTACGGCGAATTGCGCCAGCGTGCCGACCGGGCGCTTCAGGCCGGCCATGCGGTAATCGCCGATGCGGTCCACAACCGGGCCGACAGCCGGAAGGCCCTGGTCAAACTAGCCGCCAAGCAAAACGTGCCATTCATCGGTATCTGGCTTGACGCCGAACCGGCCCTGATGGCCGACCGCATCGCCGCACGAAAGGACGACGCCTCGGATGCGGACGGGGAGGTGATGCGGCGGCAGGTCGCTCATGGTACGGAGAAAATCGACTGGCATCGACTTGACGCGGCTTCGCCATTGACGGAAAAACTTGAACACGTCCGGGCGCTCGTCCGGGCCGTTTCTCCGAACGCAATGTAAAGTAGGTTGTTCCCGATTAATGTCCCAACAGAACGGTAGTATCGAAGTTCAATACGGCTGGGTGATCATCTTCGTCTCGCTGCTTATTCACAGTATCGGGCTGGGCGCGCCCAATGTTCTGTTCGTGACCCTGAAGCCGATCGCCGCCGAAATGGGTTCGGATCGCGCCATGCCGTCGTTGGCTTACTCCCTGATGATGCTGGGGACCGGCATCGGTGGTCTGGGCATGGGCTGGTGGCTAGACAAACGCGGGGTGATGGAGCCGGTGCTGTTTGGCGCGGTGATGATCGGCCTCGGTTCGTTTCTTGCAGCGCAATCCATGGGCAAATGGAACCTGTATCTGGCCAACGGAATTTTGATCGGCCTGCTGGGCAAGGCGGCGATGATCGCGCCCCTGGTCGCCAACGCGACGCGCTGGTTTGATCGCCGTCGCGGACTTGCCGTCTCGATCATCGCTTCCGGCCAGGGTGTGGCCGGTGTCTGCTGGCCGCCGGCCATAAGGTACATAACTGACAATGGGGGTTGGCGGGAAGCCTATCAATTCTATGGTGTTTTCGTCCTCGTCACCATGATCCCCCTGGCGCTGCTGTTGCGGCCCAAGCCGCCGGCGGCACCGGCGGACGCGGGACAATCGCACATCGGTGCGGACGGCCGCATTCTTGGGCTACCGTCCAACATGGTGCAACTGGGCCTGTGGTTCGCGGTGGTGGGGTGCTGCGCGGCCATGGCCATGCCGACGGTACATTTGTTCAGCTATGCCACCGACCTTGGCTTCCCGGCGGTGCGGGCGGCGGAGTTACTATCGCTGTTATTTGGCGCCGCATTCTTCAGCCGCATTGCCTTTGGAATGTTGGCCGACCGTATCGGCGGTGTTCGAACCCTGTTGATCGGGTCGGGCTGTCAGGCCGCGATGCTGCTGGTTTTCAGCCAGGTGACCAGCCTGTATGGCCTCTACATTGCGGCATTCATGTT
Organism: Rhodospirillaceae bacterium; assembly: GCA_018667855.1. GTDB lineage: Bacteria > Pseudomonadota > Alphaproteobacteria. The sequence continues at coordinate 23,364 of JABIRL010000266.1, forward strand.
CGGACTTGGCTTTGCCGGCATCATGCCCTGCTACGCGCTGATCGTTCGGGTGCTGTTCCCGGTCAACCAAGTAGGGTGGCGGGTTGCGGGACAATATCTGTTTGCCGCGCTGGGCATGGCGCTCGGCGGGTGGTCGGCCGGCGTGATCCATGACCTGACAGGGACCTACACAATGGCCTTTCTGACCGGTTTCGCCTTCAATGTCATAAACCTGGTTCTGATCGCGGGTCTGTATGTGCGGCAAACCCGCATGGGCCTCGGCAACGCGCCAGCTTGAGCCGAGACCATTGGTCGCAGCATCGGGCGGTTGCCGGTGCGCCACATCGCGCGCATATATTTCCTGAAGACGGCAACACGACCGCATCAGGAGGGCAATAGCATGTCTTACAAACGGATTTTGGTACCCCTGGATGGCACGGAGGATGCCGTCCATGCCCTTTGGCTGGCTTTTGAGATTGCCCGCCGTTTCGACGGCAGGGTGATCGGATTGCACGCCGCATTGGATACCGCCGCTGCCATGCCATACATGGGTGAGAGCATGTCCGCGACCCTGGCGGACAATATGATTTCGTCCCTTGAGACTGCCGCCGATGCCCGCCTGCAAGCCGCACAACGGGCCCTGGATGCGGCTGGCAAGGATTTCGCCGACGTGGTGGGCGAGCTAAAAGTTGTGCGCGGCCCGGAAGATACCGCGCTGGCCCGGCATGGCTGCTTGGCGGATCTGGTGGTCGTCGCCAGACCGGCCAGCGATACGGCCTTGAGCGAAAGCCATACCATGCAGGCCGCCATCATGGACACGGGCCGCCCGGTCCTGGTCGCCCCGCCGGCCCGTTCAAAGACCTTCGCCCGCAATATCCTGGCGGCTTGGAACGGCTCTCCCCAGGCGGCCCGCGCCCTGACCGCGGCGCTGCCCCTGATGCGCGAAGCGGAAGCCGTGACCCTGTTGCAAATCGAAGAGGGTTCGGTAGCATCCGTCGGGGACGCCGTGGACTACCTGGCGGCCCACGGCTGCAAGGCCCAGGGCATCATCCGGCCGCGGACCCAGGCAGTGGGTGACACCTTGCTGGAGGCGGCCTTCAATGAGGGGGCGGACCTGATTGTGATGGGCGCCTACACCCACAATCGTATTCGCGAGTTAATTTTTGGCGGCGCCACGCTGGATGCATTGCTGGACGCCACCATACCCCTCCTGATGGCGCATTAGAGCCTGTCGCGGCTAAGTAAAAACGCAGGCTGGGATCACGGGCTGACGTGGTTGATGAATTTCTCCGGCGCGCCTTCGCCCCACTGGCTGGAGAGGCCGATCTCGGCCGCGATCAGATTGGGCGGATTGTCGCAATTCATACGATCCGTATCGGCCCAACGCTCATGTGCGTGGCCCCAAGGATCGCACCAATAGTCAAACACCTGGCTGCCCAGCAGATGCCGGCCCACGCCCCACAGATGCTCATATTGTTTCAAGCCGGCCAGATATTCATGATCCATGAATACCGCATCAATGTCCGGAATTTCGAACGACAGATGGTTTAGTCCGGCCCGTTCATGTTGGATGCAAAAGAGGACGTGATGATCGGTAAATTCCTTACCCCGGTCGCAACGGTTGAAGGAGCCGATGACGTTGTCCTCGGCGCCGGCGTAGACATTGTCCGAACACAAGAATCCCAGGTGCTCTTGAAACCAACGGGCGGTTTCCATGACTTTGGGCGTGGCGAGCACACCATGGCCGATGCGCTTGACGGGTGACGGGGTCCGATCCAGGCGCATGGCTTCGCCGGCCCGGCGCAACGGCTCGGCGCCACTGTTTACCAGGTCACGCGGAACGTCGATGGGTGGCAGCGCGGCGATGCCGTGCACCACCTCCACCCGATAGCCGTTGGGTTCCCTCAGGTGAACCCGTTTGCCGCCGCCAGGTTCGTCAATGTCTTCCACGGACGAAGCCCCCGGCACGGCGGCCAGTCGTTGCAGGTCGTCCTCGCTTTCGGCCAGATAGGCAAATCCGACAAAAGCCGGCTCGCCCTTTTCCGTGACGTGAATGTGGTGGGCCGGGTCCGTGCCGCGCATATAAAGTGCATTGTTCGTCCGTTCGGCGCGCCGCATGCCGAAATGGACCAGGAATTCCTCCATGACGTCCAAATCCGGCGCCCGCAGCCGGCCAAATGCTAGTTGCTTCACTTTGATGATGGCCATGGTTCTCACTCCCCTGCTGTACGGGAAGTTTAGACCTTATTGGCGAAAGGTGGTAGGCTCCAGCCATCATGAACGAAGCAGCATCAAATAGCCGCCGCACCTTGGTTCTAACCGGGGCCAGTCGGGGTATCGGCCATGCCACGGTGAAACGATTTTCCTCGGCCGGCTGGCGGGTCATTACCTGTTCCCGGCAGGCCTTTCCGGAGGATTGCCCTTGGGAAGCCGGACCGGAGGATCATCTGCAGATCGATCTGGCGGATCCAGCGGACTTGGAAGCTGGGATCACGGAATTGAAAGCGCGCCTGGATGGTGGACCCCTGCATGCCCTGGTCAACAATGCCGGAATTTCGCCCAAATCCGATAACGGTGACCGCCTGTCATCCTTGACCACCGACATGAAGGTCTGGCAGCAGGTCACGCAGGTAAATTTCTATGCCCCGATCATGCTGGCCCGCGGTCTGTTGGACGAACTGCAGACCGCGCACGGCTCGGTGGTGAATGTGACATCCATTGCCGGCAGCCGGGTACATATGTTCGCCGGCACGGCCTATGCCACATCGAAGGCGGCGCTGGCGTCCCTGACACGGGAAATGGCAGCGGATTTCGCGCCTCAGGGCGTTCGCGTCAACGCCATCGCGCCGGGCGAAATCAAGACCGAGATCCTCTCGCCGGATACCGAGGAGCTGCTGACGCCGACAATTCCCATGCGCCGCCTGGGCACGCCGGAGGAAGTCGCCAAGACGATCTATTTCCTGTGCACGGAACAATCCAGCTACGTCAACGGGGCCGAGATCCATATTAACGGCGGCCAGCACGTCTGATGCGTGTGGTCCACAGCCCGGCCCACGAAAAGCACGATCCGGAGAGTTTTATCGCCGCCGGCCGGCTGGCAACCGCCCCTGAATGCCCGGAGCGGGCCCACCGCCTGTTCGCCGCCGTCACGAACGCGGGCTACGAAATTCTGCCACCCCAGGATCACGGCATGGATGCCATTCGCGCCGTGCACGACGGGGACTATCTGGATTTCCTGGAAAACGGTCTGTCGGAATGGCGGCAATTGGCCAATCCGGCGCCGGCCATGATACCGAATGTCCATCCGGTCCGGCATATGCGCGGGCGGCCGAACGCCATCGTCGCCAAGGCCGGTTACTACGTGGCCGATACCGGTTGCCCCATCGGTCCCGGCACGTGGGAGGCGACCCTGGTTTCGGCCCATGTGGCGCTGACTGCCGCGGATCTGGTGCTGAATGGCGAAACAGCGGCCTATGCCCTATGCCGACCACCGGGGCATCATGCCTATGGCGATTTGGCCGGCGGGTTTTGCTTTCTCAACAATGTGGCCATCGCGGCCCAACATATGCGCGCGCGGTCCGATCGGGTGGCGATCCTGGATGTGGATGTACATCACGGCAACGGCACCCAGGGTATATTCTACGACCGCTCGGACATTCTGTTCTGTTCCCTGCACGGCGATCCATCCGGGTTCTATCCCTATTATGCCGGCTATGGCGATGAACGGGGCACGGGAGCCGGGGAAGGTTACAACCTGAACCTGCCGCAGCCCCCCGGCACGGGCGATGATGCTTATTTGCGATCTCTCGACACGGCGCTCTCGGCCATCATGGATTTCGCGCCGGATTATCTGCTGGTGTCATTGGGCCTGGATACACAGGAAAATGACCCCCTGGGTATCCTCTCCATCACCACGGACGGCTTCGCCCGCATGGGTGCCGCTATCGGCGCCTTGGGTGGACCGAGCCTGATCGTGCAGGAAGGCGGCTATCTTTGTGATGAAATGGCCGACAATCTATTGGCCTTCCTCAAGGGCTTTGAAGCTCAACGCGCCTGATCGTCACGCTAGCCGTTCACTGTTCTGATCGTGGTCGCGATAGCTGCCTAGGGCCTTGTCCCTGTTGCGGACCGCATAGCAATAGGCGCAACCGTGGGGGCAACTGTCGTAGGCCCCGATATCGCGGCTTTCAGCACATAGGCAACCATCACGATTGCCCTTTACTCGGGCGGAAATGGCGTGACCGGCCAAGTCCGATAGCCGCTCGGCATCTATGCAATGGGCCGCCGTGCCGCCAATTTCCGGTTGGCTGCAAACGGTCAGCTTCATACGGTGATCCGCGGCAATGTTTTGCAAGGACCCGAGTAGGGCTTGTTTTTCCACCCCGTCGGGGTCGCGCCAGGTGAAGCCGTCACGCCGCGCGGCGAGATCCAGATTACGGCGGCTTTTCCGGTATATCTGCGCAAACGAGACGCAAACTTCATCCACAACGCCCCGCAATCCCCGCGCCAGGGCGGCGAAGTTCCTCTGGTGAAATTCAGCA
>JABIRL010000201.1 GCA_018667855.1 Rhodospirillaceae bacterium
CCGGTTGAACACAGACACCGTCAGAAACGTCGAATGTACGCCAACTCTTCCACTGGCCCCCTGAAAGGCCGAGGCCAGGGAGGCCCCGTCATAGGCCGCCTCCCGCTCCACGACCACGCAGGTCGCGCCGTTCAACAGCGCGCACCAGATCTCGTATGTCGCCGCGTCAAACGAGGTCGTGGCGATCTGCGCCACCCGCTTGCCGGGCCCGAACGAGGCAAAACCAGGCTCGACCGCCAGGCGCAGAACCGCCCGGTGCGGCACCTGGACACCCTTCGGGCGGCCGCTCGAGCCGGAAGTGAACATCACATAGGCCGTATCGGCGCCAATCTTCGCTGTATCACGGACAGCATCCTCGAGATCCGATGCCGCCAGGGCCCCGTAGGACAGCACCTTAATATCCTCGCCCAGCCATTCTCCGCCCGTCGGGGCCTCGTCACGGACCACGAAGCCGATGCCGCCGTCCGCCACCATGCCCGCCAGGCGCGGGCCGGGCTGCTCCCGGTCCAGGGGTACATAAGCGCCGCCCGCCTTCAGGATCGAAAGAAACACAACGATCTGTTCAACGCCCCGCGCCATGTTGACGCCGACCAGATCACCGCGACCCACACCGGCCGCCGCCAGGGCGCCTGCGAGGCGGTCCGTCAGGCGGTCCAGCGCGCCATAGTCAAGGCCAGAGCCATCCGGACCCTCAAGCGCCACAAGATCACCGTGGCGGGCCGCGATCTCCGAGAAACGATCCAATATGGTGCCACCGGGCGCGCCACGGGCATCGACAACGGCCGAGCCCGATACCTCGTCCGAATATTCCGACGAACCGGGGCCAAACAACAAAACATGATCAACAGGGGTCGACGGAGACGACGCAACGGCGTCGAGAACGCCGAGGAAGGCCTGGGCGAAGCGGGCCGCTCCACCATCGGGAAACAGCCCGGCGGCATGCTCGATGGTAATATTCATCGTCGCGCCCGCATCGGCGCAAAGAACGACCAGATCCATTTTCGCCTGGGCTTGCGGTAGGACACGTACGGCCACATTGGCGTCGCCCAGTTGCAGCGTGCCCAGATGGGGTGGGTGGGTCGTCAACAGCACTTGGAATAGAGAGGCATCACCGCCACCGCCGCCGACACCGCTACGATCTGCGTTGACCGCCTCCACGATACGATCCAGCGGCACCACGGAGTCCGCCAATACATCGATCAAACAATCCTGCGCCCCTGCGACGATATCCGATAGGCGGGCATCGGGTTCTATGGCCAGCCGCAATGGAACAGTGTTCAACATCATCGCGACACTTCGCGCGAACGCCTCGTCGGGTCGCTGGCTTACCGGGGTGCCGATGACCACATCCTCGCCACCGCCGAAACGATGCAGCGCAACCGCAAGCGTCGCGTGCAGGAGGACGAACGGCGTCACGGCGGCGGCACGGGCGCGATCCGCCAGCCGCCGGCGCAAATCCTCATCTATGAACAGGGTTTCAACGCCAAGTGTGCCATCAAGCGCGGCGTCATGAATTTGGTCTTCCTCGCGCGGCAGTGACAGAGCCGCCCCGACCCCCTTGAGCCGTAGCGCCCAACGCCGCAGGGCCGCCGCCGCCGCGCCATCCTCGGTAAAGTCCAAACGTTCTTCCGCCGCCAGTGGATCGAAGCCGGGCGGCGCCAGTTGTTCAGACAGCTCCGCCGGTTCAAGGCCTGGATTTTCAAGGGCCCGGCGATAACTTTCTTCAAGATCGCGGCTGAAGATATCGATGGCATAGGCGTCCGCCGCAATATGATGAAAGGCGATCAAAACCCGGTGCCGATTATCGGCAAGCCGCAGAATACGCGCCCGAAACGGTAATTCCTTATCTAACCGGAAGGGACGCGCTGTTTCGACCCGTTCAATTTCCGAAATCCATGTTTTAAAATCTGTTTCACTATCTGCTTCATCGATCGCGGGGCACTGGATCAAGTCGGCCCGTGGCTCCAAAATCAAGCCATCCGGCTGTTCGATGAATAGGCTATGGAGGGCCGGGTGGCGGAGATTGACCGCCATCAATGCCCGGGTCATGGCCGGGGCATCCAATAGGCCGTCGATATCGATGGCGCCGGTCATATTGTAGGCGACGTTGTCCGGATCCTGCTGCTGCACCAACCATAGGCTGGCTTCCGCCGACGTCGCCCGTCGTTTGTCCCCCGGTTTTCTTTTGTTGATCGGCGTTGTTTTCAGGTGCCTTGCATTCTGGATATGGGCCGCCAGCAGGCGCGGGCTGGCATGGGCGAACACCGCGTTGGCCGGCAGCTCAACCTGCAGAGCGCGGCGCAGCCGCCCCACCA
>JABIRL010000330.1 GCA_018667855.1 Rhodospirillaceae bacterium
GTTCCGGAAGATTGATGTCCAGGGGCACATAGGCGGCCGCTGCGTTCAGAACGCCCAGCATGGCGAGTGGCAAGGCCACGCCACGGGGCAGAATAACCAACACACGATCTCCATGCCCGACGCCCTTTTCGGCCAGCAGTCGCGCAAGGGCCTGAGCGCCTTTCGATAGTTCCGCAAAATCAAGTTTTCCGTCCGGCGCATTGACGGCCGCATTATTTGGGAACTCAGCCGCCGTTTGCAGAATTCGAGCGTCCAGTGTCTCGTTCGGCACATCGATACAGCTGCCCTGTCCCAGAGCGCAAAGCGCGCGGCTTTCTTCCCCACCGACCAGTGCGAAAGTACCCATCGGCGCGGTTTCCGCACGGCATAGCCATTCCAGCGCCGCAACGAAACGGGCGGGGATAGAGTGGGCGATTTCCGGCGCCAACACACCGATGGCATAGTCAAAGCCGGCTTGAATACCGTCGTCGGTTCGCACCATGGACATCATCAGATCGAATTTGGCCGTGCCCCGATCGCAATTGATGGGCGTGAGCGCCATGCCCGACAATTTCGGCGGCGCAATGCCGGCGTCGTCGAAATTGAAAAAGCTTCGCACCACCTCGACATTGTCCAAGCTCAGTTTGGCCCGCGCGCGCATGACCTGTTCAAAGGGAATATCGCGGGTGTCCAGAGTGTCGACCACGGCGTCGCGTACATGGGTCAGATAGGCATGCCGTCCCCTCGAAGCATCAAGGCGGAGTTCAAGGATAGCCGTGTTCACGAAACAACCCACGGTCTGGTGCAATTCGGCACGATCGCGTAACGCCACGGGTGTGCCAATGGCAAGCCGGTCGCGGTCAACAAGACGGCCAATGACCAGGGCGTAGGTTCCGGCCAGCATGGCATACAGACTAACGCCCTCTCTCAATGCCACGGCCTCGGCCCGCGCGACCATGGCGGTATCAAGATCGAACTGCACCATTTCAGCGCCATTGTTGGAATCGGAATGGGCATCAAGGGCATGACGGGCGGGTAAACCTAAATCGAAGGGCAGGTCTTTTATCCTATCAACCAGACCTTCCAGATTTCCCCGAGCCTGCGCCGTGGCGATTTGGTCCTGTTGCCAGGCGCCCCAGTCGGCATATTGCAGCTCTACCTCGGGCAAGATCGGGACGGCTTTATCTCGAAAGGCGTTGTAGGCGTCCCCAAGTTCGTCCAACAATAATCGGATGGACCAACCGTCAACTGCGATATGATGAAAAACCAGAATTAAGGCCGCTTGCCTCTCGGTTGACCTGGCCAGACAGACCCGCACGGGCAGTTCGGTACGAAGGTCGAACACATGCTCGGCTTCCCGCACGGCCAGATCCCGGAACTCGGTGCCATCATCCGTCCCGGCCCCGGTATCGATAAATAATGTGCGCAGGATATCGGGCACATGGGCGGCGACTGCCTGGATTGGCCCCATATCACCATCACGGTACACCGTTCGCAAAATTTCGTGCCGCTGGATCAACCAATTCAGGGCTGACCTTAATGCCTCTTCATCAAGCTCCCCCTTGATGGCAAAGGCGATTGGAACATTGTATCGCGTTGTTGTGGGGGCGATCCATTGTTCGGCAAGAATGCCAGTCTGGACCGTTGAAAGCGGCAGATCGGGTTCTTCAATAAATTCGATGCCTGGCTTGTCCGCATCGCCATTCATGGGCGTTCCATTCCACTGCTGTCCGAGCGCCGGGCCCGCCGCTTGATCGTTGCAACTTCATTTTCTTCCGCCGAATGTCCGCCGCTGGCCGCCTCGATGGCCTTGGCCATCTGGCTTAGAATTGGTTTCTCGAAGATCTGTCTGAGCGGGATGGCGACCTTGAAGCGTTGGCGGATCAGGGCGAGGAGGCGGACACCGAGCAGGGAATGGCCGCCGGAGGCGAAAAAGCCATCCTCGGGACCATGCACGCCACCGCCCAGCAGCTCCGACCAGATCGCCGCCAGCTGCCGCTCCGTCTCCGTGCCATAGACAATATCGACGGCGGTCGTGCCGTCCAATGGGTCATCCCCCAGCGGCGTCATAAGCGCGGCCTGATCAAGCTTGCCGTTCGGGGTCAGTGGGAAAGCTTCAACAACACCGATCCGGCGCGGCGTCAGCCATTCGGGAAGCCGCTCCATCAAGGCTGTGCGCCAACCCCGTATGACATCATCATCCGGTGCATTTTTCCCCTCTGGCATCGCGACCCAGGCATACAGCGCCCGATCCTCACCACCCCCCGGCAGCGGCGTCGTCCGTGCCGCCACATGCACCTGATCAACCCCCGCGACCGCCCGCAACGCCGCCTCGACCTCGCCCGGCTCGATCCGAAAACCCCGCAGCTTAAGTTGCCGGTCAACACGGCCCAGATAATCCACCGCGCCGTCCGGCCGTCGCCGCGCCAGATCGCCACTGCGGTACATCCGCGAGCCCGGCTCGGGTGAGAACGGATCCGCCGCGAATACCGATGCCGTCTGCCCCGGACGGCCCACATAGCCGTCCGCCAGGCCAATGCCCCCGATCCACAGCTCGCCTGCCACGCCACGGGGCACAGGGCTCAAATGGCGGTCCAGAATATAAAGCGCCGTGCCCCGGATCGGATGCCCGATCGGTACCCGCGCCGCCGTCGGTAAAAGTTCAACTACTCCATGATGGGCCGCGAAGGTCGTGGTCTCCGTCGGGCCGTAACCGTTGATGAAACGCACATCAGGCCAGCGCGCAACCGCCGCCCGCACCGCCGCCGCATCCGCCGCCTCGCCCCCGAACATGACTTCCTCGAAACCCGAAAAGGCGTCCGCCGCCGCGTATACGGCCCGGTTGAACACAGACACCGTCAGAAACGTCGAATGTACGCCAACTCTTCCACTGGCCCCCTGAAAGGCCGAGGCCAGGGAGGCCCCGTCATAGGCCGCCTCCCGCTCCACGACCACGCAGGTGCCGCCGTTCAACAGCGCGCACCAGATCTCGTATGTCGCCGCGTCAAACGAGGTCGTGGCGATCTGCGCCACCCGCTTGCCCGGCCCGAACGAGGCGAAACCAGGCTCGACCGCCAGGCGCAGGACCGCCCGGTGCGGCACCTGAACACCTTTCGGGCGGCCGCTCGAACCGGAGGTGAACATCACATAGGCTGTATCGGCGCCATTCCGCGCTGTATCCCAGACAGCATCCTGTTGATCCGATGCCGCCAAGGCCCCATAGGACAGCACCTTGATATCCTCGCCCAGCCATTCCCCGCCCGTCGGCGCATCGTCCCGGACCACGAAGCCGATGCCGCCGTCCGCCACCATGCCCGCCAGGCGCGGGCCGGGCTGCTCCCGGTCCAGGGGCACATAAGCGCCGCCCGCCTTCAGGATCGAGAGGAACAGAACGATCTGCTCCACGCCCCGCGCCATGTTGACGCCGACCAGATCACCGCGACCCACACCGGCCGCCGCCAGGGCGTCCGCCAGGCGATCCGTCAGGCGGTCCAGCGCGCCATAGTCAAGGCCGCCGCCGTCAGGACCCTCAAGCGCCACAAGATCACCGTGGCGGGCCGCGATCTCCGAGAAACGGTCCAATATGGTGCCACTGGGCGCGCCACGGTCATCGACAACGGCCGAACCAGATACCTCGTCTGAATATTCCGACGAACCGGGGCCAAACAACAAAACTTGATCGGCAGGCGTCGATGGGGACGACGCAATGGCGTCTAGAACAACCTCGAAATACCGTGCGAACCGGCGCGCGGTCGCTTCGGAAAATAAATCGTTCGCATAGTGCAACACCAATTCAAGACCATCGCCGTAGTCCTCGAAGGCGAAGGTCAGATCATAGCGGGCGCTCACCGCATCCACATGAACCGGGGTGACGGTCGCATCATCCAATTCCAGGGTCATGCGATCGGCGGGCTGCAATACCAACAAAACCCGGAAAAGAGGCGTGCGGACGCCCGCCCGGTCCAGGTTCAATGCGCTCACGATCCGATCCAGGGACAGCTCCTGATGGGCGAACCCTTCGAGGACTTCCTGGCGGGCAATCTCGACCACTTCATCAAGATTTTCAGCACCATCCAGCGCCAAGCGCAGCGGTACCGTATTGACGAAATAGCCAACGGTATCCTGAACCTCCGCCCGGGTCCGGCCCGCGGCGGGCGCTCCTATGACGATATCCGTTTGCCCCGACAGGCGCTGTAATGTGACCCCAAGACCGGCCAGTAGCAGCATAAACAATGTCGCCTGCTTGTCCCGCGCACTGGCCCGCAGGTTACGTTCCAGACTTCGTGGCAGCGGCAGGTGTAGCATCGAACCGCTAAACGAACTGGGATCAGCGCGTTCGAACTCCACGGGCAGGTCCAAGATTTCGGGGGCGCCCCTTAGCCGCTCGACCACCGCATTCAGGGCGGTCTCGGTTTCCGATGATTGCAAATGCTCGCGCTGCCAGGCGGCCCAGTCATAGTACTCGATCGCCAGTGGCGGCAGTGCAAGGGCCCGGCCGCGACGACGCGCATGATAGGCCGTTGTGAGGTCTCCATAAATCACCGCAGCCGAACCGCCGTCCGTGGCCGAGTGATGCATGACGAGCGACAATAGATGACGGCCGTCCGGTAAGGCGCCAACGACCGCGCGTACGGGAATTTCCCGTTCAATGTCAAAGCTGCGCAGGCCTTGTTTCGTGAACCAGGCTCGAATTCCGGCATCTTCCGTTGTCGACAGATGCTCCACATCCACGCTGATCGGACCCGGCGGCTGAATTCGAACGATGGGCCGCCCGTCTTCTTCCGGCAGGGTGGCGCGCAGGGCTTCGTGACGGCCGACTACATCGCTTAACGCAGCCGACAGGGCCTCAACATCCAACGGCCCGTCCACGATAAAACCGTCCGGCACATTGTAGGCGTTGGAACCTTCCAGATTGGAGAGGAACCAAATTAAATCCTGCCCCATGGATGGCAGAACGACATCTTCCGGTTTTCTTTTGTTGATCGGCGTTGTTTTCAGGTGCCTTGCATTCTGGATATGGGCCGCCAGCAGGCGCGGGCTGGCATGGGCGAACACCGCGTTGGCCGGCAGCTCAACCTGCAGAGCGCGGCGCAGCCGCCCCACCA
>JABIRL010000269.1 GCA_018667855.1 Rhodospirillaceae bacterium
ACAACGAATGGGGCTTCTCCAACCGGATGAGCGACACGGCGGTCGCCCTGGCCAAGCTCTAGGCGACATAGGTATGCAGGTCCTGGATGATCTGGCGCTGGCCGGCGCCAGAGTGCTGGTGCGGGTTGATCTGAACGTCCCCATGCAGGATGGCCAGGTCAGCGACAGCACCAGGATTGATCGCGCCGTGCCCACATTGTCCGAACTGGCGGACAAAGGTGCCAAGGTCATCGTGCTCTCTCACTTCGGACGACCGAAGGGCAAGGTTGTGCCTGAGATGTCCCTGGCCCCGTTGGCCGGCCCGTTGGGCGCGGCGCTGGGGCGGTCTGTCACTTTCGCCGACATGGAGGGCGCGACGGACGCGGTCGCCGGAATGGCCGGCGGCGATGTGCTGTTGCTGGAAAACCTACGTTTCGATCCGGGCGAGGAAGCCAATAGCGAAAGTTTTGCCCAACGCCTGGCGGCTCTGGGCGATATCTACGTCAACGACGCCTTTTCCTGCGCCCATCGCGCGCATGCCTCGACCGAAGCCTTGGCGCATTTGCTGCCCAGTGCCGCGGGGCGATCAATGCAGGCGGAACTGACGGCCCTGGAAGCCGCCCTGGCCGATCCAAAACGGCCCGTCGCGGCCCTGGTCGGCGGGGCCAAGGTGTCGAGCAAACTCGCCGTCCTGGGTCATCTATTGGACAAAGTTGATCAGCTGATCATCGGCGGCGGCATGGCGAATACATTTTTGTTCGCCAAGGGCCTCAACGTCGGTGCATCTCTGTGTGAAAAAGACCTCGCCGATACGGCCCGCGAAATCATGGCCCAGGCGAAAACGTCGGGCTGTGAAATCGTCCTGCCGGTTGATGTGGTTCTGGCCAAGGAATTCAAGGCCGGCGCCGGCAGCGACGTGGTGCCGGTTGATAAGGTGCCCGACGGTATGATGATCCTGGATGTGGGCCCGGCCAGCGTACGGGATCTGGCGGAACGGCTGACGGTCTGTCGCACCTTGCTTTGGAATGGTCCCATGGGGGCCTTTGAAATTGCGCCATTCGATGAGGGCACCGTGAAGGTCGCCCAGGCGGCGGCTGCCCAAACCAAAGCGGGTGTATTGACCTCCGTCGCGGGCGGCGGCGATACGGTCGCGGCCTTGCGCCATGCGGGGGCGGCGGATGAATTTAGCTATGTCTCGACCGCCGGCGGCGCCTTCCTGGAATGGCTGGAAGGCAAGGTCCTGCCGGGGATCAAGGCGCTGGAAGACTAGCCCCCTTTCGGACTATGACTGTGGCATGTCCGCGATCATCTTTCACAATCTGCAACAGGCCGAAGGCGCCCTGGCGGCGGCGGCCGAATTGGATTTGCCGGTCACGTTGCTGACCGCGCCGGGGGCCGCGGCCTACGGCGGCCCGGGATTTTTTCTGGCCATGGTGGAAACGGCGTGGATGCGCCATCCGGAGGCGGAGGTCCGGGCCATTCTGGATTGCGGCGATGACGGCGCCCTGGCGCAAATGGCGTTGCATGCAGGTTGGCGCTGTCTGGTGCTGCGCGGCAAGGCCGTGGTGCGCGAAAAGGTCCGGCAGATTGCCTTAGCCTATGGTGGTGACGTTCTGGCCCGCCCGCCGAAAGCCTATGATCCAGGCGCTGACGAGCTTGATGTTGTGGCCCGCTGCCGCGACATGCTCTAGGATAGAGATACATTGAAAGCTGCGGATCGGGAGCTTTGACATGACCAAGCTGGATATCGTTACCAACGCGGCGCGCATGGTGGCACCGGGCAAGGGCATCCTGGCGGCGGATGAAAGTACGGGTACCATTACCAAGCGCCTGGACACCATCGACGTTCCCTCAACCGAGGACAACAGGCGCGATTACCGGCAATTGTTGTTCACCACGGAAAGTGCGTCGGATTATATTTCGGGTGTTATTCTGTATGACGAGACCTTGCGCCAATCGGGCAGCGACGGCGTGCCATTTTCCAAGCTGCTGTGGGACAAGGGCATTCTGCCCGGCATCAAGGTTGATACCGGCGCCAAGGACCTGGCGGGCTCGGCGGGTGAAAAGGTTACCGAAGGTTTGGATGGCTTGCGTGAACGGCTGGCGGAATATGTTGAACTGGGCGCCGCCTTCACCAAATGGCGGGCCGTGATTGAAATTGGCGCCGGCATGCCCAGCCGCGCCTGCCTCGAAGCCAACGCCCATGCCCTGGCCCGTTACGCCGCGCTGTCCCAGGAAGCCGGCCTGGTGCCCATCGTGGAGCCTGAGGTGCTGATGGACGGCGGCCACGATATAGAACGCTGCGCCGAAGTGACCGAGGCGGCCTTGCAACTGACTTTCCAGGAACTGTTCAGCCAGAATGTTGTGCTGGAGGGCATGGTTCTGAAGCCGAATATGGTTGTGCCGGGCAAACACTGCGGGCAACAGAATAGCGTCGCCGAAGTTGCTGAAATGACGGTCAAGGTTCTGCGCCGGCACGTGCCGGGTGCGGTGCCGGGTATCGCCTTCCTTTCGGGCGGCCAATCGGAAGTGGAAGCAACGGCGCACTTGAACGCCATGAATAGCTTGGGCGAGATGCCATGGCAGTTGAGTTTTTCTTACGGCCGTGCTCTTCAGGCCTCGGCCTTGCAAGCTTGGCGTGGCAGCGCGGACAACGTGCCGGCGGCGCAGGCAGCCCTCGCCCATCGTGCCAGGATGAATGGTTTGGCCCGTCGTGGTGAATATAGTGAAAATATGGAACAGGATGCCGCGTAAATGAGTGAAGCTGCGGATCGTTGCCGCCTGTACCTGATTACCCCGCCGAGTTTTGAGCCCACGGTGTTCGCCGAGGATCTGCGCGCCGCCCTGGACGGCGGCGATGTGGCCTGCTTGCAATTGCGTCTGAAGGATGCGGAGGATGACGCCGTACGCCGGGCCGTGGAGGTGTTGATGCCCATGGCCCAGCAACACGATGTTGCCTTCCTGGTCAATGATCGCCCGGACCTGGCGGCCGAGATGGGTGCCGATGGCTGCCATGTGGGTCAGGAAGATACCCCTTATGGCGAGGCCCGCTCGATCCTCGGCGCTGATCATATTGTTGGGGTGACCTGTCATGCTTCCCGCCATCTGGCCATGGAAGCGGGACAGAATGGCGCCGATTATGTGGCCTTTGGTGCCTTTTTCGCCACGGACACGAAACAGGCCAAGGCCACGGCGGATTTGGAGTTGCTCCAGTGGTGGTCGGAGCTGTTCGAAGTGCCCTGTGTCGCCATTGGCGGCATCACGATGGATAACTGTGCCCCGCTTGTGGCGGCAGGTGCGGATTTCCTTTCCGTGGTAGCTGGTGTATGGAGTTATACGGATGGTCCCGCCGCCGCCGTGCGGGATTTTAACAAAATCATTGATGGGGTCACATGAACAGGTCCATGCAGCCGTCTAGAATTGCTCTTGGCTTTATTGAAGCTGGTTTGACGATAGCCGGCATTGTTGCCGCCATCACGCCCCTGGCTCTGTGGGCATCCTGGTCGGAGACGGTTTTCTATACCGTTCTGTCCGCGGGTTGCGCCGCGTTTCTTGTCTTCATCGGCCTGGCCCGCGTACGTGGGTTTGTGATGGGGGAAACTGTGCCGCCGACGGATGTTCTTGGCCTGAAGGGCGTGCGCCAGCGCTTGGAGAACTGGGATAAGTTGCAGGAACAAGACCACGAGGTGGGGCGGAAGCAGCGCTCCATCAAGGGGGATGTCGGGCGTGAATTCGGCTTCATGATGCGTGTTGCGGTTGGCTTGATCCTGGCCGCCGCCGTCGTTTTCATCGGTGTCTGGGCAATGTTTGAATTCTACTACGGCGCCTGAAAAGCCTGATCCCGCACGGCTTTGCGTTGTTGGCTCAATGTATTACGGCCCCGGCGGATGGTGATGCGCATGGCCCGCTCGGCACTGCGCCGATTTCGTTGACGAATGCCATCGAACACTTGGTAATGGGATTCCAGACTTTCCCGTAGCGGGATGCGGACGGTTTTCTGCAAGCTGAAACTTAGTCCCAAAACCGTGCCGATAATGCCGGCCAGACGTTGAACCAACTGATTGTGCGACGCATTTAGCACGGCCAGGTGAAAGTCCACGTCGGCCATATAGAAACCTTCATAATCATCCACGGAAGTTTCCATGCGCAGATAGGCCGCCTCGATCCGGGTAAGATCGTCCGAGGTGGCGCGATCCGCGGCCAATTTCGCGGCAACGGGTTCGATCAACTCCCGCAGTTCGACCAGATCGGCGGTGAATGATTCGCTGATGCTCTCGGGTCGATGCCAGGACAGGACATCCACATCCAGCAGGTCCCAATCGCTGCGCGGGCGTACACGGGTGCCGGCGCGCTGCCGGGATTCGATCAGACCTTTGGAAGAAAGCACCTTCATCGCCTCGCGCAAGGCGGTGCGGGAGGCCTGAAATCGGGCCATCATTTCCTGGTCGCTTGGCAGTCTTTGGCCCTGTTGCAGCGCACCGTTGACGATATCGCCGCCAATCGCATGAACGATCGTGCCGTGGATGCCGCTGCGCGGATACCGGGCCGGTGCGCTGGTGCTGCTGGGCAGGCCGTTGATGTCCATCAAAGTATTCATGCCAAATCTTTTTTCCTTAGTACGCCGGTTTGGCGCACGTCATACATATAAGACATAGGTTAAGCGAATGCAAAATGATGCGCAATTAAAATGTGATTTAAATCGGAAAAATACCAATGAAATGCGTGCTTTGTAGAAGACGATAATGTTAATCGGAGCCCCCGTCATAGAGAATTATGGGCTGAATTTAGCCATTTATTCTGTTTCTGTTTGTGATATCAGATGCGAAACTGCCTCATGGGTGCGGAAAACCGCCATTTAGTTCACTCAGAAAAATAAATGAAAAATCCTATTTATTTTTTTTAAAAATAGGATATTATATTTCCTAACGACGTCTCCAAAAATCACTGAATGGTGTTTTTGGCGGTGTTTGAAGCCTGCATTTGGGAGCGATCATGACAACCGAAAACAAGGCAGACAAAAACCAGCCAGCGCTGGATCCAAGCTTCGGCAAGGGTAAGTATTTTGTCTCGCACGCCGCCGACGCTGAGTTTGAGGGCGGTTTGCGCGGCTATTTCGAGTATCGCGATCTCGGCATGGTGGAAGCCACGGGCGGCAAGGTTCGCGCCCATGTCATTCGGCCATCGGGCCCGTACGAGAAGCCCGGTGATTTGCACACACACAATCTCGACTTTCAGATGGTCTACGTCCTGAAGGGCTGGGCCCGGGTTCATTTCGAAGACGTCGGCGAAGTCCGGTTCGAGGAAGGCTCCTGCATGTATCAGGAACCGGGCATCGAACATCGCGTCATTGAGTATTCCGACGATTACACCGTGATCGAAATCACCATCCCGGCTGATTTCGAAACAACTAGTTTGGCGCCCTGATCGCCATTTGGCGTTTCCCAAACCAGGGCATTCGAAGACGACAACCAGGGAGGTTCTGATATGTCTTCTAAAATTACCCGTCGCAATCTTTTGAAAAACACCGCCATGGCCACTGCGGTCACGGCCGGCGCCGGCACGGCATTCTTTGGCCCGTGGAAAAACAATCGCGTCCATGCCGCCGGCACCAAGCCGATCAAGATCGGCCTGACCCATGACGCCTCCGGCCAGTTCGCCAACTCCGGCCAGGCCGAAAAGCGCGGCACCATCATGGCCATTGCAGAGGCCAACGCCAAGGGCGGCATTCTGGGCCGCAAGGTCGAATATGTCTGGATGGACACGGAAACCACACCGCAGACCGGCACCCGCGTGGCGGAGCGTCTGATCACCCGCGAGAACGCACATTTCCTGGTCGGCGCGATCCAGTCCGGCACGGCAAATGCCATCAGCCAGGTGGCCCAGAAATACGGCTGTGTCTATTTCAACACCAATTCGTCTTCGCCCACGGAATCCGGCAAGAACTGCCACCGGGTGAAGTTCGTCTGGGACGGCAGTGGCGAGAATTTCTCCCGCGCCGCGGCCAAGAACGCCATCGATGCCTTCGGCAAGAAATGGATGTTCCTCTACAACGACTATGTCTGGGGCCAGAACACCAACAAGGCCACCAAAATGGTTGCCACCAATTATGGTGCCGACGCCATCGACGAAGTCGCCATCCCCGTGGGTACCCGCGATTTCTCCGCTATCCTGTTGAAAATTCAGCAGCAGAAGCCCGACGTGGTCGCGGCCGCTGTCGGCGGCGATGACTTCAAGGTCATGCGCAAACAGGTCAGCGACATGGGTCTGGACAGCAAGCCTGCCTGGCTGAACAACCAGCAGGACTGGCCGGATGTCTACGGCCTGGGTGCAGATGCCGCCTTCGGCGTATTCGGCACCACCTGGTATCATCTGCTGGACCTGCCGGGCGTCAAGGAATTCGTCGCCCGTTATCAGGAACGTTACCCCACGACCCGCATCGCGGTACCGGGCAACGTCACCTACAACGGCTATGTCGCTATGCGGGAATTGCTCCGCGTGGTCGAGGAAACCGGTGGGACCGACAACACCAAGATCATCAAGGCCTTGGAAGGCCGCAAGATGTCGGCAGCCGACCGCATGCAGACACATGACGCGGTGATTGATCCGAACTCGCATCATGTGCAACAGACCGTCTATCTTGCCCGCGGCAACAAGAAGCCTGCGGACAAGACGGATTATTTCGAAATCCTCACCGCCGCCGATCCGGAATCGGTTCGCGCCAGTGCGGATGCGGTCTGCAAGCTGGAAGCCTTCGCCGATACCCCCAGCTACGACCAAGGCTAATCTCTGACAGGACGGGGTCGTCGCCGATTGCGGCGGCCCCGCGCCTGACGGCCATCCCGGGCCCGGCCTGGGGTGAATGCTGACGGCTGCCTGTGAGAAGATACCTGTGAGAAGATGACGGATCATGGCTGATTTCCTCCTATCGTTGTTGCCACACCTTTTGAACGGTATTGCCCTGGGCTTGCTATTTGCGCTGCTGTCCCTTGGCTTCATGCTGATCATCGGGGTGATGGAGGTGATCAATCTGGCCCATGGCTCCCTGTTTGCCCTGGGCGCTTATTTCGCGGTGATGTTGATGAGCCAGGACGGCGGCATCACGCACCCGATCATGGCGGGCTATTTCGATTTACCCATTGTTTTACGATATATAATTGCCCTCGTTGTCGCCCCGGCTCTGGTCGCCGTCGTCGGCATGGGGTTGGAGCTTTGCTTGCGCCGCACTTACGGCAAGGATCCCCTGTATGGGCTGTTGCTCACTTTCGGCGCCGCTCTGGTCCTGGAAGAGATCATTCGGGAAATCTGGGGCCCAGCGGAATATTTTCTGCCCATCCCCAAGGCCATCTCGGGCGGGTTCTTCTTTGGCGATATGATTTATTCCAACTACCGCATCTTCGCGGCCATCTTCGCGATGGCCATGATCGGGTTGCTGTGGACATTCCTGAACCGAACCCCCTATGGCGCGGTGATCAAGGCCGGCGCCCATGACAGCGAAATGGTACGGGTGCTGGGCT
>JABIRL010000272.1 GCA_018667855.1 Rhodospirillaceae bacterium
ATCGTGGTGCGAACCAAACAGAAGGACTCTTCTGTTTGGTTCGCACCACTAAATCCGGCGACCCGAATCTTCCCAGTATTTCTGTCGCAGTTCGCGCTTTCTGATCTTGCCGGAATCTTCTCGCGGCATGGCGTTGTCAAGTTCCACCAGCCGCGGCACTTTGTAGCGGGCCATGTTCTCGCCCACGAAGTCTTGTATTTCCGTGGACGTTACCGCGCCTTCCGACGATGGCTCGACGACCGCGGCCAGGGCTTCGCCATATTCGTCATCGGGAATGCCGAACACGGCGCAGTCACGAACGCCGGGGTGGGTCACGATCAACGCCTCGATTTCGCTGGGATAGATATTGACCCCACCGGAGATCACCATGTCCCGCTTGCGGTCGGAGATGAATAGATAGCCCCGTTCGTTGAGGTATCCCACATCGCCGACGGAGAATAATCCATCGTGCAGATTGGTTTGGAATTCCGCGTCATTGTTCTGATAGGTAAAATCAGTGAAGCCGGCGAAATGGGCAAAGATCTCCCCCACCTCGCCCATCGGCAATTCGTTGCGTTCATCATCCAGTATCTTCAGCGCCACGCCAGGCAAGGCTTTGCCAACTGTGCCCGCATTGGCCAGCCATTCCTCGGTGTTGCAGAACACCACCATGCCGGTTTCGGTAGCACCGTAATATTCGTTGATGATAGGCCCCCACCAATCGATCATTACCCGCTTCACATCCGCGGGACAGGGTGCGGCGGCGTGCAGGATCCATGCCAGGGAGGAGAGGTCATAACGGGCCTTGACCTCATCAGGCAATTTGCTCAGCCGGACAAACATGATCGGGACCATGTGCATGTGGCTGACCTTGTGCTTTTCGACCAGGCGCAACAGATCCTCGGCCTCAAAACGCGCCTGCAATACCAAGGTGCCGCCGCCGCGGATTGTAGACAGGGTTTGTGCATTGGGCGCGGAATGATACATGGGCCCGTTCGTCAGATTGACCTTGTCGGGTGCCGCGCCGATCAGCCCCTGGCGGCCGGCCAGCCATTTGTGATGCTCGGGCTGCATGGGTTGCCGCCGCACGCCCTTGGGGCGGCCGGTGGTGCCGGAGGTATAAATCATCGAGGAGCGCTGGGCGGGCGGCGGCGCGGACCAGGGCTCAAAAGCCTCCAGCCACTCACTCCAATTGACCTGGTCATGGGGAACATCACATTTTCCCGCGTCGATACCATAGGCGGATTGCAGCTCGGGCGGTGTCGCCGCGACCAGCAGCTTCAGGCCAGCCGGCATGACGGATAAATCCAAACCCGCCAACAGATCAGCATGCAGGACTAGGACGTCCGCGCCGGCATCGGTCAGTATATGGGCGATCTCCTCGTCCTTGAAATGCCAGTTCACGGGGACGGCGTAGGCGCCGAGAAAATCCGCGGCGAAGGTTGCCTCGAGAAACGGATAATCATTGCGCATGAGGATGGCCACCGTATCGCCCTCGCCCACGTCAACCAGGCTGTTCAGGCCGGTGGCGGCCCGGGCCGCGCGGGCCAGCATGTCGGGCGTTGCTATTGTCCTGTCGCCGAGAATAATTTTACCGCTCATATCGTTGATCACTTTTTCTGGCCGTTGGGAATTTGCCGGAATGTCAAACCCTTGTCCGGTCGCGGTTCCTGCGGCAGGCCCAGCACGCGCTCGGCGATGATGTTGCGCAGGATTTCATCTGTCCCGCCCGCGATGCGCATGCCCGGCGATTGCAAGACGGATTGTTGAAAACGGCCATCGCCCGGCACCAGCTCCAAGTCGGAGACGATACCGCATTGATCCATCAGATCAGTACCGAAGAAAGCAATCTCCTGGGCCTTGCGGGCGCTGACCAATTTGGCGATGGAATTTTCCGGCCCCGGCGTCTCCCCCCTTGAAAGTGCGGAGATGGAGCGCATGCGGGTATTCTTCAGGCCGGCTGTTTCGCAATACCATTGCGCCAGCTGCGCGCGTACGGCCTGGTCCTCGATCGCCGGCCGGCCATCCAGTTCCACGTTCTGCGCCAAGGCGAAGATCTGTTCGAAATCCGGGCCCGGTGCTTCTCCGACCGAGACCCGCTCATTCATCAATGTAGCCAGCGCTACTTTCCAGCCATGCCCCACGTCACCCAGCCTTTGATGATCCGGCACCCGGACATCATCAAAACGCACCGCATTGAAGTTGGAGCTGCCGGATATTTGCCGAATGGGCTCGATACTCAAACCCGGCGTCGTCATGTCGATAAAGAAAAAAGTCAGCCCCTTGTGCTTTGCCACGTCCGGGTCCGAGCGGGCGACGGTAATGCCAAAGTCGCTGTAGTCGGCGCCGGATGTCCAGATCTTCTCGCCATTCAAGATCCAGTCATCGCCGTCACGGACGGCGGACATGCGCAAGCCCGCCAGATCGGAACCGGCGGTGGCTTCGGAAAAAATCTGACACCATATTTCCTCGCCTTTGGCCATGGGCGGCAGATAACGGTTTTTTTGTTCGTCAGTGGCGTATTTCATCAGGATTGGGCCGGCCATGCCCTGCCCGATCTCAACCACGCCACGGGGTACGATATAGCGGACTTCCTCCTGGCCGAAGATCACCCGTTCGATTGCGCTGCAACCCCGCCCGCCATATTCCCTCGGCCAATGCAGACAGGCCCAGCCATCGTCATAGCGCTTTTTCTGAAATGCCTTGCACAGGCGGACGATATTGGCCCGGGACTTGTCCTCAAGGACGGAAGCCCAGGTCTGATTGGGATGCGCCTTGGGCGTGACGTTGGCATCCAGCCAGGCCCGCGCCTCGGCGCGGAAAGCAGCCTCCGCCGCGGTGTCGGAAAAATCCATTACGCTTGCCCCGCCACGTTTTCCGCCGCGTGTTCTGCCGCCACCCCGCGGGCCCAGTCATAAGAGGCCTTGCCGTTGGGCGCCCTGAAAAGTTCATCGACAAAGATAACGGTCTTGGGTGCCTTGTAGTCCGCGATCAGACTTTTGCAATGGTCCCGCACGTGGGTTTCATTTATGTCCACGACATTGGATGAAGAAACTATGGCGACCACTTTCTGGCCCCAAGTGTCGTCGGGAATTCCAACCACCTGTGCATCCAGTATGCCCGGCAGGGTCTTCAATGCGGCTTCCACTTCCTCGGCGAAAATCTTCTCGCCACCTGAGTTGATGGTGATCGAATCCCGGCCCAGGAAATGATAGCTGCCATCCGCGTTCATACGGGCCCGGTCGCCGGGTATGGCGTAGCGCTTACCGTTGATGGTGGGAAACGAGGTTTCGGTTTTTTCCCGGTCGTTCAAATATCCCAATGCCACCGGTTCGTTCTGGGCCACCCAGCCGACGTCGTCCTCGCCCGCCTGAAGGATACGGCCACGGTCTTTGCTGACGACGCAGGCGTTCACATCCATGTCGAAATCGATCGAGGATTTTGTCTTGCCGCCCTGGCTGAGGTTCATGGCCATGCGCCCGGCCTCGGACGAGCCAACAGCATCGACCAGCAACATCGCGGGCATATGTGCCTGCAGCCGTTCCTTGTTGCGGGGCGAAAGAATGGCGCCGCCGGAATTGATCATGGACATGGCGGAGAGGTCATAATTGCCATTATCCATTTCCGCCAGCAAAGGTATGGCGAAAGCATCGCCGATCAGGGTCGCCTGGGTAATGCGCTCCCGCTCGAACGTTTGGACGACTTCCCGGGCATCGAACCGGTCCACCGTTTTCTGGATGACAATGGCGCTGCCCCGAAACATCGCGCCAAGGCTCATACAAGTGCCGGAGGCATGCATCATGGGCGCCAGTGGCATGGCCTTTCCCAGACGGCCGCCGACGACCCGGCGGTGTACATCGGCGACGGTCTGATCCTGGCTGGTCCCGACCGGGGTTTGGGCGATCAGGCCATAGAAAATATCGGTTTGCCGCCACAGCACGCCCTTGGGCAGGCCCGTGGTGCCGCCGGTGTAGATGATGAACAGATCATCGTCCGTACAGTCGGCATCCATGGGCGCGGGCGGGCAGGATGCCAGGGCCGCTTCGTAGTCAACGGCATCCTCCAACAGGGGGGCGCCGCAGCCGTCATCAACCTGTACCCAGGTTTTAATATCGGGCAGCCGGTCCCGCAGACCGGCCAGCATTTCAGCGAAGCGGGCGTGATAGATGATCGCCTTTGCGCCGGAATTGCTCAGCAGGTAGATCAGTTCGTCATCCTGGTAGCGGTAGTTGACGTTGACGGCCGAGGCCCGGCATTTGAAGCTCGCCAGCAAGCCTTCCAGGTATTCGTTGCAGTTGTACATATACAAGGCCACGTGATCCTGACCGGACTGCCAATTCTCCAGCCCGCCCCGTTCGGCATGCAGGCCCAGACCGCGCCGCCGCATGAATTCCGCCAGGCGCCGGGTGCGGTCGTTGAACCGCGCCCAGGTGAACCGGCGGTCGCCGAAAATCAGGCATTCCGTATCGGGAATGGCGGCCGAGATGGCCTCTTGTAAGCTGGCAAGGTTCATGGAACGGCGGGTCCTAATGTTCCGGTATCAGGCAGGAATGGATCGATTCGTCACCGGGAATTTCGCGCCCCAACGTGCGGATCGCCAATTCCGCGTCCGCCACCGCGAAATCATGGGTATGCATTTTTTCCAGCGCCACCGCGCCACTGTGTATCAGATCGATGGCCTTGCGATAGCCCGACGATGTGACGCCGAACGCCCCCAGTATGCGCAGCTCCTTGAATACCACCTTATCGGAGACGAACTTCGCCACCGGGCGGAACGCCTTGACCCCGGCCAGAACAATCGTGCCGCCGACCCGGGCCACATTGATGGCGTCCTCAATCGGGCCGGTCGCGCCCGGCGTGACATCCAATACCGTATCAACGCCCTCGCCACCGGTGATGTCCTTGATACGATCTCTGATGTTCTCGTTTTCAATGTCGATGACATGGGTCGCGCCGTACGATTTGGCCAGCTCCAACTTGGCATGATCCGCCGTCAGGCCGGTGACGATAATGGTCTTGGCGCCTACCGATTTGGCCGCGATGACCGCCGCCAGGCCACGTTGTCCGGGCCCCATGATCAGAATACTGTCGCCGTATTTGGTGTTGGGAATTTCCACGGCCCAGCGGAACCCGGCGCCGAGTGGATTATACATCACCGCCACCTGGGCCGGGATTGACGGATCCATCTTGTGCAATATGGTGCGGGCATCCAGCACCATGTGATTGGCGTAGGCCCCCCACAGGCCATGCTCGTCGGCCAGGGGAATGGTGGAATAGACCTGCCGGTTGGCGCACAGGTGATATTCGCCGACCAGGCAGCGTTTGCACATATGGCACGACAACAAGGTTTCCACCGCCACCCGATCGCCCACATCGACGCCCCAGCGCTTGGCGGCGCCATCGCCGATATCCTCGATCACGCCCAATGGTTCGTGGCCTGGAATATGGGGCATGGGCACCCGCATACCCGTTTCAAACTGTTCGCAGTCGGTGCCGCAGATGCCGCAGGCCTCAATCCGCAGCAGGGCGCGGTCGTCGGCGATATCGGGCAGTGGAATGTCCCTGGGCTGCAAAACACGGGGAGCCGTCAGGGTCATTGCGAAGGTGGTTTTACATGCCATGATTAGTCGCCTTTCAGGCAAGTGGTCGTTGATATGCCGACTGCCAGCAATGCCCCGTCGGCGCGGACTTCCAGAGAGGTCGTCGCGAGACCCGCGGTCAGGCTTTCCAGCCGGCAGAGAGAGACCATGTGGTCACCACCCGCTACCCCGCCGCTAAAACGGAGGGACAGATCGGGATTTGGTATGGCTATTCGTTGACGGCCGAGTTGTCCCATCACCGGCGGTCCAACCGAAATATCCGCCGCTATACAGGCGGCCTCGGCACTTGCGTCGGGATCATCCCAGATTACTTTGACGCCCGTGGCGATCGCGCCGTCTCGTTTGCCCAGATATCGCGGCTCGAAAGTATCGATCAACGGAATGCGAAAGTTCTTGCCTGGATGGCGCCACAGCTTGCCATCACCATAGGCCATCAGCGCGCCCTCTTCCGCCTGGACCTGGTCCTGGACCTGGGACAACACCGCCAAGGCTTCCGGTGCAACCAATGAAATCGTGCTCCGTGTCGCCAGCTTGTCCTCTTCCGTGAAAATATCGACGCTGACCGTGGTCAATGTACGCCCGGCGTTCAGGACTGTTGGCACAACCCGCGCGGCGCCCGGTCGGAAGCTTCGAATGAAACGGCTGTCCAAGCCAATTGGGTTGCGGTCCGGCGCCACGCCGCGGGCGGCGAATACGCAGATCGCGGCAAGGCAGCCGCCATTGGTACCGCCGAAACCACCGTTCAGTTCCTCGGCCAATTGGAAATGCCAGGCACCATTCCCTGATGGCGTACCGGCGAGGCGTTCGGAAAATTTCATCATCTCATTCCGAAAAAGTGGCGCGGGCCTGGCTCAGGACCACGGCGCCGCTTTGATCCTCAACCTGGAGGATGGCGGCGCCCGGTCCGTCATGCCAGAATTTAGTGATGATATGATC
Source organism: Rhodospirillaceae bacterium (assembly GCA_018667855.1). Taxonomy (GTDB): domain Bacteria; phylum Pseudomonadota; class Alphaproteobacteria. Next base: position 6,516 of record JABIRL010000272.1, read on the forward strand.
CTCGAACTGCACCGTATCGGCAAAACGTCCGGTCATGGATTTGAAACGGGCAGGATCACCGCCGCACAGCCCGTGCAAAATGGCGCGGCCGACAAAACCATAGGTGCACAGGCCATGCATGAACGGCTTCTCGTAACCGGCCTTTCGGGCGAATTCGGGATCAATATGCAGGGCCACCTGATCGCCAGAAAGACGATACAGCGCGCCCTGTTCCGGCTGGGTTGCGTAGTCCACCACCAGATCCGGTTGCCGGTCGGGCGGTCTGTTCTTGTCCTTGGTAGAAGGACCGGGCTCGCCGCCAAACCCGCCGCCACCAATATAGAACAAGGTGGAATGACTTTTAAACAAGGGACCGTCGGCGTCACTGCCCAGGGCCGAGACGCCGATCACACCCGACTTGCCCTTGTCCCAGACCTCCGAGACTTCGCTCTCCAGTGTGATCTCGGTCTTGGCGGGCAAAGGGCGCAGTAATTCGATGCCCTGTTCCCCATGCAGCAGGCGCTGGATCTTAAGTTTGACCACATGGCGCAGATTGCCCATGGCCCGCATGGCCGGGATCACCGCGTAGGTTGGCAGCACCAGAGGGCCATCATTCTTAGTGCCTTCGTATAAAAAATCCAATTCTGCCGCCGGCTTGGCGCCCACGCCCAGCGCATACAGCATGACATCCTTGGCATTCCAGGAAGTCGTTATGGGCTCAAACCGATGGCCGACCAGGCCGGTTGATAAAGTTTCGCTAACCACTTTTACTCGACCTCTATTCTTTGGGACATATTCCGGGCATTGGCTTTGACCCGCAACAGCAGATCCACCAGCTGCTCCGTCTCTGCTTCGCTCATTCCGGTCAGCAGGCCATCCATGACGGCAGTGCCGGCTGCATAAATCGGCTCCAGCAGGCCGCGCGCCTTCTCGCTCAGATAGATCAGATTGGCGCGGCGGTCGCCAGGGTCCGGCCGCCTGGTAACCAGGCCCTTCTCCGCCAGACGTTCCAGTAGCACACCGACGGAGGCCTTCTTGATGCCCATTTCCTCACCAAGATTGACCTGGGTAATCCCTTCCCGATGATTGAGATGAAGGATAACCCGCAGCTGGGCATTGGTCAGACCGACCTGTTCCATTTCATCGTCCACCACCTGAACGATCAGGCGTTGCAAGTCATGGATGATAAAGCCGGGATTTCGCGCCCAATTGGTCCTGGCAAGAATACCGGAGGCTTTTAGAGTTTCACCTTGGGCAGCGGTCTTCATTTCGGCACAATCACTAATAATCACGATTGAGTATTTAGTATGATATCATATGATATGTCAACATACTAACTGGTCGGCGTTTTGCCATGGATCGGAAATAGAAATCCGTTAGATCAAACTGCACAAAATTGATTCCAATTTTATGCAGTTTGATCTAACGAGTTTGCGCGAATCCAGTGATTAATTCAGATCGTATCCGAAACAACGCGCCGGTGCGCCGTCACCGTCCCGCACTTTGATCGGGGCAACGATAAAGTGGATGCGGGGACCGTTGAGTTCTTTCAGATTACAGAGATATTCAACCAGCATGGCATCATTGCCGAGAATGATCTTATGGATGGGGGAATCAATGTCACAGCCCATGCCATGTTCCGGGTTGTCGGGCATGGGTGTGTCCATGGCCAGCAGTTTCACCCCTTGATCGATCAACCATTGCGCCGCCGCCTCGGATAGGAAGGGATGATCGCTGTAATAGCTCATATCACCCCAATGGCCACACCAGTCGTACCGCAAAACCACCCGGCTCGGCACTTCGTCAGGCATTCTTGATTGTAGCAACTCCAGCCCGACCTCGGATTTTTCCGGCACATCGCGAAGATCAATCAGGGCCGCTTCGCCAACCAGCAGTTCGGGTTCCATTTCGTCAATAGTGCGTCCGCCCTCGATGAAATGGCGCGGTGCATCACAATGGGTGCCCGTGTGGGTACCCAGTACCAGGCGCCGTGTCTCGCGCTTTTCGATACCCAACCGCCCCATGATATTGATTTCCACATGGGGGTGCCACGGCACGGGAAACGTCGTCATTCCCTGTTCAATGTTAAAGGTAAGGTCGACGACTTTCATATTGCTCATTCAATTTCCTGGTCACCTTTGCGGCGCCACCTTCCCAAATTTTGATCGCCACGGACACATTTCCCTAGGATGTATCCGATACTCATTAATAGTCCGATCACTCTATGTTCCGTTTGCAAGATACCGGCGAAGTTCAGCCTTTTGAACCTTACCGGTGGAACTCAACGGCAGCTCCTTGAGAAATTCAATGCGGCTCGGCACTTCCACTTCCGACAGCCGGCTACGGCATATGTCTTGCAGTTCCTTGGCCAAGTCAACACTGTTGCCGGGCGTCTGTTCCGACACCACAATTGCCGCCACGATGTCTTCACCAAAAAACTCGTGAGGCACGCCGACGACCGCCACATGCTGGACTTGAGGGTGCCGATGCAGGATTTCTTCAATGGCCCGGGGACTGACGTTGATGCCCCCTTTTATGATGATGTCCTTGATCCGGCCTGTGACAAAAAGACGGCCGGCGGGGTCGAGGTGACCGGAATCGCCTGTGTGGAACCAGGATTGCGCCGCATATGGCTCCACGCGACCATTTGCATAATCGACATAGCCGGCAAATGAATAGTCCGAGCGTAACCTGATTTCCCCTTCATGGTCGGCGGGTTGATCGTTCCCCTGATGGTCTACGATGCGCGCAACAACGCCGCGCAACGGCACGCCAACGGTTCCCGGAGACTGACGGTCGGAATCGCTCACCGCCGTGATGTACAATAGCTCCGAGGAGCCGTAGCTTTCATTAAGCGTGACGCCGTAGCGATCTTCGAACGTCGTCTTCAACGATGCCGGCAGCGGCGCGGTCCCGACACAAATCGTCTTGATATGGCCTCCCACGCCCTCCGCCGTATCGGGATCACGATCCAGGGCCATGACGGCGGATAACATCGTCGGCGACACCCACAGGGTGTTGGCATCGTGCTGGCGCAAGGTGCGCCAGAATTTTAACGGCGTCATGGGGCCGAATTTTCCAGTCAGCAGGACAGACCCGCCAGCCATGCACGGCGATAACAGGGTATTGAGGAAACCAGCCATATAGGCCATGGGGAAGTAATGCGCCATGCGGGTCCCTCCATCGAACCCATAGACCTCGTTGAATGCCGTCGCATTACCAAGCAACCCGCCGACATAATGGGCAACGCCTTTCGGCCGTTCCGTGGTCCCCGAGGTGAAACAGATTGAAAACACAGCCTCGTCGTCGACATTCCGCCAAGGGTCCGCGGAGGCAGCGCCGCCGGCTTCAGCAAGCGAGCCAGGGTCGAACGCAGGGATATCACCATCATTGGTTTCTAGAACCACTGATTCCAAAACCACTGCCTCAACAGCACAACTAACTTGACCGCGCAGCGCCTCACCAAGACTGCCGACAAGGTCCGTCGATGTCAGAACAAGGCCAGGCGCGATATGGCTAATGAGGTATTCAATCGTCTCGTCGCCCAGGTCCGGATTGATAGGCGCGGCCGCGGCGCCGCGCAGCAGACAGGCGAAATAAAACGCCGCGAATTCCCAGCAATTCGGCAACACCATGGCAACCCGGTCACCGCGCCCAATGCCGCGGTCCGCCAATCCATCCGCCATGCGCTCCGCCAGGGCAAGCCAGTCGCCATAATTGAAACGCCGTCCGGTAACATCATCAATCAGGTATTCGGCATTAGCTTGCCGGGCGAATACCGCGGCCATGGCCTTGGAATACGTCACGGTGAGGCAATACTCTGTCTAAGTCCGACGGAATTGTTGTCAAGCCAATGGCGAAAGGCGCTATGCGTCATCTGCCTGTTCCGATGACGGCACCATTTCTTCCTGGCCGTGATAGCGTTCCATCCGGAATCTTGCTGTTGATACGTCGCTTGCAGCAGCATTTGCAGCCATGTTCCGGGCTGTTTGGTCAACAAATTCCGGTTCCGCCGCCAAGAGGTCGTGGCGGCAAATTTCGATGATCAATTTTCTCGGATCAACCTTATGGCGGCTCGACATCTCCCGCACCAGACCCATGTAGCTGGAATGAAATTGCGCATATCCGCAGACCATATCAAGGGAATCCAGACCCTTTGCATCGATCAGCGGACGGACGCAGCGTTCACCAATATCCAACACCGCGATGGGATCGATATCCTGATTAAAACCCGCCCGAAGAAGACTCAAAAGAATCAGTTCAGTGGGGGTATTGCCGGAACTGCGGCCAAATCCCTGTAATGACGAGTCCACCACCGCCACGCCCATTTCCGCCGCCATGAGGGAATTCGCAACCGCGAGCTGCAAATTATTGTGGCCGTGAAAGCCCAACATAACATCGGTCACATCCTGCACGGCCTTGAAGTATGTTGATAATTCCTGGGTCAGCATACCGCCGGCGGAATCCACCACATAGACCATATCGGCGCCGTAAGAGGCAGCGGCCTTGGCGGCCAGGCCCATTTCCTTTGGCGGTACAGCGTAGGACTTCATGAAATTCGTGGCAACGAACATGCCATATTTCTTCGCCCGCTCGACAAAGGGGGCGGCTAATTCCGCTTCATTAAAATTGGTGCCGACGCGGATAAAATCCATCTCGTAATCGCGGGCCATATCAACATGTTCAAGCGTGGCGACACCGGGAATGCAAAACATCCCCCATTTACCACGTTTGACCGCGGACGCGGTGGCCTTCATATAATTTTCGTCACTCTCCGCCGCCTCTCCCAATCCCGCTTCAGAAGCACCGAGACCGATGCCGTGGCCGACTTCGATAAAGGGGAAACCAACCTCATCAAGCGCCGTCGCGATATCTTCTGTGTCGGCGCTGGTGAACTGGAAATTTACCGCATAGCTGCCATCCCGCAACGTACACTCGAGAATGCTCACATCAGGTTTATCTGAAAGGGACGACCCATCACTCATTTTTTTTCCTTCAATGCCCGCGCCGACCGGCGATCACGCGGCGACAAATTTCTTCTCGACCAAATTCGCAATTGAACCAAAATTCTCAAATTCCAGCATCTCGTCAAAATCAAACTGGATGCTGAAATGCGTTTCAATTTCTCCAATAAGAACGACGGTCGCCAGACTATCCCATGTCGCGACATCCTGGGGTGAGGTCCCGTCGACGATGTCGCTAGCGGCAATCTTGAGTACGTTTGCAAATACGTCGCGCAATTGGATGGCAACACTTGACACAGCACTATCCCTTAATCTGGTCAGGTTCGCTGAACCACGACGGATGGTCTTCCATAATTGAGAACCAGTTCACTGTAAAGACCGTCAATATCATCGGGTATCAGGGTCGGAGACAGAAAGAAAGTCTTGCGGTCCTGGGGCCAAGACCAGCGGAGGCGGTCCGGCAAACGGCGGCGATCGATCCCAAGAAATACCGTTCGCATTCGCCTCGCGAAAACAGCCGATATGGCGCCTGCATGACGCCAAAGGAAGTCCCAATCCGATGCATAAAGGATATCGCCATAGCCGAATCGTTTCCAGGAACGGTACACCGCGATGACGAGGCAGAAATGGTCATGCGATTTGAGTAACACGCAGATGCAGCCATTGCGGTCGTGATCGCGGTATAGGCGGCTTTCCTCTCCGCCAAGATGTGACAGGATATCCTCGGCTGCGGTCAGTACGTTGACACGACGGTCGATCGACCGGCGCAACAACCCGGCCAAAGGCAATACAACTTCCTTGCCGTCGTCCAATTCCCGCCAACGTAGACCTTGCCAGAATGCCTGCATCTCACTGGTCGGGCTCAATGCCGTATAGGTGGTGTCTTTGTCCGCGACCATCGCCCGCACCACAGGCAGTGTGAAATTCCGATAATCGGGATGAAGACACCATGGGCCGAGGCTGCAAAGATTTTCCCATCGTCCATTGACGAAACGACGTGACCGAATGGCGGCGAAAACACCCTTTACCGCACCTTCGTCGACCAACAATTGGCCGATTGAGCCATTCGGTTCCGCCCAGTCGTAGGCTATCAGCCTTTCGAAATGCGCCGCCGATCGGTTGCCTGGCATATATTGGCAAAGGAACGGAACGATGTCTTGCACATCGTCGCTATTTGCATCTCTAATCTCGGCCATCAAATGAACAGCCTCTTGCCCATTGCCTGAAATACGAAGTAATGCCGCGGCCGGGGTTCAGGTAACGAGAAAATCGGCAACGCTGTATGGCGGCACCAGCATGATCCAACGGCCCCGCCTGCCTTCCGGATCGGCAACTTCTCCGGCATCCACGGCCGCGCAACCATGGGGCTGCTTAACATCATAAATCACCAGATCGCCGGGGTCCGCAAAATCGTCCACACTCACTTTCCGGCCATTTAAGCGCACGAACAAGCCGCCTTCATCGTAATCAACGCCCTTTTTGCTGAGTAGGGTAATAATTTCAAAATGTGTGACCAATCCCTGGCGCGCATGGAAATTTGCATCACTGTGTTCGGTAAGATAGCCGCCGCCGCGTTCGTAGTGTTGCACACATACCATGGTGAAGAAGCCCTTCGTCATATCAACGGCGAAGTCGGGCTCAGCTCCATAAAGGCGGTTTCGCAGCAGAATTATATCGTGGATTGCTTGGTCGCAATGGTCATCGTGCTTGTTCCACAAAAACAGTTTATAGCCATGAAACCTTCTAAATCGCAGGGAGCGCCGCTCCAATTTGGCCCGAATACGGTCACGAAAACGAAATTGGGGCGCCTCCCGATTGTGGATATCGTCACAGCCGTCACGATAGATCAATTTTCCCTCGGTTGCCGGTTGCGCCCTGTTCAGTGCAACGGCCGTTTCTCGCACGGAATGCACCGCATCACGGTCAAGATAACCGCGCACCAACACGACCTTACCCGTTCCGATCACGTGCTTGATTTGATCGCTATATTTTTGCGGTGCGCCGCGAAGCGCATCACCGGAGATTTCAGCGATCATTTCTGTTGGGATTGACTGCATCGGCGGTCCTCGATTCTGGAAATTCCATATTGACCTAGAACCGCCTAGGCGGTCAACGGCGAGTCCCGCAACACTTTGGAATCCCAACCAAAATCGTCCATGACCGACTTCGCTTCCGATTTCGCTTTCGGGGTCGCGGTGACAGACCCGACTGCGACGCGCGGATCATTTTTCCAGAAAACTGATTTCCAACTGCGCCAATATGGGACTGAGCATGTAATCCAGCAAGGTCCTGGTGGCGGTTTGAATTTGCACTTCCGCCGGCATGCCGGGGACAATGGTTCTGTCCTGGCCCAGCGTTTGCGCCGCATCCACGGGCAGGCGGACCCGGGCTTTATAAAACAGGGCGCCGCTGCGGGCGTCTTCCATGGCATCGGCGGAGACCGATTCCACCTTGCCCACCAACAACGGCGTGGTGCGGAAATTGAACGCTGACAGCCGCACTTGGGCAGGCTGTCCCGGATGGACATCATCAATATCGGTTGGTTTCACCAGCGCCTCGACGACGATCGGCACATTGATGGGCACAATGGTCAAAAGCGGCTGGCTTGGCTGCACCACGCCGCCGATGGTGGAGACGGCCAGTTCCATGACCTGGCCATCGACCGGCGCGCGCACTTCCGTCCGACGCAGGACATCGCGCGAGGCGACCAGGCGTTCCCGGGCATTGAGAACGATTTCATCCACATCCCGTAATTTCGCCGTCGCCTCGTTCAACAATCGGACCCGGATATCGTTGATGCGCAAGCGGGTTTCTCCGATTTGCTGCTCGGCCCGGGCCATTTCGGCCATGCTTTCGGCGATCTCCCGGTCAACTTCCGCCGCCTCTCTCTCCAGGGCTACCAACCGCAATTTCCGGCCAAAACCCTTAGCGACAAGACTGCGAATACTTTCGATTTCCTTACCATACAGACTGGCCTGGCGATGCTGGGCGTCGATCCCGTTGAGGAGCCCGGTAATCTGCTCCTTCAGCTGGGCGATCCTTTGCTTGAGGATCTTCGTCTGGCTGCGGATTGAAAGCCGGCGGGATTTGAAAATGGAATTCTGCCCGTTGCGCAATTCTTTTGAAATCTGATCGTTGCCGCGCAGTTCCTTGGGGAATTTGACAGCCTTGCCGCCGTCCCGCTCGGTGATCAGCCTGGCCCGTTCGGCCAGCCCGGTCAGATAACGGATATTCAAGACTTCCCATGCGGCTTTCGATTGAATGTTGCTGAGGACGACCAGCAGATCCCCGGCCGCGACCTGTTGGCCTTCACGGACATGGATTTGATTGATAATGCCGCCCTCAAGGTGCTGCACGGTCTTGCTGCTGGAATCAAGGATCACAACACCGCTGGCAAGCACGGCGCTGGCCAACGGCGCCAAGGCCGCCCACAACCCGAAACCGCCAAAGAACACGGCAATGGTGATGATGCCCATGGCGGCGGGACGCAGCAGCGGCGGGCGGGCCGATTCATCAGGGGCGTTCCCGATTAACAGGGTCATTATTCCGCCGGCTCCAGGGCGGCGACGGCGGCCTTTCGTTTCTCCATCAGATTGGCCAGGACTTCCTGTCGTTTCCCGAACCGTTCAACGATGCCTTCCCGCAGAAAGAGAATCTTATCCACGTTCTGGACCAGATTGACCTTATGGGTGATCACGACAACGGTGACGCCGGCATTTTTCAAGGCCTTGAGCGCCTGTGCCAGGGCCGCCTCTCCCTCGCCATCAAGATTCGAGTTCGGCTCGTCCAGCACAACCAGACGCGGCGGGCCATACAGGGCCCGGGCCAGGGCAATGCGCTGGCGATAGCCGCCCGAAAGATATTGTCCATCCGGACCGATCTCGGTGTCGTAGCCTTTCGGCAGACGCAAAATAAGATCATGAACGCCGGCCAAATTCGCCGCTTCAATCACCTTGTCTGAATTGACCTCCCCCATGCGGGCAATATTTTCAGCAATCGATCCGGAGAATAGTTCAATGTCCTGGGGCAAATATCCGACGAAGTCGCCAATTTGCGAGCGGTCCCAGCTGAAGGTATCCGCACTGTCCAGGCGTACCACGCCTGAAAACGGCGGTACCGCACCCACCAAAAGGCGGGCGAGCGTTGTCTTGCCGGCTCCCGAGGGGCCAATAACGGCCAGGGATTCACCCGGTTCCAGTTGAAAACCTACCCCTTTCAGGATCGGCGGCGAATGGTTGTCGGAGGAGCGAAAGACGATCTGCTCCACATCGACCCAACCGGCCGGTGCGGGCAGGGGCATGGCCGTGGGGCGGTATTCATGCTGTAACGCGAAGGCCTTGAGTCGCTGCAGGGCGCCCCGCGCGCCCACGACAGAGCGCCACGAACCAATGGTTTGCTCTATGGGGCCAAGGGCGCGAGCCAATATGATGGAAGCGGCGATCATCACGCCGCCGGTGGCTTCCGAGCCAAGCACCAGCCAGGCGCCGACCCCAAGGGTCATGATTTGCGCCGCCAGCCGGATGAATTTGGAAAGGGCCGAGAATACCAGCGAGCGGCGCTGGGCGATGGCCTGCAGCTCCAGCTTCTTATTATTGAACTCGGCCCATTTTTGTTGCACGGGCCCCATCATGCCCATGGCCTCGATGACCTCGGCGTTTCGCGCCGTGGCTTCCAGGCGGCGGCGGGCAATCATGCCGGCCTGGTTCGCCATCAAGACCGGCGTTCGGGACAACCATTCGCCTGACAGCGCGATCGCGACCAGCAAAAACGCCGCCATCACGGCCATATGTCCGAACGTGGGGTGCAGAGCGTAAGAGACGGCGATAAATACGAAAGTCCATGGCAGATCAAAAAACGACGACATGCCTGAACTGGTTACGAAACTTCGTACGGTTCCCAGATCGTCCAATGCTTCCGTGCCATAGCCGCCTGATTTCAGTCGACTTTGGATGGCCCGTTCGAACAAACCGGGCGACAAACGCCGGTCCAGCCAATCGGAAGCGGACGAGAGCACCCGGGCCCGGCCCAGACTGAGAATGCTCAAGGCGCCCAAGGCCATGACGGTGACGAAGGTGAGAGACAGCAGCGTCGAGGTGGAATTGCTGGTCAGAACACGGTCATAAATCTGCAGCATGTAGAGCGGTACCGCGAGCATCAGCAGATTCTCGCAGAAACTAAATAATCCCACGAAGAGGATCGAATATTTGCAGTCTCTGATCGCCGCGCAGACCCGGCAATCAGGAACATTGGAAGCAAAACCAGTCATACGCCCCGCTCAGGCCGAACAAATTCGATTCAAATTCGATTCAAGGCGCTGGTATACTACACGAACCATTCAATATCTTCGATGACGTTATCGTTGGTCCAATCGTCATCTTCGTTCTTGCTCCACCGTACCCACTCAACATTTTCAAAGCCGGAGCCGAATTCATTGAAACCGTTCTGGGTCGGGGTGTAAGATCCGCCGCTGGACGACGTCCATTCACCGGTGCCCGCATGGTTGAGAAAATTGACAAAAGTGAAATTCGCGGCATCGCCACTCTCGTCGGCATATCGGAACTCATACGGCGTTGAGCAGCAGCCCGAATGGTTCAGTATCGCGCGGTCGTCATCCGGGCCGGCGGTATGAACATGCGGTGTATTGAAATCTCCCGGTGAAGTTTCCCATTTCGAAGTCACGGTCATGCCGCCCTCGGAATATGACAAGGGAAAACCGGTCAGGTCGTCGAAGGTCATCATTTCATTCATGCCTTCAACAGTGATATGCGCGGTCGCCGTCGCCGTGCCGCCGTTGCCGTCCGAAACTTGGTAGGTAAAGGTATCGACCAGCGACTGGCCCGTATTCAGCGCCTGCAAGGTTGATGAACCGCTGGGGTCATAATTGATCGTACCATCGGGATTGACCGACAAGGTGGCGCCATTGGTGCTGGTCGCGCCGACTGTGGCGACCAGGCCGTCGCCAACATCGATATCGCTGTCGTTTTCCAGCACATCCACGTCGATTGCCGTTTCTTCGTCAGTCGCGCCGTAATCGTCCTGCGGTTCCGGATCGTCGTTGACACCATTGATGGTGACCGTGATATCGGCCGTGTCATAGCCGCCGTTGCCGTCGGACACCGTATAGATGAAAGATTCAGTGGTTGAGGATCCGAATGCCAGATAATCGAAGTTGCCGTTCGGATCATAGGTAATGTCCGTGCCGGCGAAACTGACCGTGCCCAGCACGCCGGTCGTATCGACCGACGAGACAGCCAGGATATCGCCGTTGTCCACATCGGTATCATCGCCGGTAACGTTGAAGGTGACCGCGGGTCCGTCCTGGGAGGTGGTGGCTGAATTCGCCGTCGCCTCCGGGTCGTCATTGACGCCGATGATCGTGATGGTCGCCGTCTGGGCAACGCTGCCGCCCTCGCCATCGACGATATTGAAGCTGTAGGTGATGACCTCGCTGTCACCGACCGCCAAGGAATTGTAGGCATTCGGATTGACGGTCAGGCTGTTGCCGGACACCGTGACGCCGCTTTCGTCGCCACCCATCAAAGTGAGGTCGGCCACATTCAGCGGCGCGCCGTTGCCGGGGTCGGTCGCGCCCTCCAACAAGTCGAGCAAGAATATGGCTTCGTCCTCGGTCCGCACAGCCGCGATCTCCGAAATTACATCAGGATCGTCGTTGGCGCCGATGATGGTAATGGTCGCTGTCTGCGCGGCGGATGCACCGTGTTCGTCGGTGACATTGAAGGAATAGGTTATGATCGCGCTGGCGCCGGCCGCCAGATGATTATAGGCGTTCGGGTCCACGGTCAGGCCGTTGCCGGTCACCGTGATACCGCTGTCATCACCGCCCGTCAGGATCAGGTCGGTGACGTTCAGAACCGCGTCATCGTCGACGTCGGAAGCGCCCTGCAGCAAATCAATGCTAAAGCTGGGATCGTCCTCGCCGGCGCCCGCCGTGATCGCCGCCGTTACCACAGGCTTGTCGTTGACACCGTGGATGGTAATGGTCGCCGTCTGGGAGACGCTGCCGCCTTTACCGTCGATGATGTTGTAGTTGTAGGTGATGACTTCCTTGGCGCCGACTTTCAAGTGGTTGTAGGCGTTTGGGTTGACGGAAACGATGCTGCCGGACACTGTGAAACCGCTGGTTTCGCCGGTTGATGTCAGGTTAGAGACACTCAGCGTCGCGCCATCGTCGGGATCAGTGGCGCCGCCCAGCAGATTGACATTGAAATTAGCTTCATCCTCGGTCCGCGAGGAAATAATCTCGGCCGTCACTTCCGGCGCATCGTTGGCGCCGACGATCGTGATCGTCACGGTCGCCTGATCAGTCGCGCCGGCAGCGGTCTCGACTTCGTAGACGAATGAAACCGTGGTGCTTTCGCCGTAGGCCAAATTATCGAATTGGCCGTCGGGATCAAAACTAAAGGTACCGTCGGGATTGCCGGCCGTACCTGTATTGAAGGTTAAAACGCCCGCCGTGGGCGGTGTCACAAGGCGAATTTCGTTGATGCTGCTCAGCGGGGTGTCATTGCCGAGCACCGTGGCGTGCGCCGTGTCGCCATCTTCCTCGTTGACGGTCATGATGTCGTTGACGGCATCCACCGGGTCGACCGGCGGCTCGCCCTCAATGATGATGCCCACATCCTCGAACCGGCTGGCGGCCAGGTCGAACAGGCTGAACTGGTACACGGCGCCATCGGCCTCGCCGGTCTCGGCATCCGTATGGGCCTCGACAAAGGCTAAATATTCGTCGATTTCGGCCTGCAGCTCCGGATTCAGATCCTGCCATTCCTGCTGGGTGAAGGTCAGATCCAGACGGTCAATGCCGGCGCCGCCGTCGTAGATATCGGAGGCGCCGATATTTTCGCCATAAGTATAATTGGCGACATCATCGCCAATCTGGGCATAGAGGATGTCATTGCCCGCGCCGCCATCGAGATAATCGTTGAAACTCAGATCCCCGCCGCCACCCGAAGCATGCGAGCCGTGAGAGCCATGCCCGGAACCACTGCCGGAACCTTTTGAATGATGGCCCGACCCGCTGCCCGAACCATCCGAGCCG
>JABIRL010000274.1 GCA_018667855.1 Rhodospirillaceae bacterium
ATGCCGCCCTGCATGCAGACTTCCGTCGCGCCCCGGTCCCAGGCCTCGGCCACGCGGCGGCCGATTTCCTCCAGTGAAAGATCATAGGGACGGCCGCGCAGGTTTTCGCTCAACTTGCCTTTGGAAAAGGCACAGAACTGACATTTGAAATAACAGATGTTGGTGTAGTTGATATTCCGCACCACGACGTAGGAGACCTGATCCCCATTAACGGATTGGCGCAGGGCGTCCGCCGCCTGGCAGACCGCATCAACCTCGCCGCCACGGGCCGCGAACAAGCGTTCGACCTCCCCCTCCGCCAATGTCTCGCCGGTCTGGGCGCGGCTCAACAAGCGATCCAACTCCGGTACATTCGGGCTCGCGGTGGTGATGGCCACGGGTGGCGCCATGTCGATCCCCGGCGACCAGGTATCGGTACGGGCCAGGCCTGATGCATCGACCCGGTTCAACACCGCCTGCGCGAATGCCGGATCAAGCCAGCGCTGGGCATCCTGGGCGTAGTCGGGATAGATCGCCAGCCGTTCAACCAGATGCTTACCGCCCTGCACCGTATCGTCGGCCAGTTGGCGCAGATGCGGCCAGGGCGCTTCCGGGTTCACATGATCGGGGGTGACCGGAGAAACACCGCCCCAGTCATCTATGCCGGCGTCAATCAGGCTGGGCGAGTCACCGGGGCTAAGATTGGGCGGTGCTTGGATGTGCATCGCCGGGCCGAATATCAGCCGCGCGACGGCGATGCTCCAGCGCAGCTCGTCAATGGGCGCATCCGGCCAGTCGGCCATGCGAGTATCATCCTTGGCACGGAAATTCTGTACGATAATTTCCTGGATATGGCCGTATTGATCGTGCAGGTCGCGCAGGGCCAGCAAGGCCTCTATACGTTCTTCCCGGCTTTCACCGATGCCGATCAGAATTCCGGTCGTAAAAGGTATCGCCAACCGACCAGCCGCCTCGATCGTGGCCAGACGAACCGCGGGGTCCTTATCGGGAGAGCCGTGATGGCAGGCGCCTTTTTGCATCAGGCGCGGCGAAATACTCTCCAGCATGATGCCTTGCGAGACCGAGACTTCGCGCAGGGACGCCAGTTCACCTTCATCCATCACGCCGGGATTCAAATGCGGCAACAGGCCGGTTTCCTCGAACACCAGCAAAGCCATGGCGCGCAGATAGGACAGCGTTGTCTCGTGGCCCAACTCGGCCAATTCTTCGCGCGCCACGCGATAACGTAATTCAGGCTTGTCCCCCAGGGTAAACAGCGCCTCCTTGCAGCCTGCCTCGGCGCCCGCACGCGCCACGGCAAGAACTTCGTCCGGCGTCATGTAGGCCCGCTGGCCACGCCGCGGCGGGTGGGCAAAAGTGCAGTAATGGCAAACATCCCGGCACAATTGCGTCAGCGGAATAAACACCTTGCGAGAATAGCTGATCAAGCGACCGTGGGTCTGATCACGAAGCTTCGCGGCGGCGCCTTGCAAGCCGTCCAGGTCGGAAATTCCGGCGAGGGCAGCAGCCTCCGCCCGATCCGGTCGGCGTCGTCCCAGCCAAACCTCAATTTCCGTCATGGAACTCATCCAAAAACAATCCCCTAATCCTGCGACACGCGGGCGGCTATGCCCGATGCCCGCAGATACTGCAAACTGCCACAATCACCGTGCCCCGCACAAAACAGCCGCAGATCGTCCGGCGTGTCAATATCCAAGGCGAAACCATCCAATTCTAGCACGTTTGGTTCGACACCGCTGTCGCGAAGCAATTGGCAATGGCGGTTGAAACTATCGGGACCAAAGGCGGGCTGCAACAGATCAGGCGGCCAAAGGGCCAGGCAATTGGTGCCGTCGTGATCATGGGAGGGTACCACGCAGGCGCCGGGTTCAGGGGATACCAAATCGGCGATTTGCGCCACCTCCGCTCCCGTAATCAGCGGAATATCACCGGGGACATGCATCATGGCGGCGACCCCCTCGCCCGCCAACGCCTCACCGGCCTGACGCACGGCGGCGCTGTAGCCGCCCGGTTGCCTCTCTCGCATCACCCTGACGCCGGACCAGCGGGCAGCGTTCAGGGTGGCCTCGTCTCCGCTAATGACAACAACTCCGTCCAAATCCACCAATGCGGCAAGCACATCGCGCAGCATATGTTCCGCCAGGGCGCTGCGTTCCTCCGGCGACAGCACACTTGCCAGGCGCTGTTTCGGGGCATCGAAGCCCTTTATGGGCACCACGGCCCACATCAGTTGCCGATGTCCCGGGCCAGCCCGAGCACCTCCCGGGCCAGATTTTCCCGGTCTTCAAGGCTTTCCATGACGGTCTTGGTGACCAGGGGTCGCACCCCCAGGGCCGCCACGGCATTGGCCTGATCCCCATCACCATGATCAAGCACGAAGCCATCAAGCAGTTCACCATAATGTTCGGCCACCGCCAGGGCGGTCGTGGGCATGCCCAATTCATGCATCATCTTGGCGGCCGGGCCCTTGATCGCCAGACCGGCTACGATAGGCGAAACCGCCACCACGGGTGCCGCCACGGCACGCAGGGTGTCTCTGATGCCGGGCAGGTTCAGGATCGGATCAACGCTGACAAAGGGATTGGACGGCGTAATGACGATGGCTTGCAAATCCGGATCACTTAGCGCCGCCTTGAAATCCGCTTGCGGGCGGGCATTATTGATGCCGGTAAAATCAAAACCGGTGACAACGGGTTCACAACGGTCGCGGACAAAATAATGCTGAAAGGCCAAAGGGCCGTCAGCGGTTTGAACCATTGTGCGCACCGGATCATCGGTCATGGGCACGATAGGCGCGGCTATACCCAGACGCCGGGTAATGGTCCGGGTAACGGCGGTCAGGCTTTCACCGCTGCGTAGGGCCTGGGTCCGCATGATGTGCAGCGCCAGGTCACGGTCGCCCAGATTAAACCAATCCTCGCCGCCCAACTGGCCAAGGGATTCCATGAAGCGCCAGCCTTCATCGGTTCGGCCCCAGCCCTTTTCCTGGTCGCTCAATCCGGACAGCGTGTAAGTCACCGTATCCAGATCCGGGCAAATGGTTAGACCCAGATGTTCGAAATCGTCACCCACGTTGGCGACGATCAAAAGCTCGTCACCTAAATCCAGGCGCGACAGACCCAGCGCCAGTTTGGCGCCGCCGACGCCGCCCGAAAGCGCAATGACGGGCCCCTGCCCCATCAGCGGAACATATCCTGTGCAGCCGGGCGGGGCAGCGCGTCGGCCCCCTGTTCGGAGTCGGGAAACTGTACGCCGCGGATCAGAACCACCGGCTGTCCCTGATTGCCCTGACCTTGCAGGATGGATGCGGCGGAGGACAGCTCATCCGCCAAGCCAACCTCGCTGACCAGCAACTCCCGGCCAAACAGGTCCGGCTCGCCACGCAGATCCCACAGTGCCGGCAGACCGGCGGAACCAATGGCCAGGCCCATGGTCCCCTGGCGCCAGGCCCGGCCGACGGAATCATTGATGATCACCGCCACCTCAACGCCATGGCGATCCTTCAGGGATTGCCTTATCTCGCGGCAATCGGCGTCGGGATTCTCCGGCAGCAACAACACATTCTCGGAACCGTCGGCCTGTTCCACGTTGGAGGCATCGATCCCGGCGTTGGCCATGACGATGCCAAGGCGGTGGGCCACGATCAGGACACCGGGAACCTTGCCCACGACCTCAACCGACTCATCGAGCACCAATTGCACCTGGCGCGGGTCCTTGTCGACTTCAAGCGCCAGAGCCTCGGCCTCCGGCGACGGCGTGACGTCGCGCAGATCGAAAATGCGGTTGTTCGCCTTGGAGACTATTTTTTGCGCCAGAACCAGCACATCGCCATTCTGTAGCCGCTCTTCGGCGCGCTCCAGGCCATCGGCGATTTGCGCCGCCAGATCATCGCCGGGACGCACCATGGGCATATCCGGCAAGGCGACCATCTGCATACGAGACGTCTTCATGGGCGCTAGTGATCTCCGCTTTCCGCCGACCCCGGCGCGCCGGAGATGCGAATGCCCGCGCCCGCGATTTTATAGCGGTTGTTCATGAATATCAGGGCCGAGGTCAAGGCTTCCGAGACCACGGAATTCTCGATCCGGCCCGCATGCCAGGCCCGCATGGAGGCATCCTCCGCCAGACCAACGACAATCTGCCGGGCTTCGGGATCATTGCCGCAGACCAGGATATCGCAATCGATTTCGTGCTCCAGATCGGTCAAATGATCCGCCGCCACATTCTGAAAGGCCGAAACCACACGCACGCCGTCGCCCAGGAAAACCTGCGCGCCCTTGCCGGCGGAGCCATGCTCGGGCAAATGCACCGTGCGCACTTTCGGCGGCTGCAAGGGCACGGTCACATCGACCATGATCTTGCCCTGGCAACCGGGCTTGATCGCCTCCAGCATCGGCGCCTGGTTGGAAAACGGCACCGTCAGAACCACGATCTCCGCCGCCTGGGCCGCGGCGCTGTTTTCGAGACCGCTGACCGTGGCCTCCGGCGCGAGGGCGGCCAGCCGCTCGGCTCCCCTATCAGCACTCTCCTGGGCGCGGGAGCCGATTACGATTTCATGGCCGGCCTTGGCCCAGCGCAGCGCAAGGCCGAACCCCAGCGCCCCCGTACCGCCGATCACGGCAATGGAATACTTCTTGTCCGTCATGGAATTTCCTTCAATCAATCTTTAGGCAGTACATCGCCAGTCAGATAGGCGATCCCGTCAATAATTTCGCCCAATTCCGCGCCGGCGACGAAAAAGACCATGGTTTCTACCCCGAGTTCCGCGAATTGGCCAATATCATCACGAATGGCTTCGGGCGATCCCGTCAAGGCATGGCGCTTGTCACCCTCCCGAACCTTGCCATTGATCGGACGAAATGCCAGATAGGCGCGGTGGATTTCCTTCGGATCGCGGCCCGCCTTGTCCGCCGCGACATCCAGTTGGATCGCGCCGTGGGCATATCGTCCTGGCGTATCCAACAAATTCGCCGGGTTGTGGTTGGAAGGATACCAACCATCACCGATACGCGCGGCACGGCGGATCGCGGCGCCGCTTTCGCCACCAATCCAGATGGGCGGATAGGGCTTTTGCAAAGGCTTCGGCTCAAACACCACATTATCGAAATTGACATGCTCGCCTGTCATGGCGGGCGCCGCCTCGGTCCATAGGGTTTTGAAGGCCGCGATATATTCGTCCGTCACCTTTCCGCGTTGGTCGAACGGCGGCACGCCCAGGGCTTCGAATTCCTCGCGCATCCAACCGGCACCGGCCCCCACCGTCAGACGCCCGCCCGACAGCACGTCCACCGTGGCCAACATCTTCGCTGCCAGCATGGCGGGGCGGTGCGGCACCACCATGACAGAGGTCAACAGCTTGATTTTTTCCGTCGCCGCCGCGATGAAGGCAGCTGCCGTCAGCATCTCCAGACATTCGCCGACCGCGGCGCCCGGCCAGGTACCGTCATTGCTGTAGGGATACTTGGACGAAATTCCGCCCGGCACCACCACATGATCGTTAAAGGCCAGATAGTCCAGGCCGCCCGCCTCCGCCGCGCGGGCCATGGCGCTCAAGCCCGGGCCGTTAACACCCGGTCCACGGGCCATGATCATCAATCCGAACTGCATGGGGGTTTTATCCTCGTGACATTCAATACTCAAATTCAATACGGGGCAGATTAGATGATTGGCACTAGGCGCGGCAACCGACAGGGGATAAGTTGGCTGAAATAAGTTTTTCACCGAGGAGGTCGCGTTATGAAACTGGGATTGATCATGGGCACGGGAAGCGGCGCCGGGATCCAAATTGATATGGACTTGATCAGGGAGGCCGAGGATCTGGGTTTCGATACGGTCTGGACATCGGAGGCCTGGGGATCGGATGCGATATCCACCGCCTCCTGGGTATTGGCGCAGACCAGCAAGATCAAGGTCGGCACCGGTATTATCCAGATGTCGGCCCGGACGCCAGCCATGGCGGCGATGACGGCCATGACGCTACAGCAGCTTTCGGGCGACCGCTTTATCCTTGGTATCGGCCCATCGGGTCCGCAGGTGATTGAAGGCTGGCACGGTGAGGCCTATGGCCGCCCCCTGACCAGGACGCGGGAATATATTGAAATCATCCGCAAGATCGAGGCCCGCGATGGTCCCCTGACCTATGACGGCTTCCATTATCAAATTCCCAAGACCGGCGCAGGCACCACCGGGTTGGGCAAGCCGTTGAAAGGCATTCTGCACAGCGTATCGCCGCTGAAGATTGTCACCGGCACCATCGCGCCGGCTGGGGTGCGGGTCAGCGCGGAAATCGCCGACGGCATGATCCCGGTGTTCATGAATCCGGACCGCTTCGATGTCTTCGAAGATGCTTTGAACGACGGCTTCGCCAAGGCGGGCGGCGGCAAGAGCCTGGACAATTTCACCATCACGCCATTTTGCGGCGTTAACCTGAACGATGACGAAGATGCGGCCCGTCAGCCGGCGCGCGAGAACCTTGGCCTTTACATCGGCGGCATGGGCGCGCGGGACAAGAATTTCTACAACGATTATGCCAAGCGCCTGGGCCATGAGGCGGCGGCGGTGGAAATTCAGGATCATTTCCTCTCCGGCCGCAGGGCCGAGGCCTTGGCCGCGGTGCCGAACGAATTGATCGATCAGGTCGCCTTGACGGGCCCGGCGGGCAAGATCACCGAGCGCCTGCAGGAATGGAAGGCATCCGGCAAGGTCGACAGCCTTTTGGCCCGCTGCAACACCTCCGCCGAACTGAACGTTCTGGCCAAGGCGGTGCTGTAATCATGCACAGGGTAACGTCAAATGAAGTCGCTGAACCGCAACCCGAAACCTGGTCAAACTGCAAGGTGCATGGCGATTTCTTCCAGGTCGCCGGCTGTGTTTCGGGTTATGAAAATGATCAAATCGCCGGCGGCCATGACGTTTATGAACAGGCCCGCATAACCTTCACCAAGATCAAGCATCTGGTGGAGGAAGCGGGCGCAGTCATGGATGACATTATCAAGGTGACCATATTCGTCACGGACATCAGCCGCCGCGAAGAGGTCTGGAAGGCGCGCCGGGAATTCTTCACCGGCGATTTTCCCTGTTCCACGCTGGTGGAAGTCTCCGCCCTGGCCCGCCCCGGTCTGGCGGTTGAGATCGAGGCGCACGGCTTTATCGGCGCGAGCAAGTAACATGCAAATTAGCGGTCTTTCCGCCATCATCACGGGCGGCGGTTCCGGCCTGGGCGCGGCGACGGCGCGGCATCTGGCAAAAAACGGCGCCAAGGTCGCCATCCTGGACGTCAATATGGATCAGGCTGGGGAGGTCGCGGCGGAGATTGGCGGCATCGCCCTCGAATGCGATGTCTCGTCCGAGGAACAGGGCGAACGGGCGGTCAAGGCCGCGCGGGATGCCCACGGCCCGGCGCAAATATCGGTCTGTTGCGCCGGCGTGGCGGAAAGCCGCCTGATGGTCGGCAAGGATGGCCCCGCGCCCCTGGCCCATCATACCCGCATCGTCAATGTGCACCTGGTCGGCACCTACAATATCTGCCGCCTGGCCGCCGCCGACATGGCGGAGTGCGATCCGGACCCGGAGACGGGGGAGCGCGGCGTGTTGATCAATACCGCCTCCATCGCCGGCTATGACGGCCCGCCGGGCGCCATAACATATAATGCGGTGAAAGCCGCCATCGCGGCCATGTGCCTGCCCATGGCGCGGGAGTTATCCCGCCATGCCGTCCGGGTCATGGCCATCGCGCCGGGCATCTTCATGACGCCGATGGCCGGCACCCTGCGCCCGGAATATATGAAGGAAATGACCGACGCCATTCCCTTTCCCAAACGCTTCGGCGATCCTTCCGAATATGCCCGCATGGTGGAAACCATCGTCACCAATCCCATGCTGAACGGCGAAACCATCCGCATCGACGGCGGCCTGCGCATGCACTAGCGCATGTCGCGTTCAATTGAACGCGTCGCCATGCGCTAAAACCTTTAAGATAGAGCAACTTATCCGCGGTCAATTGAACCCAATTGACCGCGGGTTGCTCTAGCGGGCGGAGCGGGCCAGCATTAGACCGCTGGCGATGATCAGGGCCATGCCGGCATAAAGGCTCCATCCGGGCACCTCGCCGAACAACAGAACGCCGTAGAGTCCGGAAAATATCATCGTGGCGTAAAGTAATGGCGCAACAAAACTGGCGTCCGCCGTCGTCATGGCGGTCAAGGTCAGGCGTTGCCCAACAATGGCGACGAGGCCGGTTCCCGCCAGGGGGAGCCATTGCCATGGCTCGGGCCAAACCCAGGTCGGTATCGCGAACGGGGCGACAAGCACGGCACCGAGGAAATTTCCCATGAACAGCATGACCAGGGGTTTATCGCCAAGACGCGACACCCACTTTAATGCCGCCACCTCCACCCCCATGCACAGGGCAGAGGCTATGGCGATCAATGATCCCGTGTTGAGGACGTTACCATCGGGCCCGGCGATGGCGATGACGCCGGAAAATCCAATTGCAGCGGCCAGCCACCTCATCCGCCCTGCCCGCTCGCCCAAAAACAAAACCGCCAGGATCATTGTGAAGATCGGCGAACTGAAGCCGATGGCGGTGGCGTTGGCCAGCGGGATCGTCTGAAAGGCAAGAAACATCAACACTACGCCCGCCGCGCCGAAGCCCGCGCGCAGAGCATACTTTTCAGGATGCCGGGTTCGCGGCACAACCCTGGCCCAAAGAAGAACGGGCAAAAGAAATATGGTGCCTGACAGATAGCGGCAAAACGTCACCTGCAGGGCGCCAATCGAAGCACCGCCCGGTGTGATCATGATATACTTCGCCAAGGCGTTCATAGTGGCGAACAGAAACGTCGCAACCGCCATATACAGCACCGCCCGCATAAGAACGGCGCGCGCCTCCCCATCCTGCAAACTCATATGGCGGCGAATACCACGACGCCGAGATAGAGGCCAAGGCCGAAGACTGCATGTACCGAAAGGCTTGCCAGCCGGACGAAGTTGGGCCGCTCTGTTTTCGAGGCGAAGAAACCGCCGCCCAGGCCGGGAATCAGGACCAGCCAAGGCGCTACAACGGACACGATGCCGAATGTCAAGGCGCTGCCCAGGCCGGGGGGCTGTTCCAAGACCGCCGCCATGAATTGCAGATAGATCTGGGCGAACAGTATGGCGACCAAATAATGAAAGGCCCAACCGAGGGCCAGTTCATAGGGCTTCGCCGGGGCATTCTCCACCGCCCCGTGGCGGAACACGCCCCGGCCCAGATCCGCCACCCAGCGGCCCACCAGATGCCAATCCCGCGTCTTGCCCAGGCTTTTTTCCAGCAACAACTCGTAGATATCCGTGACGATGTTCGCGACCACGCCGACCACCAGAACCTCAATCCACGAAACGCCCATCGTCCTACCCCACGAAACCTCTTTACCAATTGCAACCACCATTGTAGCCGCATTTTCCGACCGCGAGGCGCGGCAAGACGCCGCGATGGCCGAGGCCTCAATTAATCATCATATTGAGCATGAGGGTAATGAATTCGGGCACCGACAACGCCGTGTCGGGAGCAATACCGTGCCACATTGCCGCTCGTCCACGCTGCTGCTAACGTAACCTCAAACCTATTTGGGATACGGATTTGGGGAAGGAACCAGCACAATGTCCGAGGCTAACAAGGCAACCGGGGCGGATCTTATAGATCTGGATTTTTTCAAGGATGACACCACACAGCGTCTTCTGGGTGTGATCACGGCCCTGGGCGGCGAGGTTTATGTCCTGAAGGCCATGGTCAACCGGCTCACCGTGGCGCTGGAAAACCAGGGCGTCGTAACCGACGATATCCTAGCGGATGCGGCTGCATCCGAAACGCACAGAGCCTGGCAGGCACGGGAGGAAAAAGTCTTCGGCGCGGAATTGCTGCGCCCCTGGCTGGAACCCGACGCGGCGTTGGATGTCCGCGGCTTCATGGAAATGGAATAGGGATTGGGCCAGATGACAACACGGCCAGAGATCGATTTTTCCGCGCAAACCAGCGAAAGCTACGCGCGCAGTCTGAAGTTCTATTGGAAGGAGGCGCCTTACCGCCGCGTGGTTGCCGAGGCCGCCGAAACCGGCGCCAACGATGTGGACAGCCTGGAACACAGCATGCGGCCATCGCGGGCCTATCAGCTGTATGGCTGGCTGGAGCGCCGGGCCCAGCAGGTAAAATATCAAGGCCGTTGGGGCATGGCCCGGATGCTGACGCCGCAGCGCGAACGATTGCGCCGAATTCTCGACGATGGCGCGGCCCGGCATCCCGACCGCCTGCATCTGGACGCCGGGATGGCAATGCCGGCCTATGTTTCCGACACCGATATCCACCAGATGCCCGGCGGCGTCTGGGATACGGAAGAAACGGCCTTTGTCTATGAATGGGCGACTTCGTCCGTCAGCTTTTCCATGCTGGATCCCGACACGCCGCTGAATTGGTATGGCGAACTGATGCGGGAACGTCACGCGCCCGCCACCGTATTGGATATCGGCTGCACCGTCGGCGCCTCAACCCGGGCCCTCAAACGCGCCATGCCGGGGGCGGAGGTGCATGGCTGCGATGTCAGCGCGCCAGCTGTGCGCCTGGCGCATTTACGTTCGGTCGAGGCTGATCTGGCGATCGACTATTGGCAAATGAACGGCGAGGACATGAGTTTCGAGGATGACCGTTTCGATCTGGTGACTTCTCACTGGCTGATCCACGAAGTGCCGCCCTCAGCCCTGCGCCGCATCATGGCCGAGGGCCGGCGCGTCCTGCAACCGGGCGGCACTTTCGCCATGTACGATATGTATCTGACGCCGGGCGGCACCATCGATGCCTGGCTGCTGGATGGCTATGCCGCACGCAACAACGAACCCTTTACCCACGCGGTCCGAAAGCTGAATATCGAACAGGAATTGACCGACGCCGGCTTCATCGACGTGAATATCGAGCTGTCCGGCCTGCAGGCAAATGAGACTGTGTTAAGCGGCCAACTGCCCGAAAGCCGAACCCACTACATGTCCGTAATTACAGCGAAGGTGCCGGGATAGGTGGCTATGCGGTCACCCCGACATCACCGCTCTCGGTTAGAAATCGATTTGGTTGCCTTTGAGGATTTTCAATTTGCCGGTCTTCCCGTTCACCGCAGTGCTGACAAACCGTCCCTCGCCGTCGATGTGAGCGTTGGTATTGCAGCGTTCCTTGCCTTTGCCAATCTTTTGCCACTGGTAGCAAACAACGCCATCGGCCTTGACCCACCATTTGCCGCGATCCGAAAAGCCGCCGCTTTTCAATTCGAAAATGGTTGTGCCATTGGTGGCATGGAGCACGCGTAAGGGTGTGCCGTGACGGTTCTTTCCTTCGATTGTATTGCCCGACAATGCCTGTTTTAGCGCGTCAACAGTCGCCATATCGGCCATCGCTAACTGCCCGAAGCCAAACGACACGCCCATAATGATTGTGAAAAGTATCAACTTCCTCATGGCTCGATCTCCCAACAAAAAAGCTGCTCAGTCTTAATGCTGAACAGCTTCTATGTTGCCAATTGCGCCGCCGTTCGACAACGCAAAAGATTATGACAAATTACCGCGAGTAATACTCGATCACCAGGTTCGGCTCCATGGGTACCGGGTAGGGTACTTCGGCGAACTTTGGCGTGCGCACGAACGTGCCGCGGCGTTTGCCGATATCGACTTCCATGTATTCGGGCACGTCCCGTTCGTTCGAGTCCAAAGCCTCAAGCACCATGATGATCTCGCGGGATTTCTCCTTGATCTCGATCACGTCGCCTTCGCTGACCCGGTAGGAGGGGATATTGACCCGCTGGCCGTTGACCAGGATGTGGCCGTGGTTGATGAACTGGCGGGAGGAAAACACCGTGGGGACGAATTTCATGCGGTAGACCACCGCGTCCAGGCGCCGCTCCAACAGGCCGATCAGACCCTCGGTCGTATCGCCTTTGACCTTCACCGCTTCGTTGTAGGTACGGCGGAATTGTTTTTCGGTGATATTGCCGTAATAGCCGCGCAGCTTTTGCTTAGCGGCCAATTGGATACCGTAATCGGACGGTTTGCGGCGGCGCGCCTGGGCGTGCTGGCCGGGCGGATAGTCACGCTTATTGACCGGGCTTTTCGGGCGGCCCCAGAGATTTTCGCCCAACCGGCGGTTCAGCTTGTATTTCGAGCGCAGTCGCTTCGTCATCTAATTCCGTCTCTCAACCTGAATTGCTTGAATAGTCGTGCGCGGACAACCAATCCATCTAAAAGGAGGGAGCGCGCAAGTTGGCGCGAGTTATACCAATCCGTTCGCCTAAGTCAACCAATGAAGTAGGCGGAATCTTAGTCATCTTCACGCCGGATAAGGGCCGATACAACGCCATGCAGGCTGCGTACCTCCTGACCGCTCAGATCGGCGCGGCGGAAGATATTTCGCAGGTTCCGCATCATGGAGGGGCGTTTTTCAGGCGGCTTCAGAAAACCGGCACTGGTCAACTCTTCCTCCAGGCGGTTTTCGAAAAAATGCAATTCGTCCAGAGTGACCGGCAGGCCATCGCCGGCGGGCTCAGGTTCGGGAACTGGGCCGAAGGTGAACCATTCGTACGCCACCAGCAACACCGCCTGGCCGAGATTGAGGGATGAAAACGCCGGATTTGCGGGAATCTGGATGATGGACTGAGCAAGCGTGGCGTCATCATTGTCCAGGCCCGCCTTTTCGCCGCCGAACAATATGCCAAGCTGTTGCCCCGCGCCGAGACGCCGGCGCATGTCAGCCACGGCCTCTCTCGGCGTCAGGCAAGGCTTCTCCATCTCGCGACTGCGGGCCGTTGCGGCATAGACCGCATGCAGATCGGCGACCGCCGCCGGCGTGTTATCGAATAATGCCGCATTGTCGAGGATATCGTCGGCCCGGCTGGCCATGGCATGGGCCTTTTTGTTGGGCCAGCCGTCGCGGGGATCGACGATGCGCATTTCATCGAGGCCAAAGTTTTTCATGGCCCGGGCCGCCGCGCCGATATTCTCGCCCATTTGCGGCCGCACCAGGATCACGGCCGGGCTGGGCCCCACGGCCACCGCATCTTTCGTGGAATCGGTACCAGCCACGATGGCTCAGGGCGCTTCCGCGCCATCCTTGAACAGTTTGTAGGTGATGCTGTCGACCAACGCCATGAAAGAGGCATCGACGATGTTGGGCGAGACCCCAACCGTGAACCAGCGCCGGCCCTGCCCATCGGCGCTTTCAATCAGCACACGGGTGACCGCGCCCGTGCCGCCGTCCAGGATCCGCACCTTGAAATCCACCAACTCCAGATCATCGATATATTTGGCGAAACTGCCGATATCCTTGCGCAGGGCGTTATCCAGGGCATTGACCGGGCCGTTACCCTCCGCCACCGACATGATCTGCCGGCCATCCACCGACAGCTTGACCGTGGCTTCCGACACGGTGATCAACTCGCCCTTGGCATTGTGGCGCCGTTCCACCATCACGCGGAAACCATCGACACCGAAAAATTCCGGCACCTCGCCCAAAGCGCGCCGGGCCATCAACTCGAAGCTCGCCTCGGCCCCATCATAGGCATAACCCTCGAACTCCTTCTGTTTGACGTCGTCCAACAGACGGTTGATTTTCCGGTCCTTGGGGTCGAAGTCGATGCCGACCTCCTCCAACCGCGCCAGGATGTTCGAGCGGCCGGCCTGATTGGACACCAGAACCTGACGGCTGTTGCCGACCAGGGCGGGATCAATATGTTCGTAGGTTTCCGGGTTTTTCAAAACAGCCGAGACATGCAAGCCGCCTTTGTGGGCGAAGGCGGAGGCACCGACAAACGGCGCCTGGCGGGCCGGCGCCCGGTTCAGAAGTTCGTCGAGCAAATGGGATGTGGCCGTCAAGTGGCGCAGCCCCTCGTCGTCGATGCCGGTCTCGAATTTCTCGGCAAAACCCGGCTTCAATTTCAGGATCGGGATCAGGGCCACCAGATCAGCATTGCCGCAACGTTCGCCCAAACCGTTCAGGCTGCCTTGCACCTGACGCACACCAGCCTGAACGGCAGCCAGGGAACCGGCGATAGCGTTGCCGGTGTCATTGTGACAATGGATGCCCAGGTGATCACCGGGAATTCGCTTGGTCACCTCACCGATAATGCGGGTAATTTCATGGGGCAAGGCGCCGCCATTGGTATCGCACAGCACGATCCAGCGGGCGCCGTTGTCAAAGGCGGATTGCAGGCAATCCAGGGCGAATTCCGGGTTCGCCTTATAGCCATCAAAGAAATGCTCGGCATCGAACAGCGCTTCCCGACCCTTGGCTATGGTATGGGCCACGGACTCCCCGATCATGGCGACGTTCTCGGATTGCTCGATGCCCAGGGCCACATCCACATGAAAGTCCCAGGTCTTGCCTACCAGACAGACCGCACCCACGTCGGCGTTCACGACCTCGGACAGGCCCGGGTCATTGTCGGCGCTGCGGCCGGGCCGTTTGGTCATCCCGAACGCGGTGAACGTGGCGCGCTTTAACTTGGGCGGGGTTTGAAAGAAACTGCTGTCGGTGGGATTGGCGCCGGGCCAGCCGCCCTCCACATAGTCCACGCCCAGGCGATCCAACGCCTCGGCAATGACCCGTTTGTCCTGCACCGAAAAATCCACACCGGAGGTCTGGGCCCCGTCCCGCAGCGTGGTATCGAAGATGTAAATGCGTTCCTTCGCCATCGTTCTACTCTCCCCGCCGCCATGTGGTACCATCCGCACCATCTTCCAGCACGATACCCTGGGCCGCCAACTCATCACGAATACGATCCGACGTTGCGAAGTCCTTGTCCTGGCGGGCCTGCCGCCGTTGTTCGATCAAGTCTTCAATGGCCACGGCAGAGAGATCGTCGTCCGCCCCCTGCCCCTGGAACCAGGCTTCCGGTGTGGCCTGCAACAGCCCCAAGATTTCACCAACCGCCTTCAATGATGAAGCAGCAGCATCGTCCCCGGCCATGGCTTTGTCCGCCAGGGCATGCATTTCGGCAATGGCTTTCGGCGTATTCAGGTCATCCAGCAAGGCGGCCTCCACTTCGTCGGGCAAGTCCGCCGCCGCCGCCGCATCACCAATCGCACGGTACCATCGATCAAGGATACGGCGGGATTCGGCCACCAACTCCTTGGTGAAATCGAGAGGTTGGCGATAATGCGCCGACAGCAAGGTCAGCCGCAACGCCTCGCCGGGGAATTCGTCCAGCAAATCGTTGACGGTGAGAAAATTGCCCAGGGATTTGGACATCTTCTCGCCCCCCACGGTGACATGGCCGTTGTGCATCCAATAATTCGCGAATGGCGCCCCGTCGTGGGCGCAGACGCTTTGCGCCAGCTCGTTCTGGTGATGGGGGAACACCAGATCGATGCCGCCGCCATGAATATCGAACGTCTCGCCCAACAACGCCTCGGACATCACCGAGCATTCAAGATGCCAGCCCGGCCGGCCCTTGCCCCAGGGGCTGTCCCAGCCCGGTTGTTCCGCCGACGATGGCTTCCACAACACAAAATCCGTTGGGTTCGTCTTGTAAGGCGCGACCTCCACCCGGGCGCCGGCGATCAACTCGTCCTGGCTGCGGCGGGAGAAGACGCCATAGTCTTCCATGGATGTGGTATCGAACAAGACATGGCCGTCCGCCGGATAGGCGTGTCCCTTGGCGATCAAAGTTTCCGTCATCGTTACCATCGCCTCCACATAATCCGTGGCGCGGGGCTCGTGATCGGGCGGCAGGGCGTTCAAGGCCGCCATGTCGTCGTGAAAGACCTGGGTCGTTTTGGCCGTGACTTCGGCGATGGTCTGGCCCCGTTCCTGGGCCCGGTCCATGATCTTGTCGTCGATATCGGTGATATTGCGAACGTAAGTCACCGAGGCGTAGAGGCGGCGGAGCAGACGCACGAAACTGTCAAACACCACCACCGGGCGGGCATTGCCGATGTGGGCCAGATCATAGACGGTGGGACCGCAGACATAGAGGCGTACTTCATCGGGGCGCAAGGGGGCAAAAACATCCTTTCCGCGGGTGGCCGTATTGTGAATCTTAAGTTCGGGCATCGGGATAACTCCCGTAAATTGTTAATAATGCTGCATAAATTTGCGCCAAAGGTTGGCTTTGGCGCGGCGCCTGTTCAGGTCAGGCGCGACAGGGAGACGTCTCGGTAATGACCAGACAGCCTCCGCCGGTACAACAGACCGGCAAGGTGATAATTCGCTGGTATTTATCGTCACGCTGCATCTTTGCGAGCATCCTTTTATTGCCGCCCCTACTTTGCCCAGGTGTGCGACGGCGCCCTTATAACGCCCTGGTGTGGCAAAAGTCCAGCCACCCCTAATGCTTATTTGCTGGCGATGGCCGGCGGCATGCGGGATAATACTGCCAGAAACGCGAAATCGATATAGAGGAACGCAAGATGAATCTTACGGACAAATGTGCCGTCACGGGCATCGGTGAAACGGAGTATTCCAAGAATTCGGGCAAGTCCGTCATTGCCTTGCAAATGGAAGCTTCCCTGAAGGCCATCGCGGACGCCGGCCTGACCCCGAACGATATTGATGGCGTGATCCCCTACGGCAATCTGGAAGTGGTGGCCGAGGATTTCATTACCAATCTGGGAATTCAGGATCTGCGCTATTCCGCCGTGACCCCACTGGGAGGCGCCAGCGCCGTGGCTGCGATCCAGGCAGCGGTGACCGCCGTGGCCTCGGGCGTCGCCAACCATGTTCTGATCCCTATCGGCCGCAACGGGGCCTCGGGCGAACGCATCGGCGATCGGGTTCAGGCCATGCCGCAGTTCCGCATCCTTGGCGAATACGAAATGCCCTCGGGCAACATCGCCCCGCCGCAGCTGTATGCCCATATGGCGCGGCGGCATATGGAACTGTACGGCACGACGTCCGCCCAGTTGGCGGAGATCGCGGTCGCCGTGCGTTCCAACGCCATTCTGAACGACAACGCGGTGATGACAAAGCCCATGACGATCGAGGATCATCAGAACTCCCGCATGATCTCCGACCCGCTGCGCTTGTTCGATTGCTGCCTGGAAAGCGACGGCGCGGCCGCCGTGATCATTTCCGCCTCTGATCGTGCCAAGGATCTGGCGCAAAGGCCGATTTACATCATGGGTGTGGGCGAAGGTCATCCCGACTCCCCTTCCATCATCACCCAGCGCCCGGATATCACTACTCTCGGCACTGCCAAGGCGGGGCCAAGGGCTTTCGGCATGGCCGGCGTCACGCCTAAAGATATTGATGTGGCGGAGATCTATGACTGCTTCACTTATATCGTGATGTGCCAGTTGGAAGATCTGGGTTTTTGCGAAAAGGGCGAAGGCGGGGATTTCGTCTCCAACGGCCGTATCGCCCTGGACGGCGAGTTACCCATCAACACCCATGGCGGCCTGCTCTCGCAGTCGCATATTGTCGGCATGAACCATGTCTGCGAACTGGTCAAACAATTGCGCGGCACCGGCGGCAAGGCCCAGGTTGCGAACGCCGAAATCGGCCTGGTCACGGGTTATGGCGATATGGGCGATGGCTCCGTCGCGATCATGAGGAATTAGTAGAATGATTGAAGCCGCCTACGACAAACCCATACCGCCCCTGAACCGGGACTCCAAGCCGTTCTGGGACAGC
>JABIRL010000113.1 GCA_018667855.1 Rhodospirillaceae bacterium
ACCGCCGTCGATCCGGCTGAAGCCGTGTGCTCAGATCAAAGCTGATCGCGATCATGAATAATGTGGGCTAGGACCATATATGTTGGTAATTCTTTACTCCTTCATATGCTCATCGGAAAATTTCGGAAATTTCCATTTGCGCTATCCGCCCCATGAAATTTCTACCCTATTACCATTGGGGTCGGTTCCTTCGCCCGTTCCTTTTCCAGGTTCATTAACTTTATACGAGCCGGAAGCTGTGCGCCCATCCGAACAAGCAATCGACCAAGTGCCGATATCGCTGTCGCTCCGAGCTTTTAAAAATGTGCCCTGACAAGATATCTTTCCTGCAGTTGCTTTAAGTGATCCAGATGCCCCCGCTTTTGGGTATTCCAATGAGCCTAGCAAAACTCCCCTTTTGTTTTCCCAATGGACAGCGAAAGGGACAGTCCTAGTATTATTTGAAGCTGCTGGCTTGCTGATTGACTTCGTGGTGGATTTAGAGATTTTCGATGAATGAATATTTATAAACTTCAGTATAAAATTTTTATGTTTCGAGCATTTTTCTTCACAGTCTGTGCAACTTGCGTAGCCGTCAGCCGAGCCTGCATGAACACCGCTTTCAAATTGGCTATTTGCACCATAATGCCGCCTCAGAATTTGCACTTTTGATATTGAATCTTTGTCACGAAATAAGCCTGCATATTGTTGACATGTGTCCACGTATTCTACAACAAAGCCAATTTGTTTCTCTGTGGACCAATCTTTAAATCCCGCATGCGCAATACTAGAATAAAATACAAAAGAAATTAGGGCTAATTGTAGCCCAAAAAAAGCAGTGGATGCAGCTCTATTGATGTTCTCCAATAATACGGTTATCAAAATTGATCCTTCCTTATGTTGCTAGTCAAGTATTTGCCGCTTCGGAACTATAGCAATCGAAACGCCTTGAGACCGTTAAAGATGCAATTTGCCCAGAAAACTAGAATCAATTTACTCTATTTCGTCAATCATATGGTTAATCGTCGGAATGATGAAGGAGAAATTTTGAAACCGGAAAGTCTCTCGCGATACGTTGATCAGGCTGGCCTGCTATCGCTATCGCCTTCTCTTTGTGTTTGGATTCTATTTTTCCAATTGCTGTTACAAACTCAGCAGGGCGATATTGCCGTTTGTACTTTGCTTCGCGCCTTCGGCATGCGTCTCACTGGACCTTACGCTTTTAAGATAACTTAGAATTTGAATAAATCTGCAGGTGTCGCAATCTGTGGAGATTGATCCCTGATGCCGACAAAGAGATTTTCTAGATTCTATCGGAGCCTTTGAATTTACCCCTCTAGCTCCGATGAAATCGTATGGTAAATCTAAGTCGCGAAGGCCTTGATCAGCCCCGGCCGTTCGTTCAGGCGTTTGATGTAGGCGGCCACGTTTGGCTTGTCCGAGATATCGCCGCCCAGGCGGGCGGAGACCGTGGCGGCGTGGCCTGACATGATGTCGGCGCCGGAAAATTCACCGGCCAGGAATTCGCGGCCTTCCAAGGCCTGGTCGACGGCACCCAGCATGCGGGTCAGTTGCTTTTTCGAGCGGTCGATGTTGACGGGATTGCGCCGGTCCTCGGGCAGCAGGATGGTTTCCACCACCAGGATATTGACGTGGGGCATCAGCATACCCTCGGCATAATGCAGCCATTGCAGATAGGTGGGGAATTCCGGGGAGTCCTCGCCGGGGCGCATGCGGCCGTTGCCGTGCTTGGCCAGGATGTATTCCACGATGGCGCCGGATTCGAAAATCCGCACATCGCCGTCGGCCAGGGCCGGGACCCGCGCCATGGGGTGAATTTTCAGATATTCCGGGTCCCGCATGCAGGCATCGCCCAGCTTGAACATCTCCAATTCGTAGTCCAGACCCAGTTCCTCGCAAAGCCAGACAATACGGACGGAACGGGTGTTGGGTGCGTGATAGATTTTCATGGCTGCTTCCTCCGGCTACTTTAAAAATTCACGTTGGCGTCCAGGTTAATCCTCTTCCGCCTCCGCCTTCCAGCGGTAAATCAAATCCAGGGCCTCGCGCGGGGTCAGGCTGTCGGGCGAGGTTTCGGCCAGGGCCTTGTCAATTGCCGAAGGTTCAGCGGCGGTCTGGAGCGGGCCCGAAGCCGGGCGGGCGGCGGCGAACAAGGGCAGATCGTCGGCCAAGCGGGCGGCACTATCTTTTCCTAACGTTTCGCCATCCTCCAACCCTGACAGCACGACCTCGGCCCGCTCAATGACCGACGGCGGCAGGCCGGCCAGTTTGGCGACCTGGATGCCGTAGCTTCGGTCCGCGGCGCCGGGCCCCACTTCGTGCAGGAAGACCACGTCGCCCTGCCATTCCTTGACCCGCATGGTGACGTTGGCCAGGCTGTCCAATTTGCCCGACAGCGCGGTCAGCTCGTGATAATGGGTCGCGAACAGGGCCCGGCAGCTATTCACTTCGTGCAGATGTTCCACCGCCGCCCAGGCGATGGACAGGCCGTCATAGGTCGCCGTGCCCCGGCCAATCTCGTCCAGGATAACCAGGGATTGCGGCGTCGCCTGGTTCAGGATGGCGGCGGCCTCCACCATCTCCACCATGAAGGTGGAGCGTCCCCGCGCCAGGTCGTCCGCCGCACCCACCCGGCTGAACAGGCGGTCCACGGCGCCCATGCGAACCTGGGCGGCGGGGACATAGCTGCCCATCTGGGCCAGAATGGCGATCAGCGCGTTTTGCCGCAAAAAGGTGCTTTTGCCCGCCATGTTGGGGCCGGTGACCAGCCAGATTCGGGCCGCATCATCCGCCCTCCCACCTGCTTCGTCTCCCAGACTGCAATCGTTGGCGATAAAGGCGCCCTCGTTGCGCGCCGCCAGGGATGCCTCGACCACCGGATGGCGCCCCCCCTCGATATGGAAGGCCCGGCTATCATCCACCACGGGGCGGCAGAAACGTCCCGTCACGGCCATCTCGCCATTGCCGGCGGCCACGTCCAGGGCCGCCATGGC
>JABIRL010000273.1 GCA_018667855.1 Rhodospirillaceae bacterium
AGGGCGCCATCGTCCGCGCCCTGCATGAAGGCGTCGGGCTGTCCAATTCCTGGTTCGCCAAGTCGGAGGAAAACGGCATCGAGATCCGTTATGGCGCCGCCGTGACGGCTCTGGTCCAGGACGGGGATGGCGCCGTCACCGGCGTCACGGTCAACAACGGCGACACCATCGAGGAGATTACCGCGCCGGCGATTATCCTGGGCTGCGGCGGGTTCGAGGCCAATGCCCAGATGCGGGCGCAGTATCTGGGCGCGCCATGGGATCACGCCAAGGTGCGGGGCAGCGCCCATAACCAGGGCGACGGCTTGCGCATGGCGCTGGCCATCGGCGCCCTGCCGTGGGGCCAATGGAGCGGCAAGCATTCCACGCCGATCTCCAACGAATGGCCGGACTTCGCGGACCGGGAGCGCACTGACCGCAGCAATCGGCTGTCATACCCCTATTCGGTGACCATCAACCGGGACGGCAAACGCTTTCTGGACGAGGGCGAGGATGTGGGCCTGTATACCTACGCCAAATACGGTGGCCAGATATTGCGCGAACCGGGCTCTCTGTCCTGGCAGATTTTCGACCAGCAGACCGTGCATTTGCTGGAGCCGCGCTACAATACCTCGGAGCCGATCACCGCCAATACCCTGGCCGAACTGGTGGACCAGCTGGTGGTGGACGATAAGGCGCAGGCCTTGCGGACGTTGGAGGACTATAACGACGCCGTGCCCGCGCCGGGCTCCAACGACGGCTTCGACCCGACGCAAAAAGACGGCCTGGCCAGTACCGGTCTGGAACCGAACAAGAGCAACTGGGCCACGCGCCTGGATCAACCGCCCTTCCTGGCTTATTCCGCCACGGGCGGCATCACCTTCACTTTCGGCGCCCTGAAAATCGACGAGGATGCCCGTGTGATCGGCACCGATTGGCGTCCCATCAAGGGGCTGTTCGCCTGTGGCGAGATGGTCGGCGGATTGTTCCATTTCAACTATCCGGGCGGCACGGGGCTGGTTTCGGGCGCCGTGTTCGGCAAGATCGCCGGTGCCACTGCCGCCAAGGGCTAGTGAGCCAGTCATGATCCAGGTCCCATGACCCAAGAACGGGTGCCAGCCGTCTTTATGCGCGGCGGCACCTCAAAAGGTGTGTTCTTTCACGCCAGGGATCTGCCGGGGGAGCTGGCGCGGCGGAACGCGATTTTTTGCGCCACCATCGGCAGCCCCGATCCCTATGGCCGGCAGCTGGACGGCATGGGCGGTGGTATTTCCTCGTTGTCGAAGGTCGTGGTGATCGAGCCGTCCCAGCGTCCCGGCATCGATGTGGACTATACCTTCGGGCAGGTGGTGGTGGACGCCCCGGCGGTCGATTACGGTGCCACCTGCGGCAATTTATCGTCCGCAGTCGGGCCCTTCGCGGTGGATGAAAACCTGATTGCCGTGCCCGACGGCGCGGCGGTCGTGCGGGTTCACAACACCAATACCAACAAGACGTTCGAGAGCCGGTTCATGGTTCGCGACGGCAAGGCCATGACCAGCGGTGATTTCACCATTCCTGGCGTCGCGGGCGGCGGCGCGCGGATCCAGCTGGATTATCTGGACCCCGCCGGCGCGCGAACCGGCCGGCTGCTGCCAACGGGACAAATCGCCGACCGGGTGAGACTTTCGGGCGGCGGGGAGGTCGAAATCTGCTGCGTCGATGCCACCACCCCCTGCGTTTTCGTGGCCGCCGCCGATCTGGGCTTGAGCGCGGCTGAATTGCCTAGCGAGTTGGAAGCCATGGCCGACGTGCTGGCCCAGCTTGAGGACATTCGTGCCCAGGCCGGCGTGCGCATGGGCCTGGGCGAGACCGCGGCGGCGGTTTCCAAAACCTCGCGGGCCAGCCCCCGGGTTGCCGTGGTCGCGGCCCCCAGGGCTGCGACCCTGCTGGACGGTAGCACATTGCCGGCCGATGACATGGATCTGTCCGTGCGCATGATCTCCATGGGCCAGCCGCACCGGGCCGTGCCGTTGACCGGCGGTATGTGCCTGGTCGTCGCCGCCAACCTATCAGGCAGCCTGGTTCACCGGCTGGCCCGGCCAAATTCCGACGGCACGGTTCGCTTGGGCACACCATCCGGCGCCATACCCATCGGCGCCACGGTGCAGGGAATGGGCGGCAACGCCACCGTGGACCGGATCACCGTCTATCGCACCGCCAGGCGTTTGATGGAAGGTAACGTGCTGGTGCCAGCTTCGTCCGACGGCTAAACCGAAAAAGGTCTAATTCGGCGCCGATTGTGATCCCCGTAACAACTGCCCCGGCAATTCGCCCGTGGCGACGCCGTCGCGCATGACTTCCACGCCCGAGACAAAGGTATGGCGATAGCCCTCAGCCTTTTGGATGATCCGGCGGCCGCCGGCGGGCAGATCATAGACCAGCTTCGGCCGGTGCAGGCGCAAGGCCTGGAAATCAATCAGGTTCAGGTCCGCCTTGTAACCGGGCGCAATGACACCGCGGTCCATGAGGCCGTAAACCCGCGCGGTATCCAGGGTTTGCTTCCGAACCAGGAATTCCAGGGGCATTTTGTCGCCCCGTTTGCGGTCACGGGCCCAGTGGGTCAACAGCGACGTGGGCGAAGAGGCATCGCAGATCAGGCCTACATGGGCGCCCGCGTCCGCCACGCCGCATACGGTGTTGGGATCTTCCAGCATCTCCTTCACGACTTCCAGATCGCCCGTGCAATAGTTCTCGAATGGATGCAGCAGCAAAGCGTTGCCGCCGTCCGCCAGCATCAGCTCCAACGCCAGATCAAACGGGTCCCGGCCCAGGGCCTTCGCGCGGGCGGCGATATTTTGTTCCGGACCCGGTTCGTAATCCACCGACGCGTCCAACTCGAACGTACGTTGCAGAACGGTGTTCATCCATTGCACATGCCCGTCGTCGGGCCGCTCATCAACCAAACGCCTTTGCAAATCGGTATCGTTTCGAATACGGTCCAAACGTTGTTCGGGCGACAGGTCCGCCAGTTCCAGCCAGGCGGGGTGGGTGGTGAAGGGATGCACCGTAGCCTCCAGCCCCATGAGCATGCCAATGGAGCGGCTGCCCACTTGGGCCGTGACATCCAGGCCATCGGCACAGGCGGCGCCAACCTGGTCCAGGGTCTGGCGCCATAAATCGGGCGCGTTGTCGACCTGAACCAGCAGCACCGAGAGCGGTCTGCCGGCGATCTCAGCCGCCGCGCGCAGTTTGGCAAAATCGCCCTCGCCAAAATCAGAATTAACTTCCAGGACGCCGCTGCCGGCCCGTTTCATGGCCTGCGCCAGGCCCGTCAACTCCGCTTCTTCGGCGCCGTAACCGGGTGTCAGGCGGCCGTCGGCCGCCCGGTGCTTGACCGTCCGGGACGTTGTGAAGCCCAGGGCGCCGGCATCCAGTGACTCTTCCAGCAAATCTGACATGCGGGTTATTTCAGCCTCGGTCGGCCGTTCGGCGAAATCCGCGCCCCGCTCACCCATGACGTAATAGCGCAGGGCGGCGTGGGGCACCTGGGCGCCGATATCCATGATTCGGCTGGTGGAGGCCAGGGCGTCGAGATATTCCGGGAAACTCTCCCAATTAAAATTTATGCCCTCCGCCAGCACGGTTTCGGGGATGTCTTCCACCCCTTCCATCAGGTTGATCAAATAAGGTTCGTTACCGGGACGTACGGGCGCGAATCCGACACTGCAGTTGCCGAACACGGCCGTTGTCACGCCATGCCAGGATGATGGCGTCAGGTAGGGGTCCCAGGTGGCCTGGCCGTCATAATGGGTATGGATATCCACCCAGCCAGGCGTCAACAGCAGACCGTCGGCGGCAATTTCCTGCCGCGCCGGTCCGATTTCCACGCCATTTTGCACGGCGGTAATTATGCCGTCGTCCACGGCGACGTCAGCCACCTTCGCCGCCGCGCCCGTACCGTCGATTACCTGCGCGCCGCGAATTACCAGATCATGCATAGATTCAACTCCATCACTTCAATTCGGATCACAATAGCATGTAAGTCGAGGTTACGTGCGCCACGGGTTTATCCGGATCGCCGGCAAACAAGGTAACCTCGCCATACATGATCGTGCGGCCCGGTTTGATGATGGTTGCCCGGGCCACCAGATCACGTTCCGCCACCGGGCGCAGAAACGACGATGTCTGATTGACCGTTGTGATCGCGCGAAATTCTCCCAAGGTTCCGGCCACGGCAAAGATCATGGCGGTATCCGCCAGGGCCATGATGGCCTGGCCGCATACCGTGCCGCCCAACCGGTTTAGGTGTTCCGATGGCGGCACCCGCAGAACCGCGCCATCCACACCGATATGGTCGATAGTGATATCCATATCCTGGATCCAGGGCGCCAGGCTGGCCGTATAGAATTCTTCCGCCGCTTCGATTGTTAATTCCGCCACAGTTACCTCTTTCCAAGTTCAGTTTCTGTTCGTGAGGACCATAGCAAAAAGCGCCTGGAAAAGGCGCAAACATAAACGGCCACTGTCTCCGATCAGGCGCAATCGCTGGGACCGGCCACAACGTATGATTAACCAATTTCGTATAGCGTCGGCACTAATTCTGCATATGCGAAATGATACATGGACATATTTCGAAATATGTTGCGGGTGGCGGTGGCCATGATCACGGGACGCCGATCAATAGCTACGTGCATGCTTGGCGTAGCTGTCGTGCTTTCGGTCATTCTTGCCGCTGGATCGATGTCCGCCGCTCAAGCCGCGAAAGACCCTGGCGCCGCGGTGTCGGGCCGGACCATAGTCGCCGGCGTGCCGGCCCATTGGCCGCCGCACTATGACCTTGATGCCGAGGGTCGGCCCAAGGGATTTGCCATCGATATCATCGAGGAAATCGCTGATCGCATAGGCGCCAAAGTGGAATACCGGGTGTTTCAGGATTTCCGTTCGGTGAGCGAGGCCTGGGGCGGGGGAGAAATCGACATCATTCCGAACAGCGGCATTACCCCGGAACGGCAAAAATCAGCACTATTTACGGAGCCCATCGAAACCTTCGCGGTTTCTATATTTGTTCGTCAGGGCCAGTCTAATATCAAAAATTTAGGAGATCTCGCGGGCCGCAAGGTGTCCGTGGTGGAGCGCAATATCGGCCACAGGTTGCTCAAGGACCGGCGCGATTTATCGCTCATGGTGCATCCGGATTTGGTGAAGGCATTATTCGCGCTGTTGTCGGGGGAAACCGATGCACTGGTTTTTCCCAAGCCGGTGCTGTTACAGGCGGCGCGGTCCATTGGCGTTGAAGATGTGATCACGACGTTGGAGCAGCCGGTAAAGACTATTGAGCGTGGCATCAGGGTCCAGAAGCATCGAGCAGAATTGCACGCCACCTTGAACGAAGCCGTGGCCGCGTTTGTCAATACGCCGGAATATTGGGCGATTTATCGAAAATGGTACGGCGCGCCGACGCCATTTTGGTCTACGCAGCGGGTCATATTCGCCAGCCTTGCCCTTATTTTGTTCGTCACCGTCGTCATGGCATGGTGGCGTTATCGCTCGGTCATGCGGCTCAACTTGCGTCTTCAGCTGAGCCTGTCCGAGCGAAAACTGGTCGAAGATGATTTGTCCCAGGCCAGAACCCAGCTGGTGGAGGCGATCGAGGCAATCTCAGAAGGTTTCGTGCTGTATGACGTCGATGAGCGCTTGGTTATCTGCAATTCAAAATATCGCCAGATGCACCCAGACGCCGCGCATCTGATGGTGCCCGGCGCCCGCTTTGAGGATGTTGTCCGGGCGGCCGTGGAAGATGGCCGCCATCCCAGCGCCGTGGGCCGCACCGAGGAATGGATCGGTGAACGGCTGGCCGCCTTCCGAAGAGCCGGCGAAGCGAGAGAGCTTCGCGTTTCCGATGGACGATGGTTTCGCTATTCCGAGCGGAAAACCAGGGACGGCGGCACGGTCGGCATTCGTGCTGATATTACACGCTTGAAGAAAACCGAGGAATCCCTTGGCCAGAGCGAGGCGCGGTTTCGGGATTTCGCGACGTCCGCCTCGGACTGGTTATGGGAGATGGATGAACATCTTCGTTTCTCGTTTCTCTCCGAACGCTTCACGGAAGCGACCGGCGTTGCGGAGGAAAGATGGCTGGGCAAGACCAGCCAGGAAATCGGAAAACTGGATATCGACGACGAGGTCTGGCGGCTATTGCAGGATGACCTGCAACATCATCGCCCCTTCCGCGGTTTCGTCTATTCGCACGCTAAATCCGGCGGCGGGGAATCCTGGTTCTCCATCGCCGCGACACCGGTATTCGATGAAGATGGACAATTCATGGGCTACCGGGGTACCGGGTCCGATATTTCCCTGCAGAAACGGACGGAATTCTTGTTACGGGAAAGTGAACAACGCCTGACCGCGATCATGGACCATGTCCCGGCCGCGTTGTTCCTGAAAGACCGCGATGCCCGGTACCTGCTCATCAACAAACAGTTCGAGGATTGGTTTGGTGTTGATCAGCAGGCGGTCATTGGCAAGAACGCCTATGACCTGTACCCAGAAGAACGGGCAAAAGTATATGCCGATGGTGATCAAAGGATGTTGGACCACTGGCAGGTCATTTCCGACAATGTCGTTATTCCGAGCCCGACCGGCGAAGACAAACATTATTTGCTGACCAAATTCCCTATTTTCAATGCCGGTGAACCCGTTGGCTTTGGTGGCGTGATGAACGATGTGACTGAGCGGACCATGGCCGAGTTGGCGCTGCGCAAAAGCGAAAACCGGGCCGAAATGGCAAGCCGCGCGAAATCCGAATTCCTGGCCAACATGAGCCACGAACTACGAACGCCGCTTAACGCCGTGATCGGTTTCGCGGAGATCATCAGGAGCGTCTCGTTTGGCCCGGACAACACTGAAAAAACCAGGGAATATGCCAAGGACATCTATGATTCCGGGCAACATTTACTGGAACTGATCAATGATATCCTTGATATCTCGAAAATCGAGCTCGGTTCCAAGCAACCAATTGACGCGAAGGTTTCGGTTCCAAAAACAATTGATTCGGTTCTGGCTTTGATTCGGGAACGGGCACGCGACGCGTCCCTGAGCATAGTCGCGGACTACAATGATAATTTGCCGCAATTACGGGTCGAAACGAGAAAGTTGAAGCAAATTCTGCTCAACCTGCTCTCCAACAGTATTAAATTCACCCACCCGGGCGGCGAAGTGACCCTCACCGTGAGCTGTCATCAGGATGAGGGTTACATTTTCCAGGTGGCCGACACGGGCATCGGCATCGCACCGGAAAATATCGCCACCGCCCTGCAGCCCTTTGGTCAGATCAACAGTGATCTAAACCGCATTCATACAGGCACCGGCCTCGGTCTGCCCCTGGCCAGGGAATTCGTCGAAGCCCATGACGGCACTTTGGAACTGCGCAGTGAACTGGGAGCGGGGACCACGGTTACGGTGCGTTTTCCCGCCGACCGTATCGTCGCGCCGGTCACCCCCGAAGCTTCACCAACTATTTCGCAGCTCACGTAATTTCAGAAATACCTCTCGCGGTTCCGGTGCGTCGGAGAGATCGGGGAAACTTTCCCGCA
This sequence comes from Rhodospirillaceae bacterium, assembly GCA_018667855.1. Lineage (GTDB taxonomy): Bacteria > Pseudomonadota > Alphaproteobacteria. The sequence goes on from JABIRL010000273.1 coordinate 7,554, forward strand.
ATTGGGCGATGACACTGGGGCTGCGCAGGCGCAGGAAGGTATTGATCTCCTTCTCCAAGGCCAGGGTCGAGACCAGGGCGCTGTTGGGGTCCTGATCGCCGATTTCATCCAGCAGAGACTTCGCCCTGACGTTATCGGGCTCCCGGTCGAGGGTAAAACCCAAATTGCCCGACATATAGTCATGCCCGGGATAGATCAGGGTATCATCGGGCAGATTGGTCAGCAGATTTGCGAACGTATCATACAGCTCGTTCGGATGGCCGCCGTTGTGGCAGTTGCCCGCCCCGGCATTGAACAGCGTATCGCCGCAGATCAGGGCCTGCTGATCCGTGCGGGTCAGCAGGCAGACGTGGCTCATGGTGTGGCCGGGAGTGTCCAGCGCCTCGATCTCCACCGAACTGCCGACCTTGATCACATCGCCCGCATCTAGGCCCCGGTCCATGCCCGGTATCTTGCCCTTGGCATTTGTATGGGCCAGCAGTTTGGCGCCCGTGGCCTCGATCACCGCGCTATTGCCGCCCGTATGGTCGCCATGTTCGTGGGTATTCAGAACCTGGGTGATGTTCCAACCCTTGGCCTTGGCCAGACCAAGGCATTTTTCATGATCAAGGGGATCAATCGCCATGGCCTCGCCGGTGTCCGGACAGACGATCAGATAGTTGAAATTACGATAGGCGTTGCCGGTCCAGATCTGTTCGATGATCATGTCTGCTCTCTTTCAAACGTTTGCAAAATTTGGTTCTTATTTAAGTCTTCGGCGCGGTCTATTGATAGACCGCCGGTTTGCCGCGAACACTGATACGCCACAACAGGCGCTCGGTGCCCGGGCCGCTGGGCGCATCAATGGGTTTGGCGGAATGCAGGGTCATCTGCGTATCCCACATAGCGATGTCGCCGATTTCGTATTTGTGTTCGTAGATATATTTGTCCTGCACGCAATGGGCTTTTAGTTCCGCGATTAAGGCTTCGCCGTCTTCCTTGCCCATGCCTTCGATGCCGATGGCGGTACCCGCGACGCCGTATAGGGCCCGCTCTCCCGTCACCGTATGGGCGCGGACCAGGGCGTGCGGCGTGGCCGGAACCTCGGCCGCTTGGTTCTCGTTCAACTGGGCCGTCGGGGCTTCGCCGTCCCGACCGGCGGTGGCGCCGTAAAGATGCATGGCGTTCATCCCCTCGATGCGCTGTTTGGTGCCCGCGTCCAGGTCGTCATAGGCCGCCTTCATATCGATCACCCGGGTCTCGCCGCCCACATCGGGGATTTTCCGGGCGTACAGCATGGTCGATGTGGCCGGGTCGGCATCGTAGGACTGATCCGTATGCCAGAATGCCGCGCTGTTGCGTTTCAATTCGTCCTTGGCCCGTGGCGAGGTATTGCCCACCTCCATCATCTCGGGGAAACCGGCCATGCGGGAGGTGTCGATCACATGGGGGATCGGCGCGCCCCATTGCCGGCCAAATGCCAGATACGGCGCCTCATCGCAAACCTGATCCTTGATGACCAGAACCCGGTTGTCGTACAGGGCCTGATGCAATTCGCGGCAGGTTTCCGCGTCCACGCCCGCGCCTACGTCAAGGCCGTGCACAACACAGCCAAACGGTCCGTCAATCGGCTTGATTTCCATTCTGGCAAATTCTCCACATACATCGTATTGGCTGATGACTTGCCCCCGTGGCGGCAATGGCGCTACCGTCTGGGCAAACAACGTACAATGCCACGCCGCGATTGGCAAAGATTGGCGGCGTTTGGCAATGACTTGGTAAATGGAGGAAACGGGCCCGTGCAAAGTGAAATTCCCATTCTGGATCTTGGTGACTTCCTGGCCGGCAAGCCGGGCGCGCTTGCGGCCATCGCGAAGGAACTGCAGTATGCCGCCGAAAATGTCGGCTTTTTCTTCATCCAGAACCATGGCGTGCCGCAAGATCTGGTTGATGCCACCTTCGATGCCTCGCGGCGCTTTCATGCCCTGCCCGACGCCGAAAAAATGGCCCTGAAGGCCAACCAGCATAATATCGGCTATATGGGTCACGGCGCCTCGGTCTCCCGCGCCTCCCAGGTCTATGAAGGCGAACGCAAGACCAATCTGGTCGCCGCCTTTTTCCTCAAACGGGATCTGCCCGCCGATCACCCCGATATCGTCAACAACAAGCGTTTCCGTGGCGCCAACCAATGGCCCGGAAATCTGGATGGTTTCCGCGAGACCACCAACACCTATATGGATGCGCTGGAGAAATTGGGAAAAAGCATGCTGCCCATCTATGCCCGGGCTCTGGATCTGGACGACGATTATTTTGCCGAGGGCTTTCAGGAACCGCAGTACACCTTGCGCCTGTCCCACTATCCCCCGGCGGAGGCGGAGGACAACCAGTTCGGTTTGGCGCCGCATACGGATTCTTCTTTTCTGACCCTGTTGGCCCAGAACAAGGTTGAGGGTCTGCAGGTCCGCCGCACGGACGGCACCTGGATCGACGCTCCGGTCCTGCCCGGCACCTTCCTGGTCAACAGCGGCGATATGCTGCGGCGCTGGAGCAACCACCGCTTCCTCTCCACACCGCACCGCGCCGTGGCCTCGGCGCCCGAGCGGGACCGCTATGCCATTCCGTTCTTTTTCGACGCCCACGCCGATTATGTGCAGACCTGCCTGCCCACGTGCACCAGCGCCGACAATCCGCCCCGCTACGAGCCGACCTCCTACACCGACTACATGCTGTGGTTCGCCAAGCAGAACTACGCCCATTTTCAGGAAGCGGAGAGCGAGATGGGGGATGAGATGGAGGGCGAGGCGGCGGAATAGGGGCGAATGAGGGTGCAATGCAGACCGACGACGCGGGGAAGACTTTGGTGAACGATTTAGGCTCTCTCGACAACTTCAATGTCGCCGATCCGGAATTATTCCGGGCCGATAGCTGGCGGCCTTATTTCGCCCAGCTGCGGGACCAGGCGCCCGTGCATTACTGCAAGGATAGTCATTTTGGGCCCTATTGGTCGATCTCGACCTACGAGTTGATCATGCAGGTGGAGCTGGATCACAAGACATTTTCAAATCTGGCTAAATTCGGCGGCATTCAATTGCAGGACATCGCCGAGAATATGAACCGCCCCAGTTTCGTTTCCATGGACCCGCCCGAGCACACCGAACGCCGCCGCGCCGTGACCCCGATGACAAGGCGTTCCAGCCTGGAAGGCATGGCCCATATGATCCGGGAACGGACGGTCGCGGTTCTGGAATCCTTGCCGCGCAATGAAGTCTTCGATTGGGTTCAGCTTGTTGCCACGGATCTGACGGGCATGATGCTGGCGACTATGTTCGACTATCCCCAGGAACGGCGGTTGGACCTGATCCATTGGTCCGATGTGGCGACGACCAATATCAACGCCGAGAACCCGCTGGTGAGTACGGAAGAAGAGCGCTATCGCGAGTTGGAGAGAATGGCCGATACCTTCGCGCCCCTGTGGCGGGAGCGTGCGAATGGCAAAGGCGGTTTTGATCTGATCACCATGTTGGCCAACAGCGATGCAACCAAGGATATGGACCGGGAGGAATTTATCGGCACCCTGTTTCTGTTGATCGTCGGCGGCAACGACACCACGCGGAATTCCATGACGGGCGGATTGCTGGCCCTGCACGAAAACCCCGAACAGCTGGCGAAAGTTCGGGAAAACCCGGATCTGGTGCCGAACATGGTGCAGGAAATGATCCGCTTTCAGACACCGGTCATCCATATGCGGCGTACCGCCTTGATGGATAAGGAGCTGAACGGCCAAATGATCAGGGCAGGCGACAAGGTCGCCTTGTGGTACGTTTCCGGCAACACTGATGAAACGGTGTTCAAGAACCCCTATAACTTTGATGTCGAACGGGAAAACGCCCGCCGGCATCTTTCGTTTGGCGCCGGCATCCACAGATGCGTCGGCGACCGTCTGGCGGAGATGCAATTGCGAGTGTTGTGGGAGGAAATCCTGGCCCGCGACATTCGAATTGAGGTGATGGGCGCGCCCGAACGGGTTTATTCGAATTTCATTCGGGCCATTTCGTCATTGCCCGTAAAAATTGTCGCCTGACATAATTAAGAGAAAGCTCCCCCAATCATGGCCACCATTACCTACCCGAACCTTATGGAAATCGACTTCGGCGCCATCAAGGTGCTGGGCGATGCGTTGAAGCGCAATGGCATCACCCGCCCCTTGATCTGCACCGATAAGGGGATCGTCGATAGCGGCATCTTTGACACGGTGCGCGGCGTGCTGCCCAACGATGTGGAACCAACCGTGTTTGACGGAACCCCCGCCAATCCGACCGAAGTCGCCGTGCGCCAGGCCCTGGTGCTGTACCGGGCAAACGATTGTGACGGCATCATCTCCATCGGCGGCGGCTCGTCCATGGATCTGGGCAAGGGCGTGGCGCTGACCGTCACCCACGATGGACCCATGAATGACTATTCGGCCGTGAACGGCGGACGGGACAGGATCGGGGGCTGCCCGCCCATTATCGCCATTCCCACGACGGCCGGAACCGGCAGTGAGGTCGGCGGCGGCGCCGTGATCATCACGGAAGACGGCCACAAGGTTGTGATCGGCAGCCCGAATTTGCTGCCCAAGATGGCCATATGCGATCCGGAACTGACCTTGGGTCTGCCGAAATATCTGACGGCGGCGACAGGCATGGATGCCATGGCCCATTGTATCGAGGCCTACTGCACGCCGGTGGTGAACCCGCCGGCGGCGGCGATCGGCCTGGACGGCCTGGAGCGCGTGGTGACCTATCTGAAACGCGCCGTCGATGATGGCCAGGACCGGGAAGCCCGCTGGCACATGATGATGGCCGCCAGCGAAGGCGCCATGGCCTTCGCCAAGGGTCTGGGCTGCGTGCATTCCATGAGCCACGCCCTCGGCGCCGACGAGGAAATGCGCCTGCACCATGGCACCCTGAATGCCGTGATCCTGCCCACCGTCCTACGCTTCAATGCCGACCATGTGGGCGACAAGTACGTCCGCCTGCGCCGGGCCATGGGCCTGGAAGAGGGCGCCGACATCGCCGCCTGGATCGAAAATTTCAATGTCGAACTAGGCCTGCCCGGCGGCCTGCGCGAGATGGGCGTGAGGGAGGATATGTTCCCCGCCCTGGCCGAACATTGCATGACGGACGCGTGCCATTTCGCCAATCCGCGCACACCGACCGTGGCGCAATACGAAGTGATGTTCGCCGAGGCGATGGGCGCCTAGCGCATTTTCGATATTCATCGAATCGCCAAGCCACCCGCTCCCCCTGCCCGTCCACCCATTAATGGTACCCTGTGGGTGGACGGGCAGGGGGAGCGGGTGGGTAGTTCAAATCCGAAAACGGCCTAGGAAACCTCGCTGTAGCTGACCTGCCGTCCGATGGAGGCGCCGGAATCCTGGCGGGATCGGAACTGGGTCATCAGTTGTGCGTGGTTCTCGTAGGCCTCCGCGCTTAGGGCCGCGCCGATGCGCTGCTCGGGGCGGAAATTGCCGTGATCCCGGCCGCGCACCAGCATGGCGGAGCCAGGCGGCGTGCCCACGTCGCGGACATGGGCCGGGATATAGCTGATGCCAAAGCCCATGCGCCGGTCCGCCGCACGGTTGGGGTGGGAGCAATGCACCAGGTCGGTATTATGCAGGGACATCTCACCCGCCTGCAGGGGCATGGGTATGCCGACCTCGTCATCAAAGCGGCCGAATATGGCCTGCCCGCGCAGGATCAGATTGTGCTCGCCCGGGTCGTCCTGATGATCCAGCTGACCCAGATCTTGGGTGCCGGGCAGCACATGCATGCAACCGGAATCGACGCTGGCCTCCGACAGCGCTATCCAGGCAGTGACGTGCAGTGGCTGGTCGAGGAAAAAATAAGTACCGTCCTGATGCCACAGAATGTAGCCCGGCGTGCCCGCGTCCTTGATCCACATGGTGGTGTGGTAGACCAGGATGTCCGGACCGATCAGATCTTCCACCGCATCCAGGATAGCCGGATGGCGGACCAGGTTTTCAGCCCAGTCGAACAGCAGATAGGATTTTGATTTCTCCGGATAATCCAGGGTTTTCCCGGTCTTGGTCTCGAACGCCTCGATCTCGGCCCGGGCCGCGCGGACTTCCTCGGCGCTCAGAACAGGGATGGGGTGGACGTAGCCCGCGTCCTCATATTGGTTGACCTGGTTTTCCGTCAGACGCTTGCCCATTGTGATCTTCCCGCGGTTACATGGCATATGATGCTATTGTGATACGCAACAGGGGCCATCGCAAGGCCCGCCATCGAATGTATTCGCCGAATGTATCCGTCGAACGTATCCGTACAGGTGCCGACATGACAAATCCCCTATATAGCGACAATCGCATCAAACTCGGCGTCATGGCCTTCAACTGCTCCCACGGTTCCACCGTAACCAATGTGGATGAAGCCTGGGCCATGAGCTGGGATGACAACATGGCCCTGGCCCGCATGGTGGACGGCGCCGGGATGGAGGCCTTGCTGCCCGTGGGCCGCTGGAAAGGCTATGGCGGGGAAAGTAATTTCAACAACCGAACATTCGAAACCCTGACCTGGGCCGCCGCCGTCGCCGCGATCACCAACTACAGCACCATATTCTCCACCGTGCATGCGCCGGTCATACATCCCGTGGCGGCGGCGAAGATGGCGGCGACCATCGATCATGTCTCGGGCGGGCGCTTCGCCCTCAATCTGGTCGCCGGTTGGTACCAAGACGAATTCGATATGTTCGGTGTCAACCTCGCCCCCCACGACGAACGCTATGACTACGCCGCCGAGTGGCTGACCCTGGTGAAGAGATTGTGGCGGGAGGAAGCGGAGTTTGATTTCAACGGCAAATATTTTCACGGCAAGGGTCTTTGGAGTGAACCGAAACCACTGCAACAGCCTCGTCCGCCGATCATGAACGCCGGCAGTTCCGCGACCGGACACGCCTTTTCCGCGCAACACGCCGACATGAACTTTGCCATGCTGCGGCAAAAGAATGAAGACAGTGATCGCGAACAGATCACGCAGCTGAAACGATTGGCGGCGGATCTGGGCCGCACCTCGCAATGCTGGATTCATGTTTATGTGGTCTGCCGCGAAACGGAACAGGAAGCCCGGGATTATTTGCACCGTTACGTGGTTGAACAAGGCGACGATGCGGCCGTCAATAATATGATCCGCATTTTCGGAGCCCAATCGGCAACCTTGAGCGATGATGTGCTGGAAGCCTTCAAGTTCCATTTCAAGGCCGGTTTCGGCGGCTATCCCCTGATCGGCACGCCGGAACAGATTGTCGATGGCATGGCGCGCCTGTCGGATATGGGCGTGGACGGTATGTTGATTTCCTGGGTCGACTATCTGGCGGAATGCCGGCAGTGGATTGATCAAGTAATGCCGTTACTGGAACAAGTCGGTTTGCGGCAGCCATTTTCAGGTGCCGGCTAGAATACTTGGAGATGACTTGCGATTGCTTTGCGTTATGTCCAATGGTAAATTTTTAAACCGAATCGGTTCCATGTCTAAGCACTGTCGGGACTTGACGAGGTTTAGACCACGTGATGTGATCATTTGACCGGGTATAAAAAAACAAAGTGGTGGGACGACCCCGGATCCAAGTACCTCGATCATACTTAGCGAGGTCTGATGTAAGCGTAGCCGATAACTTGCGTAGCAGATGGTAAGCGTATCAATGTAATGCCAATTTTCCGAGCGGCCCGCGCGAGTGGGCCGTTTGAAGAATTGGTCACTGTGGTATTTGCGGGTCTCGAAGCGGCGTACGCGGTTTCTCACAGCCGGCTTTCAGGGGCCCTTTGGAAGGGGAGGTATCTTATGGAAGCCAAAGTCATTTGGCTGTTCGTGTTTGTGGCCCTCTATTGGTGCTATTGCATCTTCTGGGGTGTCAAAAGCGCGATGGCCGCGAAAACCGCGACCGACTATTTTATTGCCGGCCGCAGATTATCGATTTGGGTCTTTGTCCTGGCCGCGACGGCGACGTCGTTTTCCGGCTGGACCTTTATGGGCCATCCCGGCCTGATATATCGTGATGGATTTCAGTACGCTTATGCGTCCTTCTACGCCATCACCATTCCCTTCACCGGCGTGATATTCCTCAAACGCCAGTGGATGCTGGGCAAACGCTTCGGCTATGTGACGCCGGGTGAAATGCTGTCCGATTATTTCCAGGGCGATGCGATCCGCATTCTCGTGGTCATGGTCGCCCTGTTGTTCTCCATCCCTTATCTGGGCGTGCAGCTGGGTGCCTCTGGCTTCCTGTTCAACGTCCTGACCGATGGCGAGATCTCCAAGGATATGGGCATGTGGGTACTGTCGGCGGTGGTGCTGATATACGTCGCCACGGGGGGTCTCAGAGCGGTCGCCTACGTGGACACCTTGCAATGTGTTCTGCTGGCCTTCGGCATCGTTTCCATCGGCTTCATTGCCTATAGCTTCATGGGTGGTTTTGGCGCCTTCAACAACGCCATGGCGGCCCTGGGCCAATCCGAGATCGGCAAGTGGGGCATGACGCCAAGCGGCCACAATGCCTATCTGGCCATTCCCGGCGTGATCCAATTCACCGCCGGACTTGGGGTGGAAACACCGACGGGCGGTCTATGGACCGGCATGATGTGCCTGACCTACATGTTTGCCTTGATGGGCATCCAGTCGGCGCCGGCATTTTCCATGTGGTCCTTCGCCAATACCGATCCCCGGCCGTTTGCACCGCAGCAGGTCTGGGCATCCTCATTTGGCATCGGCCTGATCCTGTTCTTCTTCACCGCGGCACAGGGCATGGGCGCGCATTTCCTGGGCGCCTCTCCCGATATCGCGGCGATCGGCGGTCTCACGTCTGTGTTGCCTGATCTGACGGCCAACAAACAAGGCGGTCTGGTGCCCCATTACATCAACCTGGTTGGTGAAACGGCACCCTGGTTCGTGGGTCTGTTGGCGGTTTGCGCCTTGGCTGCGATGCAGTCGACGGGTGCGGCCTATATGTCAACGGCCGGCGGTATGCTGACCCGTGATCTATACAAGCGTTACCTGAACCCGAACGCCGATCATGGCACGCAAAAGCTGTTCGGTCGGATCGGCGTCGCCTTCATCGTGATTTCCGCGTTGTTGGTGGCGACCTATTCAGCCGATGCCTTGGTGTTGCTCGGTGGCTTGGCGGTGGCGTTCGGTTTCCAGATGTGGCCGTCCTTGGCGGCTGTCTGCTGGGTACCGTGGATCACCCGTCAGGGCGCCACGCTGGGTTTGGCGGCTGGCCTGATCGCGGTGATCTTCACCGAGAAGTTCGGCATCTCTATCGCCGGCGCTTTCGGTATCGAGCTGGCCTGGGGTCGTTGGCCCTGGACCATGCATTCGGCCGGTTGGGGTATTATCTTCAACCTGGGCGTCTGCATAATCGTCTCGGCTATGACTCAGGACGAGAAGGCCCGTTCACACAGGATGGTCTATCATGACTTCCTGTCAGAACATGCCGCCCTGTCCGCCGACAAGAAGAAACTTATTCCCATCGCCTGGATCATCACCCTGGCATGGCTGTTCTTCGGCGTCGGTCCCGGCGCGGTTATCGGCAACACCATATTCGGTGCACCGAATGCGGGCGTAGAGGGTTGGACCTTCGGCATTCCCTCTATCTGGGCCTGGCAGATTTTGTTCTGGGCCCTGGGCGTGGGGATGATGTGGTTCCTCGCCTACAAGATGGAAATGTCCTCGGTACCAAGCAAGGAGATCGTATCTCTGACCGAGGATATTGGCGATGTGCAACCCCAATCCGCGGGGTCGTAAACCAACAGTTCCAAATTCACCTTTGGGACGAAATTACCGGGGGAAGGGCATGGCCCTTCCCCCTTTTTTTCGCTAGCCTCTTACTGGGTATGACAAAGTCACTTTGGGCATTCGGGCACCATGGCATCGATCTTTCAGCCGCAATATTGGTTATTTTGGAGCATGGCTCTGGCCGTCCTGCTGTTTTTTCCCCTGCGCAAGATAATTTGGGTCATGACCGTGCGCCGGGCGCAGCGCAAGGGCGACGCGAATAACGAGGGCGAACAGCGACGATTGTACCGCCGCTCCGGCGTAACGGCTGCCCTGCTCAGCTTTCTATTCTCGCTGGCCTATGGAAATTATTTTTTTGGATCCGGCCCATGAATCTCAATCCGCGAGTCGTACGGCGCTTCGTTTTTCTGATGTTCATCGCCTTCGCCCTGACCGGGGGCACGGTGATGTTTTACGACAGCTTTTTCGAACGTCCGCCGGGTGACTACGAGACCGAGCGCGGCGCCATGTATCTCGGCACCCAGGACTATGCCGACGCCATGGAGAATTTCAACGAAGCCCTGCGCATCAATCCCGATCACCGCGGCGCCCTCATGGGCCGGATCAATGTCCTGATCGCCACCGAACGCCATGACCAGGCCGTGGCCGAAGCGGAGGGGCTTATCACCTTTCTACGCGCCAACCTGAGCGAGGACGATGCCACCGGCCTCGGCACCCTGGCCGCGGCCTATGCCAACCTCGGCATCATACACGACCGCAATAATCGCCATGAACTGGCCTTGGAGAATTATATTGAAGCCCTGAAGGTCGATGCGGAGGCCGTGGAAGGACCGGGTATCATCGATCGTATATTATACGATCCCAGCCCCTCGACCATTCGCAAACGGGCCGAGTATCTCTACATCGAGCTGCAAAAACCCAAGGACCAACAGGTATTGAGCAAACCCGAATTGGACGCCAAGTCGCGGGACTATCGACCGTGACGCGGTCAGGAAAACGTCACCAATCCCAACACGTCCTGAAATAGGACCAGCATGAAAAACACGGCGGCGATGCAGCCGAACAGCAGACGCACGGCGTCGCTTTTGCCATCCTTGTCACGATGCCGGATCGCGTGCACGGCGATGCCGGCGGTGACGATCAGGAATATGATATTTATGGGCTGTTCCCAGACACCGGCGAATTCAAACATGAGGCAAGCCTAAACAAGCCGGCATGACCGGGCAAGTCCGACAACGCCTCTATTTGTTTCGCGAACCTGGAATTTCGTCAGTGTTGACGCAGGGCGGAAACTGGCCGCTGCAGGGGTTGGTCTTGTTCGCCGTTTGGTTCGCCAAAGCCAAGGCGCCGCCCAGGGTACCCGCCAGAAACACCACGGCCGCCAGGAAGCCAGCTTTCGGGCTCAACCGGCTAACCGGGGTCTTGATCACGTCATAGCGATGATAGTCGGGATTATTGCCGTCCAACTCGCTGACCCGATCCAGATTGCAGATATCGCGGGCATACAACAAGGCCCAGCCGGGTACTTCGCTGCGGACCATGAAACTGTCAAAGATCTCCCGCGTTTCGTCCGCCCGCATGTCCCGGCCATGCCAGTGGGCAAAGGCCAATTGCAGGAATTGAAATTCCCCGATCTCCAACAAATTGGCCGCCGTAACGACAATGGTGCGGTTCGGAAATTCATCCCGGTCCGGGTGCAGCAATGTTTCCAGTAAATTCATGTCTTCCCACCTCTTCCAGCATGATGACAGGTAAATGTTGAAGAAGTCCAAACACGGCTGGTTTATCTCGAACTATTTATCCAGTTGCCACCCAGTTGCCATGGAAGCCGAAAGGCACCCGTTGGGGTAGCTGAATTTTCGCCACGGGCGCGGCCGTGAAATTCTGGGCGTCAATGATCCGCACATGGCTGCCGCCGCTGTCGCCGTCATAGATCACCGACAGCACATAGCCCTCGTCCTCGCCATCACCCACGGGCACAAAAATACCTTCGCTGGCGGCACCCGCCGGGCCAACGTCGTGGGTCTCGACCGTGCGGTTTTCCAGATCATGTTTCAAAAGACTGCCCGGTCCGACCTGAAGTCCGAAATCAACGGCATAGCCATAGCGATGGGGCAGGCATTCCACCCGCGGGTCAACACGCGGGAATTCCTGGCCGCGATCACTGATGAGTTCCGTGCCGATGAGTTCCTTCGCGGGATCAATGGTCCATCGTTCAAGGCGCAGATCACCCCCGCCTTCAAGCTGACCCTTAACGAACGAACGGTCATGGCGCACCACATCAAAGATAATCAAATCACCGTCGTCATAGGCATTGAGCGGATGGTAGACAAAACAAGGGTCGATCTTGATCCATTGCACCTCGTCGGACGTGGCCTCACGGGACATTATGCCCAACCTTGCCGGCATGTCATCGCGCCAACGAAAGGGCAGGCCCTTGCCCGATACCGCCATTGCCATATCGAACGCCACGGGCAGATCCATGAAGATCACCCGGCTCGCCGTGACACCGAAATCATGCATCATGGTCGGGATGGGTTTATGGATTTCCACCGTGCGGGTCAGTGCGCCCGAACGATCGGCCACGTGATAACGCAGGCTGACCGGGCCGAAGTCGTAGCCGAAAAATACCAACTCGCCACTAATGGGATCGATTTTCGGATGCGCCGTCATATTGCTTGCCAGGGCGCCGTCGAAATCATGCTGGCCAATGGTATTCAACTCGTCATCCAGCGCCCAGGGCAGGCCGACTTCGGGCAGGGCCAGAATACGGCCGCCGTGGCCGATAACGTTGACGCTGCCGGAAGCTTGCTTCATGGGCTGGTTCGGGCTGATGGCGGCGGCGGGCAACCCTTTGAGGTCTTCAACCTGCTTGGTTCGTATCCACCGGTTCCGATAGGCCTGGGCGCCGCCGTTCCGGATCGTGATGCCATGCACCATGCCGTCGCCCGCGAACCAATGATGGCCGGGCCCCGGCGCGATGGGGTTGGGGCCGTCCCGCAACAGCATGCCGTTCAGCTCCGGCGGGATGGTGCCTTCCACCACAAGATCGTACGCCGTGACTTCTTCCTGCACCGGCGCGAAGTTGCCTTGCAGGACCGGATTTTCCGCCACCGGAACGGGATCTTCGTGAATATTTTCAGTTTGTGACATGGCGGCCTTCCCTGGTTTTTCCAATCATAACATAGGGTGCCGTTGAAATATTGCGATCACGCCGTGCCGACGATCTTCATTACCGTGCCAACCTGTGTAGAATGGTGCAGCCCAACGAACAAACTGGAACGCCATCATGGAATATGAACTGCCGCCAGAACCGCAGCCGGAACCGCAAGCGGAACCGGAAATGGAGCCGCCCTACTGGTTTGAGCAGGCCTTGAAGGTGGAGCCCGCTTCGCACCATGTCCAGGTCATGGATTGCGATATCCACTATTTGCGCTGGGGGCCGGAGGCTTCCGAGAAACCGGGCATCCTGTTCATCCACGGCGCCGGCTGCCATGCCCGATGGTGGTCCTTCATCGCGCCGTTCTTCTGCAGCGACCGGCCGGTCGCGGCAATTGACCTTTCCGGCATGGGCGACAGTGGCTGGCGGGAAAGTTATGGCAGCAGGTTTCATGTGGCCGAAATCGAGGCCGTGCTGGCGGACGCCAATCTGGGTGAGAAACCCATCATCGTGGGTCATAGTTTCGGCGGTTTCATGACCATGTGTTACGGCAAGGACAATGCGGCCGGGCTGTCCGGCGCGGTCATCGTGGATTCTCCGCTAAGACCCGAAAACAAACCAACGGGCGAAAAACGCAGGATCTACGACCCACCGAAACGGCCGGACAACAGGGTCTTTACGGATCCGGAGGAAATGGTCTACCGCTTTCGCACCATACCTCCGCAATATTGCGACAATGAGTACATCATGCAATTCATCGCCCGAAGTTCGCTGAAAGCGTGCGAAGGCGGCTATACCTGGAAATTCGACCCCTCCGCCCGCGTGGCCGGCCTGCATGACGAACCGTTGGAGGATTATTTGCGCGGGATGAGCTGCCGCAAGGCCATGATCTACGGCTCCGAAAGCGCCATTTTCGGCCCGGACGTGGTGGACTATATGTCTTCCATCTTCGATGCGGGCAATCCGATGATCTGCGTTCCCGATGCCCAGCATCATATCGCCATGGATCAGCCATTGGCATTCGTCACCGCACTGCGCGCGATCTTCGTCAGTTGGGATGTTTGAACCAAAGGAAGCCAATATTTCGTGAACACAACCCAGGACAGCCGGGCCCAAATCAAATGGGTTACCCAGAACCATCAGCTGGTCGCCTACCAGGACGCGAAAATTTCCGTCATGGCGCCGGGCCTGACCTTCGCCGCCCTGGTGTTCGAAGGCTTTCGCGCCTACTGGAACGCAGAGCAGGAGGAGCTGTTGATCTTCCGCCTGGATGATCATCTGAAACGGCTGCAGTTCTCCATGGCCCTGCTGGAACTGGACGACCCGCCTAACTCCGAAACCCTCGCCCAGGACATTCTGGCGACATTGAAGGCCAATGATTTTCGCGAAGACACTTACATTCGCCTGCAGGTCTATGTGGATGATTGGGGTTCCATGACCGCGACCGGGCCCGTGGGCAGCACGGTGATCTGCCGGCCCCGCCCCCGTGTCGCCACGTTCGAGACGGGCCAGACCTTCATCACCTCTTCGTGGTCCCGCAATCTGGAGAACGCCAGCCCGCCGCGCATCAAGGCATCCGGCAATTATCTCAACAGCCGTCTGGCCGGGCTGGAAGCCAAGCGCCAGGGCGCGGGCGGCGCTGTCATGCTGAACGGTGACGGCACCATCAGTGAAGGGCCGGGCGGCTGTCTGTTCCTCATGCGCGACGGCGTCTTTCTGACCCCGGACGTCAACAGCGGTATCCTGGAAAGCATCACCCGCCAGACCATATTGGATATGGCAGCGGCGATGGACATCGAGATGGCGGAACGTCCCATTGGCCGGACGGAACTTTATCTGGCAGAAGAGGCTTTCTATTGCGGCACGGGCCAGGAAATCGGACCGGTCAATGCGTTTGATGGCAGACCGGTGGGAAATGGCGAACCCGGCCCGGTAACAAGAGCCCTCCAGGCGCGATTTGACGAAATCGTGCGTGGCCGGTCGGCGGCGCACGAACACTGGCTGACCCGTGTCTACGCCGGCGCCGATAATGGTTGAGGGCGGCGCGAAAATAGATCCGATCCGCCTGGGCCTGATCTGGCAGCGCCTGAACGGAATCGTCGATCAAGTCTCGGAAACCTTCATTCGGGCGGCGTTTTCCACCGTGGTGCGGGATAATTACGACATGGCATTCTCGTTGCTGGACACCAAGGGCCGGCAATTCGTGCAGTCCAAACGCTCGATCCCCAGCTTCATCGGCACCCTGCCCCGGACCCTGACCGCCGTGCTGGAAAAGTTTCCCATCGCGACCCTGGCGCCCGGCGATGTCATCATCACCAACGATGCCTGGATCGGCACCGGGCATCTGAACGATATTTCCATGATTTGCCCGATCTTCCGCAACGGCACGCTGATCGCCTTTGCCGGCAGCACCGCCCACAGCGTCGATATCGGCGGCGCGCCTTCACCCAGCGCCCAGGACTGCTACGAGGAAGGCCTGTGCATCCCCATCTGCAAAATCATGCAGCAGGGTGAGGAGAATGCCCTGGTCATCGATTTTCTCGAGGAGAATCTGCGCGGCCCGGCGGAGACTTTGGGTGATATCCGGGCGCAGTTCGCCGCCTACCATGATTGCGAGCGCAAGATCGTCCAGGTACTGGAGGAAGAAAACCTCGATAATTTCGAGGCGGTGATCGAAGAGATCATTCGCCGGTCCTCGGCCAGCATGCGGGCGGTCATCGCTGATTTGCCCGATGGTGTCTACGCCGATGAATTCCAGATTGACGGGTTTGACGAACCGTTGACCATCCGCTGCACGGTGACCATTCAGGGCGAAAGTATCGACGTGGATTTCGACGGCACCTCCGCGCAGATCAAATTTCCCATCAACAGCGTGATGAATTACACCTACGCCTATTCCTGCTTTGCCTTGAAATGTCTGCTCGACCCCGGCGCGCCCAACAACAGCGGCTCGTTCGAGGCGGTGACAATCCGGGCCCCGGTCGGTTGCCTGCTGAACGCCCAGCGCCCCGCGCCGGTCTGGGGCCGGCATCTGTCGGGCCACTACGCTCCGCCGGCAATTTTCGGCGCCCTCAGCGCGGTGCTGCCCGAAAGGGTCATCGCGGAATCCGGCTCACCCCTGTGGAATGTATATTTCAAGGGCCAGATGCCGAACGATGGAGCGCCCTTCGTAAAAATGTTCTTCATGAACGGCGGCCACGGGGCACGGCCAAACGGGGATGGCCCCGGTTGCCTCAGCTTCCCCTCCAACGTCTCCAACCAGCCCATTGAGTTATTCGAGAACCAGGCGCCTCTATTGGTGACCGAGAAGTGCTTCGTGCCCGATACCGCCGGCGAAGGCCGGTTTCGCGGCGGCGATGGCCAGCGGCTGTCATTCAAGTCCGTCGCCGAGGCCCCCATTACCATGACCATCCGCCATGAACGCATCCACTATCCGCCGCGCGGCCTGCTGGGTGGTGAGCATGGCGCGCCCGGGTTGGATCTGGTCAACGGCAAGCCTATTCCGGCCAAATCCCGCCAGGATCTGCAACCCGGCGACGTCGCGACCTTCCAAACACCGGGCGGCGGCGGTCTGTACCCGCCCGACCAGCGCGAAGTGGCCGCCGTGAAAGAGGATCTGCGCCGTGGTTTGTTGAGCGAGGAGAAGGCGCGCCGGGTTCATGACAAGTTCTGAAGGCGCGCGCTGCCGTATCGGTGTCGATATCGGCGGCACTTTCACGGACGTGGTGCTGTGGGATCTGGCCAACAGCCGTACGGAAAAAACCAAACTACTGACCACGCCGGACGATCCTTCCCGCGCCGTGATGGCGGGCATTGCCCGTATTCTGGCGGACTGTGGCGTGGGTGCCGGCGAGGTCGATGCGGTCATTCATGGCACCACGTTGGTGGCCAATGCGTTGATCGAGCGCAAGGGCGTGAAGACCGGGTTGATCACCACGCGGGGCTTTCGCGACGTCTTGGAGATTGGGCGCGAATGGCGTTACGATCTGTTCGATCTTGAAATTGAAATGCCTGATCCTATCGCCGAGCGGCCGGGACGCCAGGAAATCACCGAACGGATTGGTCCCGACGGCGCGGTGATCAGGGATGTCGAGCTTGGCGAACTGGAAGGCATCGTCGAAGTTATCCGGGAAAACGGCATTGCTTCCGTGGCTGTCTGCCTTCTGCACGCCTATCGCAACCCGGCCCATGAAGTGGCCATACGCGACCGGCTCAGGGTGCTTGCGCCGGAGCTATCGGTGTCAATCTCCTCCACCGTCAGCCCGGAGATGGGGGAATATGAACGCAGCTCCACGACGGTCGCGAACGCCTATGTGCATCCCATTTTCAAAACCTATGTGGAGCGTATGGTCGCCGGTTTGTCGGATATGGGTTTCGCGCGGGATCTGTTGTTGATCCTCTCTGACGGCCGCCTGGTGCGCCAGGATACGGCAACGGAATTTCCCATCCGTCTGGTGCAATCCGGGCCCGCCGCCGGCGCCCAGGCCGCCGTGCTCTATGGCGCCATGTCGGAAACCGAGGATCTGCTGTGCTTCGATATGGGCGGCACCACGGCCAAGGCCTGCTTGATCGAGAATGGTGAGCCCCAGCGTTCCGCCACATTCGAAGTCGCGCGCGTCTTTCGCTTTGCCGAGGGCAGCGGCCTGCCACTGCAAATTCCCGCCATCGACATGATCGAGATCGGCGCGGGCGGCGGCAGTATCGCGCGGGTGGACCGCCTCGGCCTAATCCAGGTGGGCCCGGACAGCTCCGGTTCCGATCCGGGCCCTGCCTGCTACGGTCTGGGCGGTGTGGAGCCGACGGTGACCGACGCGGACCTGGTGCTGGGCTATCTCGATCCTGATAATTTCCTGGGCGGCGAGATGCAGCTTGACCGCACCGCATCGGCGACGGCCATCACCAAAGCCCTGGCCGAACCCCTGGGCATCACCGTGGAGGAGGCCGCCTGGGGCATCCACGAAATCGTCACCGGCAACATGGCCCAGGCCGCTGCCATCCATGCCATCGAAAAAGGCCTGAATGTGGAGAAATTCACCATGGTGCCCATCGGTGGCGCCGGGCCGGTGCATGTCTGTGCCATGGCCCGCAAGATGGGCATCGACCGCCTGATTTGTCCGGTCGGCGCGGGCGTGGCCTCCGCCATCGGCATGCTGGGGGCGCCGATCTCGTTCGAACTAGCCCAGGCCAACATGGCCCACCTGGATGCGGTCGATTGGCGGGAGATCGCCGGGATGGTTCGGGGCATGGCGGCCCAGGCCCAGGACATGGTGCGCCATGCGGGCGTGGCGGCCGAGACCATAACCACTACTTTCAGCGTCATGATGCGCTATGTGGGTCAGGGTTATGAGGTGGAGGTTCCGGTCCATGGAGATTGGATCACCAACGGCGATCGAGACGCCGTCGCGGAAAGCTTTTCCAACAGTTACCGCCGCCGTTTTGGCCGCATCGAGGCCATGCCGCCCGAGACCATTACCTGGCGCGTCGTGGTCAGCGGCCCGCGTCCGCCCCTGCGCGATACACTCCGAAATACACTGCGCGACGGCCTTCGCACGGACGCTGCCGTGCCGGGGGATGCGGTCCCCCGTGGTGCCCGGCCCGTCTGGTTCGGTCTGGAACTGGGCTTTGTCGAGACACCTGTTTATGACCGCGGCAGCCTGGCGCCGGGCACCAAAATCAACGGCCCGGCAGTGCTGGAAGAAGTTGAATCCACCCTGGTGCTGCCTCCCGACTTCAACGGCCAGGTGGACGAGGGTCTGAATTTCATCGCCCAACGGCAACTATAAAGGGGGATAGGCGGTGAGTGCTGAGAGTCAAATGACGGTCGCGGAACTGCTGATCGGTCGCCTTAAACAGCGGGGCCTGCAGCGCTTCTTTGGCGTGCCGGGGGGCGGCAGCAGCATGGATCTGATCGATGCCGGTCGCCGTGCCGGCCTGGACTTCGTTCTGAGTCGGCGGGAAGACGCGGGCGCCATCATGGCCGCCGTTACCGCCTGGCTGTCGGGCGCGCCCGGTTTGGCGCTGGCCACCAAGGGACCGGGCCTGACGTCGGCGGCCAACGGTATCGCCTCGGCCTATCTGGACCGGGCGGAGGTGCTTTTCGTCTCGGACGGCTTCGGCGCCGACGAACAGGACTATGTCTCCCATCAATACTTCGATCAGGCCGCGTTGCTGGCACCCATTACCAAAGCCAACGCCACCCTGGCCGGTGACGACCCCGGCGCAGAAATCGACGAGCTGCTGCAGACATTGTCACGCCCGCCCAAGGGCCCGGCCTATATTGAGCTGACGGGCTCCGTCGCCAAACGCAGCATCGCCGCGCCCACCGCAATGGCAGATGCGGCGCCTCGCCAGCTTATCGGCGATGTGGATGAAGCCCGTGCCTTGATCAAGGCGGCGAAACGTCCGGTAATTGTGGCCGGTTTTGAAAGTGCCGCCGGCGCCGCCCACCGCGCGGTCCGGCATCTGGCGGAAGCGCTGAACGCGCCCGCGCTGGTGACTTACATGGCCAAGGGCGTCATCCCGGACGATCATGCCTGCTTCGCCGGCATCTTCACCGGTGGCCAGGCGGAATTCCCCTGTGTATCCGAAGCCGACCTGATCATACTGGTTGGCCTGGATCCGGTGGAGTTGATCCGTAAGCCATGGACCTACACCGCCCCCGTCCTTGACCTTGGCGAGGTCCGGCATGGGAAACACTATCTGGTTCCGGACGTGGGTCTATACGGCCCCATCGCGGAAACGATTGGTCGTCTGAGCGACGACTTGCCGGTATCGGAATGGACAGGTGCCGAGATCGCCTATCACCGGGCGCATTTTACCGATGCCATGGCGTTCCGGGAACGACCGGACCTGACGCCCGTGGAGATCGTCAAATCTGCTGCAGCAGCCTTCGCGGGGCGGCCCCGCCTGGCGGTAGACGCCGGCGCCCATATGTTTTCCGCCGTCGCCTTCTGGCCGGCGCAGGAACCCTATGACGTGCTGATCTCCAACGGTCTGGCGACCATGGCCTTCGCGCTGCCGGCCGCCATCGCCGCCGCCCTGCACGATCCAGATCGGGGCGCCTTGGCCATGACCGGCGACGGCGGTCTGATGATGTGCATGGGCGAACTGGTCACCGCCGCGCAGCAAAAAGCCAATCTGACCGTCATCGTCTTCAACGACGGTGCCCTGTCGCTGATCGACATCAAGCGCCAGGAGATGCAATTGCCCGACCTGGGCTTCACCTGGCAACGCCCCGATTTCGCCGCCACCGCCGAAGGTCTGGGGTTGACCGCCTGGCGCGTCACCACAGCCAACGACCTCAAGACGGCGCTTGAAGCGGCGGCGTCAAACCCCGGACCGTGTCTGATTGACGTGGTCGTGGAACCCGACGGTTACCTGGAGCAGATGCGTTCTCTGCGGGGTTAACGAATTCGAAAAACCAGTTTGCCGCGCAGGTGCCGGGCCTCGCTGACCTGGTGGGCGGCGGCGGCCTCCGACAGGGGGTATTCGGTGATGGGGGGTATGCCCACGGCGCCGATGGAGACCAGTTCCGCGATCCGCTCCAGATGCTCCCGGTCCCGGCCCACCGCGGGGCGCAGGGATTGCACATCGTCACGGGGCGATTCCGGCGCCGTGAAGCCGGAGGCGATAAAGGCCGCCCGGCCGCCCGGTTTCAAAACCGCAAAGGATTGCATCGCCACATCATCGCCCACGGTATCGAACACCGCGTCGCAGTTCGATACCACCTGCCTGAAATCCTGGGTGTTGTAGTCGATGATTTCGTCCGCGCCCAGGCCGCGCAGATAGTCGTGGTTGGCGGCGCTGGCCGTGGTGATGACATGGGCGCCGATATGTTTGGCGAGTTCAATGGCGAAGCCGGCAACACCGCCCGCGCCGCCTTGTATCAGGATCGTCTCGCCGGATTGCAGCTTCAAGGTATCTTCGATGCTGACCGTCGCGGTCAGACCGGTCAGGGCCAGGGCGGCGGCCTCCATATGGGACAGCCCGTCCGGTTTGCGGGCGATGATGGCGGCCTTCATGGCGATCTTTTCCGCATAGGCGCCTTCCTGACCCACATCGCAGACGCCGAATACCTCATCGCCGATGGCGAAATCATCGACGCCTTCGCCCAGGGCGCTGACGATGCCGGAAAAATCCCTGCCCAGAACGTAGGGAAACTCCAGGCTGGAGCCGTATTCGTCGGCGCGGACCTTCCAATCGGCGGCATTGACGCTGGCGGCATGGATATCCACCACGACCTGGCCCGGACCAGCCACGGGATCGGGCAGATCGCCGTAGATCAAAACCTCCGGCCCGCCGTTCTTTTCAATCAATGCCGCTTTCATCACCATCTCCCCCGCTGATCAAATTTCGGCGTCATCATGCAAGACATGCTCCATGAAGTCCAACACCGCTCTTCGCGGACTTTGTGGTATTAGTTTTGGCTCCCCGATGTGAATAGGATTTTGACGGATGCGACAATCAAGACTGCCCGCGGGCGGCGCCAATATATTCCAGAAAATCCGGGGCAAGCGCGCGGAGGCCGAGGCGGCCGGGCAAAAGCTGCTGGATCTGTCAATCGGCGAGCCCAAGGGCCCGGCGCTAATGAGCGCCCGCATGGCGGCCCGGGATGCGGTGATGAGCGAGGCGGAAGCCATGCACGCCTATCAATATAACGACAGCGCCGCCGTGCCCGGTTTCTCGCCCCGCTTTGTGCGGGCCCATCTGGACAAGGACCTGCCGGCGGATGGTCTGGATTATCTGCCCATTTCCGGCATCAAACCGATCATCGGCCTGCTGCCGCTGGCCTGCGGCTGTGCCTTGGAACCGGTCACCGTGGCCACCATGACCAAGCCCGGCTACCCCATCCCCGCCGATCAATGCGCTTATCACGTCAATGTCACGCACTACGCCCTGAACCTGAACAACGCCAATGGCTACCGGTTCGCCACCGGCGATATCGCGCCTGGCACCGACCTGATCATGGCCAACTATCCCCATAATCCGTCGGGCCAAATCGCCGACGAGGGGTGGTGGCGGACGCTGTGCCAACATTGCAGCGACAACAATATTCGCCTGTTTAACGACGCCGCCTATATTTCACTATCCCACAGCGATGACTGCGCCACCTTGAGCCAGGTCGCCGTTGATTTCCCCGATCTGTCCTGGGCCGAAGGCTTCACGGCGGCCAAGCTGATCGGCAACGGCACCGGTTGGCATGTGGGCGCCATGGTCGGATCGGCGGATTTCATTGGCGACATGAAAGAAGTGAAGGGCAAGAC
>JABIRL010000131.1 GCA_018667855.1 Rhodospirillaceae bacterium
CGGTCCGCGACCTGCCCCGGCCCGGAGAAACCGTGCTGACGGGGGATTATGCCATGCTGCCCGGCGGCAAGGGAGCCAATCAGGCATTGGCCGCCGCGCGGGCCGGCGGAGATGTCTCTTTCGTGGCCTCGATCGGCGATGATGATTTTGGCCAACGCGCCCTGGGCAATTTGGTAAGCGCCGGGATTGATGTAAGCGGGGTCGCGCGCGCCGGACGGCCCACCGCCTGCGCCACGATCTCTGTCGATAGCGCCGGCGAAAACCAGATCGTGGTGTCCTCGGGCGCCAACCTGGAGACGACGGCGGCGCAGTTGCACCCCCAGGCCGGCGATCTGGTCCTGCAGCAAATGGAAATTCGGCCCGGGGAAATCTGGGCCGGGATCGACGGCGCCACCGAAGCGGGCGCCAGGACCATCCTGAACGCGGCGCCTTTTCAATCCATTCCACCCGCCAGCCTGGCCAAGCTGGATGTCCTGATCGTCAACGAGGTCGAGGCCGCCATGCTGGCCGAAGATCTCGACCTCGACGGGACGAACCTGCGGCAAACCTGTGCCTTGGTTCAGCGGCGGTTCGACCTGACAGTCGTATTAACTCTTGGCGGCGATGGCGCCCTGGCCCTCGATGAGCTAGGCACCTGGCAGGCCGGCGCGCTGGCGATCCAGGCGATAGACACTGTCGGTGCTGGAGATGCCTTTGTCGGTGCTTTTGTCGCGGCCATGGCGGAGGGTAAGGCGTTGGCCGAATGCCTGCGTTGGGGCAGTGTCGCTGGCGGTCTGGCGTGTCTGTACCCCGGCGCCCAGGACGGCGTGCCCAAGCGTCCCGTGATCGAAAGCCGTCTGAACGAAATTCAAATCAACCCCGTCGATCCATCAATGGGTTAAACCTATCGCAGCGCCGCCGCGATATTGCCGCCGTCGACGGTCAGGATGGCACCCGTGGTTCGCTCTGATTTCGCCAGATCGAGAAAGGCTTGGGCCACATCCTCGGCCCGCACTTCCTGGCGCAACAGATTACCCGCCATGTAGTCCGTCTCCGTCAGGCCGCGGGCCTTTGATCGTGCCGCGACCATATCGCCGGTCAACAATCCGCTTCTGATCCGGTCGGCATTGACGGCGTTGGAACGGATGCCCTGGTCGCCGTAATCCACCGCATATTGCCGCATCAGGGACAGCGTCGCCGCCTTCGGCAGTCCATAGGGTCCGAAATCCGGGCCGGGATTAACCGCCTGTTTGGAGGCATTGAACAACAACACGCCGCCCGTACCCTGGCGCGTCATGATCCGGACGGCGGTCTTGGCGACCAATTGGTGGGCAAAGAAATTCAGCTCAAAACTACGGCGCAATAATTCATCGTCGACCTCTCCAATCTTACCCTGCCAGGCGGCACCGGCATTGGAGATCACCATATCAACGCCGCCAAATGTCTTGCAGGTCGCATCGAAGGCATTTTGGACGCTCTCCGCATTGGTGACATCGCAGGCCAGGCCCAGGCCGCCGAATTCCGCCGCTACCGCCGCGGCCCGCTCGCCATCCAGATCAAGCACCACCACGGCCGCGCCTTCCCTGGCGAATGCCGCCGCCGTGGCCGCGCCGATGGCCCCCGCCCCGCCGCTGACGACGGCGATTTGGCCTGCCAATGAAGGCGCATCCGACGGGCCCAGTTTGGCCTGCTCCAAAGACCAGTATTCAATGTCGAACAGGTCCCCCTCGGCGATACTTGCAAATTGTCCCTGATTTTCCGCCGCGCCGATGACGGCGATGGTGCTTTCCGCGATATCCGCGACGATTGCCGCATCACGCACCGTACGGTCCGCCGCGAACAAACCGACGCCCGGAACCAGCACCACTTTGGGCAAGGGATCCAGCATCACCGTATCGGTCCGCTTGTGCCGTTCATAATACGCGACGTAGTCGTCCACGTAGGTCGCGAGGGCCTCCGCAACCGCGATTTCATCGCCGTCGGGCGGCGGCAGGACAAGCGGTCTGCCTTTGGTTCGAATGGCATGATCCGGTGTTACCACGCCAGATTGGCTGTAGCGGGAGAGCTCCTGCCCGTTGACGTAGTTCAAAACATCGCCGCCGCCGCGGTAATCCAGGACAACGCGATGAAAGCCGCCCGGCATGTCTTCATCGGCCCGGGCCAGGGCGCCGCGCAGGACCGGTCCTATCGCCGCCGCGCCGGGTAAATTCTCGGGCAGGGCGATGGATGGATATATTTTGCCTTGCCCCCAACTCAGCCGTTGTTCGGCCATATTGACCAATTCGATCATGGTTTCGTACGAGGCTTTTGCCGTATCGCCAAAACTGACCAACCCATGTTTCGCCAGGATCAGGCCACGGCAATCGGGTTGTCCGTGGTAGGCCTCCGCCGCTGCCTTGGCCAGCGCGAGGCCGGACATGGCATAGGGCACCACGGCGGCCACATCGGCAAAGACGTCGGCGCAAAGCCCGTCGCCATCTGGCTGATCGGACAGCGCCAATATGGCCGAGGCGTGGGTATGATCCACAAACGTGGCGGGGAGAAAGGCATGCAACAGGGTTTCCACGGACGGATCCGGGGCCTGCGTGTCGAGCAAATTACCCCGCAGCAGATTGACCATGCTCAGATCATCCAGAGCCGACAATGATCGCAGCCGTTGCAGGGGGGCTAATCTTACGGCCGGCAGACCCGCAGCTTCCAATCGGGCCATGTCCCAGCCGCTGCCCTTGATAAACAACACCGCCTGTTCATCACCAAGAGGGTCGGCCAAGTACCTTTTTAGGGAGGCATTGCCGCCGCCATGCAAAACCAGATCGCGATCCTGACCCAACAGCCGGGCGCTGTAGAGGCGCAGGGCCAGGTTTTCGTCAATACCGTTTCCGTCACATTGCGCGATCCAGGATCGTGCCTCGTCATCAGACCATCTGTTTTTCATACTATGCCGCGCTAGCCGCTTGCTCGGGGTAGAGGCCGACCAGACCGTCGCGGCTGGCGGGGCAGACGCCCCGTTCCGTGATCAGCCCCGTGACCAGGCGGGCCGGTGTGACATCGAAGGCATAATTGCCGACCGCGGCGCCCTTGGGCACCAGGCGCACCGTGGCGCCCGCGCCGCCGTCCGTGACGCCCGAGATGTGGGATACCTCCGTGCCGTCGCGCTGTTCGATGGGAATTCCAGCGACGCCGTCGCCCAGGGTCCAATCGATGGTGCTGTGGGGTAGTCCCACATAGAACGGTACATTGTTGTCATGCGCGGCCAAGGCTTTCAGATAGGTGCCGATTTTGTTGCAGACATCACCATGCGCCGTGGTGCGGTCGGTGCCGGTGATGCACATATCGACCATGCCGTGCTGCATCAAATGGCCGCCGGCATTGTCGACGATAACCGTGTGCGGCACGCCATGGCTGCCCAGCTCGTACGCGGTCAGGGCGGCGCCCTGGTTGCGCGGTCGAGTCTCGTCCACCCATACGTGCACGGGGATACCCGCATTATGGGCGGTATATATGGGCGCCAGAGCCGTGCCCCAATCCACCGTCGCCAGCCAGCCCGCATTGCAGTGGGTCAGAACATTGACGACATCCTTGCCGCCCTTGCGATCGTAGGCATCCTTGATCAAGGCGCCGCCGTGGCGGCCGATGCCCTGGCAGGTGGCGACATCGTCATCGCAGATCTCGGCCGCCCGGGCATAGGCAAGTTCGCGGCGCCGGTCCTCGGCCACGGCTCCCAGCCGCGTTTGCATATCATCCAAAGCCCAACGCAGATTGACGGCCGTCGGCCGGGTTGCCAGCAAGGCGGTATAGGCCGCCGCCAGGGCCTGATCGGAGGCGTCTTCATGCATTGCCAAGGCCATGCCATAGGCCGCCGTCGCGCCGATCAGCGGCGCCCCGCGCACCACCATGGTTGAAATCGCCGCCGCCGCCTCGGCAACCGTGGTCAGGCGCATAACCTCGAACACATGGGGCAACAGGGTTTGGTCAATCACCTCAACAGACCAGCCGTCGTCGCTCAGCCAGATTGTGCGAAAATGCGTCCCGTCTATATTCATTCTACAAGTCCCCTTGATACTTTAGCTCTAACCTACAAACAAACCGCCGTTGACGTCGAGGATGGAGCCGGAGAAATACGAAGCCGCGGGCGAGCACAAAAAAGCCGCCGGCCAGGCGATTTCCTCCGGCTCGCCGATGCGGCCGAGTGGATAGCGGTCTTTCGGATAATTGGTGGTCGAGGTCATGGCCGTGGCGATGGGGCCCGGGGCGATGCCGTTGACGAGTACGCCTTGGGGGGCGGCCCGCTGGGCCAGCCACCAGATCAGGGCATGCACACCGCCTTTCGAGGCGATGTAGTGTGGCTGTACGATGGGCGACGTACCGCCCATGCGTCCGCCGATGGACCCAATCAATACAATTTGGCCGCCACCACGGCGCGCCATGCGGGGCAGCAATTCCCGGCATAAATGTATCGGACCCAGCAGGTTAACATCCATGACCCGGTGAAATACATCATCCCAGTCTGGGTCATCCAGCCAATCCTCCTCCAGGGGACAGATACCGGCACAAGCCACGGCGGCGTCCAGGTCACCCGCCATGGCGATGAGTTCGGCATTATCCTTGCGCTGGCTCAGGTCGCACCGATGTGTCATAACGGCAACATCCAGGCTGCGCAGTTCGTCGCCGATCTTTTCCAAAGGCCCGTTATCCGCCAAAATCAGTTCCTTTACGCCCAACGCCGCACAGGCTCGCGCAGTCGCGGCGCCGATACCACCCGCCGCACCGGTCAACAGGATGCGGCGACCGCTTAGATCTATGGCATTCGTCAAAGACATCCGGACTTCCTTTTCTTTAAAATTTGAGCAAGTGTTTGTTGTCAAGGTTTCATTAATATGGCTTATTGTATGCTAGGCAACGATTTGACAATAACATTGAGTTTCAACGAACGCTGATAGCATGAATAATCAAAATATCGAACATATCCCGGTCGAATTACCGGTCGATTCACAAGAAACCGCGGAACGTAATGTCGGTTTTCTAATCCATGATACGGCCCGCCAGTTGCGCACCAACTACGACAGGCGCATGCGGGAATTAGGATTGACCAGATCACAATGGTGGGTTCTCACGCATCTATATTTTAACGAGGGTCTGTCGCAGACGAACTTATCAGATATTCTCGAGATCGAGCGCGCGACCTTGGGCCGCCTGTTGGATCGACTTGAAGCAAAGGGATGGATCGAACGCCGGACGGTTCCGAAAGATCGCCGGGTAAAACTGGTATTTTTGGCCCGTGCGGTCGAACCGTTGTTGCGTACCATGCGGGCCTTGGCGGCGGATGTACGCTCGGATGCCCTGGCTGAGCTGTCAGAAACCGAGCAGGAACAATTCATTACGACTTTGATCAAGATCAAAGGTAATCTCACCGCGATGGATGAAAATGCGAACGCCGGCAAAAATAGGGATGTGTTGAGTACAAGTGTGAAGGATGGCCAAAATGGCTGAA
>JABIRL010000107.1 GCA_018667855.1 Rhodospirillaceae bacterium
CCTTCCAGGCAGACGAACGAGTCCGTGATTTCGGTGTGGTAGTGCCAGGGGATGCATTCGGCCTCGGCCAGGGTCAGGACCGTCACACGCATGTCGGCGCCCTCCATGACCGATTCACGGCCGGCGATATTCGCGGCTTCAAAGGGACGTATTTCCATCTCGATCTCCATTTCAGGCGGCCAAAAAACGCTGCTTGAAGCCGCCATAGTAGCCGACATCGGCGGCCCGCCAAACCTTGTGGATTCCCTGACCCGACATGCCTACACTTGGTCCCATGTTCGAAATAGAGCGCACGAAGTCCACATGAACACAGCACAACTCACCGCGTTTGAGCGGGCCTGCCGCCAGCCCCTGATGTTGGGTCTGTTCCTGCCCCATCAACAGGGCGCATGGAGCCCCTCGAAAGCGCCGCGCAAGACCTCGTGGGATTTCGACTACAACGCCAAATGCGCGCGCAAGGCGGATCGCCTGGGCTTTGACATCGTCTTTGCCCTGGCACAATGGTTGGGCAAGGGCGGCTATGGCGGCGAGATCAAATTTCGCGAAAACGCGCTTGACCCCTTCGTCACATCAGCCGGCCTGGCGCCGATCACCAAGAACGTCCTGCTGATCGCCACCGTGCATATCCTGTATGGCTGGCATCCGCTGCATCTGGCCAAATACGGCGCCGTGATCGATCATATGAGCGGCGGACGCTGGGGCCTGAACGTGGTCACGGGTTATAAGGAAAGCGAATTCCGCATGTTCGGCCTGAAGCCGATCGCCCACGACAAACGTTACGAGATGGCGGCCGAATTCACCACCATCATGCGACGTCTGTGGGCGGAGGACGAGGAGCTGACCTACAAGGGCCAATGGTGGCGGACCAAGGATGCCTTTGTTGCCCCGAAGCCGGTGAACCGCTCCATCGTCATGGTCAATGCGGGGTCATCGCCGGCTGGCATAGATTACGCCACCAGCCATTCCGACATAATTTTCGTCACCAGCCCGGGCGGCGCCGACCCGGGCGATGCCTGCCGGACCCTGCCGGCGCACATTAAGAAAATCCGCCAGGCGGCCCGCGCCAAGAAGCGGGGGATAAAGATCATGATCAACCCGCACGTGATCTGCCGCGACACCGAGAAAGCCGCCCGCGCTCAATACCAACGCATCCTGGAGCAGCGGGACGAGGCCGCGCTGGGAAATTTCGTAGCCGCTTTCCAGGGCGGGGATCAGACATCGTGGCGCGGCCATACGCCGGAAAACTGGGCAGTGGGGGGCAATGTGCACCTGGTCGGGACGCCCGAGCAGATTGTTGAATGGTTCATCAAGCTGAAGCGCGCCGGCTGCGACGGCATGCAAATCAACTTCTTTGATTTCCTGCCCGACCTGAGTTTCTTCGGCAAGCGCGTGATGCCGCTGTTGCATCAGGCCGGCTTGAGGATCGAAACGGACGCATTGTAATAGATGGGAAGTTTGATATGAGCCGGAACGACGTTCACATGGTGGGCAGTATCCCGCTGGCAAATGCCGAAGACGTCTTCACGCGGCTGTGCGACAGTCTGGGCCCGCATCTTTGCCGTCTGCCCGATGGCGAAACCGGCGAGCGGGCGCGCTGGATTTATTGGCAGCGCACTATGCTGGAAAACCACCCCGATATGGAAGTGGACCCCGACGGCGGCACCCTGAAACTGCACGAATGGGACGGCACCCTGTTGCGGGAGACCGACCTGATGCGTTTCAAACCCGGGGTTGAGCCAACCAGGGTCAGCTTCGAGACCGGCTACGACACAGCGAACATTGCTTCGTGGCAAATTTTTGACCGCCTGCAAAAGGCCGGTACAATTCCTGCCGATCTGCGTTATCAGGTTGCCCTGCCGACGCCCATGTCCTCCGCCTTCATGTATGTCAGCCCGTCGGCTTACGAGGATTATTTCCCCTCCTACGAAAAATCCCTGCTCGCCGCCCTGGCCAATATCGCCGCTGCGGTGCCGGCGGAGAAGCTGAGCATTCAATGGGACATCTGCCAGGAAGTCCTGGTCTTCGAGGACTATTTCCCCTCCCGCCCAGACGATTACAAGGAACGTATTTTCGCCCTCATGGGACGTCTGGGCGACGCCGTCCCCGCGGGGGTGGAGCTGGGCTACCACCTTTGTTACGGCACGCCCCGTGACAAGCATCTGGTGATGCCCAAAGACGGCGCCATTCTGGCCGAACTGGGCAATGGCATTCTGGAACGGGTCGGGCGCATGGTTGATTTCCTCCACCTGCCGGTCCCGCAGGATCGCGACGATGACGCCTATTTCGCGCCATTGGGGGATCTAAATCTGGACCCGGCGACGAAACTGTTTCTGGGGCTGATCCATTTTGACGATACCGCAGGAGACCGCGCCCGCATCCGCGCCGCGGCCAAGATATGCAGGGACTTCGGCATCGCCACCGAATGCGGCTGGGGCCGCGCCGATCCCGACCGGCTGTTTGGACTGCTGCAAAGCCATCGAGAGGCCGTGGGTGTCTTGAAATCCTGAATTTTTGGGTGACAGCGCCGGATGCAGGGAGGCCATGACTTCCGTCTCAATTTTGGCCATTATGATGGCATGAAAACCAGGGGGAATTAGGCATGACCGAAAATCCAATCGGCTGGCCGCTCAAACAGCGGGACATGCACAACCATCACTTCGATTCCACGATTTGGGACGATTTTGTGTTTCGCGATGATGACATCGTCATCTCGACCTACGCCAAGGCGGGCACCACATGGCTGCAGCAAATTGTAGCCCAGCTTCTCTTTCCGGGTCAGGAGGGGATGGAAGTCGCGGAAATGTCACCCTGGATGGACTTGCGGGTGCCGCCCAAGGAAGTCAAGCTGCCGGAAGTGGAGGCGCAGTCTCATCGCCGTTTCGTCAAGACCCACCTGCCGGTCGATGCCTTGGTTTTCTCGCCGCAAGCGAAATACCTCTACATCGGCCGCGATGGCCGCGACGTGGTCTGGAGCATGTACAACCACCATGCCAATGCCAATGGCTTCTGGTACGAGGCTTTGAACGACACGCCGGGACGCATTGGCCCGCCAATCGAAAAACCGGTCGACGACGTCCGGCAATATTTTCTGGAATGGCTGGCCGGGGACGGTTATCCCTGGTGGCCCTATTGGGAGAATGTCCGCACCTGGTGGGAAATCCGGCATTTGCCAAATGTGTTGTTTTTGCATTTTGCCGATATGAAAAAGGATATGGGCGGTGAAATGCGCCGGGTGGCGGCGTTTCTTGATATCCCCATCGACGAGACAAAGTGGCCGCAAATGCTGGAATTTTGCAGTTTCGATTATATGAAGGCCAACGCGACCAAGAGCGTGCCGTTGGGCGGCGCCTTTTGGGATGCCGGTGCCCAGGTTTTTATTCACAAAGGCCAGAACGGCCGTTGGCACGACATTTTGACGGCTGAAGATTGCCAGGCATACGAATCCCGCGCTTTGAAGGAACTTGGCCAGGATTGCGCCCACTGGCTTATCGAGGGCGGCGGGGCGGACTAGCGCAACCGACATTTTGTGAGGAGTGGAGTATTCCATGCGGCAGATGATATTAGTTGGCTTCCTGCAGGCGCAGAACTGCTCGAACTTCGCTGCTTCGTGGCGTCATCCGGAGTCCCGAACGGATTTCACGGCGCCGGAATTCTATGCCCATATCGGTCGTGTGCTGGAAGAGGGCAAGTTTCATCTGGCATTCTTCGATGACCGTCTGGGGATGCCGGAATATTCGGGCGGCAATTTTTCCGATGCGGTCAAATACGGCATTCGTTGCGTCAAAATGGATCCCATCGCCACCTTGATGCCCATAGCCATGGCGACATCAAAACTGGGACTGGGCGCGACCATGTCGACGACCTATTACGAGCCGTTTCACGTGGCCCGCATGTTCGCGACCCTGGATCTCATGACGCACGGGCGCACGGCCTGGAACATCGTCACCTCGCTGAATGATACCGAGGCCCGGAATATGGGCCGTGATGCCGTGACCGAGCACGATCTGCGCTATGACCGGGCCGACGAATTCCTGGAAGTGGTTCTTGGGCACTGGGATACCTGGGAAGACGATGCGATTAACCTGGACAAGGCGTCGAAAAGCTTCGCCGACCCTGAAAAAGTTCGCCGGCTGGAACATGAAGGAAAATTTTTTGCATCGCGCGGGCCGTTTACAGTCCCCCGGTCGGCCCAGGGCCATCCCGTTCTGATCCAGGCCGGACAGAGTACACGCGGGCAGCGCTTCGCTTCGGAATGGGGCGAGCTGATATTTGTCGGCTACCCCAATCTTGAGATTGGTAAGGCCAACTACGCCAAACTGAAAGCCTTGACGGCGGCTGCCGGGCGGGATCCCGAGAGCCTGCAGATCGCCAATTTCTTTGCGCCTATCGTGGCCGCCACCAAGGATGAGGCGGAGGACAAGCGCGCGATTCTGGAAAATCTGCCCATTGAGGAAGATTCCCTGATGTTGCTTTCCGAAGCACTCAATTTCGATTTCGGCAGCAAGCCCCTTGATACACCGCTATCGGATGAAGAACTCGAAAGCATGTCCGGGATGCATACCTTTCGCGACCGCGTCATTCAGGGCAGCGGCAAATCCAATCCATCGGTGCGCGATTTCATCGAGGTGACCCAGCGCGGCCGTCTGGGGCATCCCGTCGTTGGCGGCCCCAAAGAGGTCGCCGACTATATGGAAGAATTTTTCCCCAGCCCCGCCTGCGACGGTTTTGTGATCGGTGCTTCATATGTGCCGGGAAGCTACGAAGATTTCGTGAAGTTCGTGGTGCCGGAACTGCAGCGGCGCGGCCTCTATCATAAAGACTATGCGGGTACGACATTGCGTGAGAACCTCGGCTTTGCGCGGCCCTCCGTGGGGGCGTGGAAGGCACGAAAGGGACAGGGAACAGGAATATGAGCGATTCACTCAGCATGATGGCGACGACGGGGCTGCTCGGTTACGGTTTTGGCGAGGAGGCCTTTCGGCACGGCTTGGAAATGGATCTTGATTTCATTGCCGCGGATGCCGGCTCGATGGATCCGGGGCCGCATTATCTCGGTGAAGGGGTGCCCTTTGTCAGCCGCAAGGCGATCAAGCGCGACATTGGACTCATGCTCGAAGGGGCGCTGGAAAAGGGCGTTCCGATGCTGATCGGTTCGGCGGGCGGCGGCGGCAGCGCGCCGCAGGTGGCGCTGGTACGCGAGGTGATCGAGGAGATTGCGGCGGAGCGCGACTATCACTTCAAAATGGCGGTGATCCACGCCGATCAAAGCAAGGATTACCTGCACGAGAAACTACGGCGGGGCAAGATAGAGCCGCTGGGACCGATTGATGATGCGACACCCGAAACCATTAACGAGACCCACCGCGTCGTGGCGATGATGGGGGTCGAGCCGTTCCAGCAGGCGCTGAAAGACGGCGCGCAGGTGGTCTTGGCCGGGCGCGCCACGGATGCCTCGATCTATTCCGCGATCCCGTTGATGAAGGGTTATGACCCGGGTCTTGTCTGGCATCTGTCGAAAATCATTGAGTGCGCCGGCGCGGTGGCCGTTCCGAAATCCGGGCAGGACTGCATGATCGGCATCCTGAAGCCGGATCATTTCCTTGTTGTTCCCGCGCATCCCGACAGCCGCTGCACGCGGATGAGCGTTGCCGCGCACACGCTTTATGAAAACCCCAGCCCCTATCATCTGGAAGAGCCGGATGGCACGGTGGTGACGGTCGATTCCACTTACGAACAGGCCGACGATCGCACCGTGAAGGTGGCGGGCAGCCGCTTCGAGAAATCTAACCGGTACACGGTGAAGCTCGAAGGGGTGCGTCAGGCGGGCTATCGCACGGTTTTTGTCGCCGGCGCGCGGGACCCCGGACTGATCGCCATTATTGACGATTACATTGAATCTTGCCGCGCCCGCGTGCGCCGCGATGCGGCTGCGCTGGATATCGGCGAGGATCAATACAGACTCAGCATCCACGTCTACGGCAAATCGGGCACCATGGCGTCCCGCGAGCCGATCAAGGATGCGATGCCGCACGAAATCGGCATTCTGGCCGAGGTCCTGGCGGATGATGAGGAAATCTCCAAGGCGGTCATGGCGAAGGCGCGCCTGGCGCTGCTGCATTCCGACTTCCCCGGGCGCAAATGCATCTCCGGCAACCTGGCCATTCCGTTTTCACCCTCGGATATTCCCGTCGGGTACACCTACGAATTCAACCTCTGGCATATTATGGAGATTGACGATCCGTTGGAGCCTTTCCCGATTGAAATGGTGGACCTTTGAAAATGGCGACCCTGTCGGAATTGACCTCCGTTTTGCGGTCTAAGAATGCCGGGGCATTGTTGTGCACACTGGATCTGATGTTTGACGATGTGGCTGTCTATGAGCGCGTTCGCGACAGCGGCGTGATCAATCAGGAGCTGATCGCCTCGCTTTACCAGGTCTCGCAAAATGAAGTTTCAATCATCCCCTACGATGTCGCCATGGCGATCAAGGTTACGGTGCCCCGGCTGGTGCCGTCGGGCAGTTTCGGCGATACCGATGTCTATGGCGCCCAGCAGCATGGCCCGCTCTTGACCATCGAAATTCCGGATTGACGCTGACATTTTCCCGCGCCCGGCGACGCGAGACGTGCGTGTTATCCGGGGCCGTTATTTGCGCTGCTTCTCCTCGGTCGGTCCGCCGGCGTCGCGCCATGCCGGAAGTCCGCCGAACAACTGCGCTACATTCCCGATACCCATGTCCTGAAGCGATTTGGCGCAGAGTGCCGAGCGCCATTCGGCATTGCAGAACAAGACATAAGTCTTGTCGGCATCGCCATAGATATCGCGATGATAGGGGCTCTCGGGATCGAACCAGAATTCGATCATGCCGCGCGGTGCGTGTTGGGCGCCCTTGATGGTGCCGCTTTTTTCGACCTCGCGAATATCCCGTACATCGACGAAGACCAGATCGCCATCAGCGTCACCGTATTTGGGCAATGCCTCGGCCACCGTCATCGCCTTGATTTCGGTCTGTGCCTGCTCGGCGAGTTCTCTAATTCCCATGCGCCTATTCAACCTCAACATCCGGTTTTTCAATTGTGCCTGAAGGGAAATGTTTAGCAGGTAAACAACGATATGTCTTATAACCCGCGATATCGGGAATATCATGGCCGGCGGGTAAGCAACGATCAGGCCGTCATTCCAGAGCAATTCCGATCAATTGTGAATCGCGGAGCGATTCTAAGTGATTGGAAAAATTGCTCTGTTCTTAAAGATCGGAGCATTTCCAATTCGGAAATGCTCTAGGAAAGAGGAAAACGAGACAATGAGTGAATGCCCTTGTGGTTCCGGTAAGCCGCTTACTGCCTGCTGTGGCCCCTATTTGGACGGCGCGCCGGCCCCGACCGCCGAGGCCACGATGCGCTCGCGCTACAGCGCGCACGTGTTGGGAAACGCCGATTATCTTGTCGCCACCATGTCCGCTGATCAGCGCACGGACTATGACCGGGAGTCGGCGGAACAGTCCTTCGCCGATAGCAAATGGCTGGGCCTGGATATACGCAAGACCGAGCTGGGCGGGGAAGGGGACGAAACCGGCAAGGTCGAATTCGTGGCCCGCTACCGCACGGGCCAGCAACAGACGGCGCATCACGAATTGTCATTTTTTACCCGGGAGGACGGCCGCTGGGTCTTCGCGGGCTGCGAAATGAATCCGAAATCGCCGACCGTCCGGGTCCAGAAAGTCGGACGTAACGATCCCTGCACCTGCGGTTCCGGCAAGAAATACAAGAAATGCTGCGGGGCATGATTGAAGTTTATGCTGGCTGTCCGCTCTGACAGCCGTTATTTACACCGCTAAGAATTCAAATCACGAAACACAAAGGGGAGCAAATCCATGGCCCAAGCCACTGCAAGACACATTCTGGTTGATAGCGAAGAACTTTGCCAGGAGCTCAAAACCAAAATCGCCGACGGCGGTGATTTCGCCGAATTGGCCCAGGCCCATTCGTCCTGCCCGTCAGGCGCCAGCGGCGGCGATCTTGGTTCATTCGGTCCCGGCCAGATGGTGCCGGAATTTGACCAAGTGGTGTTCAGCGCCGATGTCAACGAAGTCCAGGGCCCGGTGAAAACCCAGTTCGGCTATCACCTGCTCGAAGTTACCAGCCGCACCGACTGATCGCCCTAAAGACGTGTTTTCGACAAGTTAACCGCCGACCGCGTCACCGATCCGTTTGCCGAGATAGAGCGCCCCGCCGGGGGTTGCCACGGATACGGTCACGCCATCCTTGCCTGGGTGAAATTCCAGAATGGACGGCCATACCGTCCAGCGAAATCGGCCATCCTGGCAGAAATGCAGGGGCACTTTGTAGGGCGGGAAGACCTCGCCGCTGGTGTCGTCCTGGCCATCTGTGTACAGGGTGCCGTCTTTACAGAACACATCCAGGGTATTCACGGCGGCCAGGAAGCCGTGGATGATATATCGGCCGCTGAAACGCTCCAAATCATCGGGGGCATCCTCGGCCGGTGGCGAATGCAGATAGCCGGGCCGCTCCACCGTGCCGGTGGAAAGTGTCCGGTGGAACAGCAGGCAGTCCCAGGCAGCGCCGGCGCAGACCGGCTGATACCGCAGGTTCGTGCGGTCGGGGCGTTCCACGGCAAGCCAATCGGCGACGAGGCCACTTTTCGGTGCGGCGCGTAAATCCAGGAAGTAGCAATCCGGTTTAATCTCCGCGTAGGCGGCCTGGTTGCTGTCGGGCCGGGGCGGCTCGCCCTTGACCGAGCGTTCGGACGTTGTACCGATAAATAGGATATCCTCCCGCCCGAAGCGGCTGGCGAAGTAGGAGCCCATGGAGGTGGCCTTCTGGGTCCGCACGGGATGCAGCTGCAAATGGGTGTTGTGGGCGCCGAGCACCATGCCCGCATCCGTGCCCTCCCGCTCCCGTATCCAGCGCAGGGATTCTGCCATCGAGACGTCGCGCACATTCCAGAATTGCCGTAAGCCGATCTCGAAATCCGCCTCGGTCTGGCCCAGGGTCAGAAAGACATCCCGCATGATTTGACCACAACGCAGCCCCCAATCGTAGTCGTCATGGGAGCTGGCCGCCGTATAGGCGATGCGCGCCTGCTCAATCCGGCTGACGATCAGGGAGGCCGCACCGATCAAATCCCGGAATTTGGCCGGCGAAATTTCCGTACGTGTCTCAAGCGTGACCTCCGCCACCGCCCCCTCGAAGTCCCGGGCGATGTCGTCCGCCAAGACCTGGTCGACCCCAAGTGCGAAGTCGTGCACCGCGCGATAGGCATACCGGGCATGGGCCCAGTTGCCGGTGCCGTCCATGCCGTAGAAACGCAGCTCCCGGGGCCGGTCCGGATTTTGGTTCCATTCCCGCATCCAGCGGATCAGCTCGTTGATTTCGGCCCAGACGCCCCAAACATTGTTGATGGCGGCTGCAACATCGTCCCAGTCGTGATCGGCACCGGCGACATAGTCGTGCACCAGACGCCCCTCGACCAGACCCGATTCAAGCACGAAGGTAGTGAAGCCGTGCTCGAGCACCAGATACTTGAACAGGCGCGCCCGCCAGCGGTTCCATTCGTGCAAATAATGTGCGCTCTCCCCCACGGCCACCACTCGCTTGTGGCCGATCACGGCGGGCAGGAACCCCAGATCGTCGTAATTGTCATCTTGCCGGGGAATGGACAATGCCACCGCCTGCGCCTGGGCCCATGCGACGAAGGCCCTTGCGACGAAGGCCCTTGCGGATGTTTGTTGTTCTGTTGGCTGTTCCGGTCCTGCCATGGCATCACCTAGGTCTGATTTGGTTCCTATTTTGGAATTTTATCAAGGGACTGCAAAATACTGGCGTATTTTTTTAGGCCTTCCCGTCCCGTTGGCGTTAGGCGATAGACGCCCCGCGCCGTTCGTTCGAACCAGTCGTAGTGGTTTTTCTGAAGTATCGAAGCCGCCTTCGGAACGCCCGCCGTGGCCTTGATATCGGCAACTTTCTTGGCCTTTCTCCCACGCAAGGCCTGGGCGCACCGCAGGGCATCCTGGCGGTATGCGGTAATGATCTTGGTTCGGTTGATCCCGCCGGTATTCGGATCGCCGTCGCGGCTGACGAACTCAGTCAATAATCTTGTCTGCCGGCGTTTGTCCTTGCGCGGGGTATAGGGCGCGGGGTCGAGCAGGATTTCCGCGCTCCGCGCCGCAGCGGAATCCGGATCCACCACCATCAACCCCAATCCCAACATACGGCAAAGTTTGCGATATCCCCGTTGACGGCCGCGCCAGTTCTTTCGTTTGGTCGCGGTATTCGGCGCCAGGACGGCGAGATAAACATCGTCGGTGACGCTTTGACGCTGAATGCCTTGCAGGACCAGATCAAGCGTGAAGGCGAGTTTCAATTCGACAATAACCGTCGGCGCTCCATCTTTGGCGGCGACCACATCGCAGCCGTTAACTTCCGCCTTAACGGTGTAGCCCTTCGCCTCCAGCATGGCCTTTACCGGTGCGTATAGATCGGTTTCCTTCGCCATGGAACGGTCCGAGCCGGGTCGGGCTTGGCTAGGGAATGGCCACCGCCGCCGGCGCCATGGGCAATCCCGCCACATCCGCCCGCATACGATAGACCGTGCCGGCATCTTCGCGGTCGGTGCCCCGACTGCCGGTGACGATATAGAAATCCATCAAATCCGCGCCGCCGAAACAGACGGAGGTGATCATGGGCAGGGGGCAATCGATGCTGCGGCGCAGGCTGCCGTCAGGCTCGAACACATCGACCCGTCCGCCGTCCGCCATGGCCACCCAGACGCTGCCGTCCACCGCCACGGACAAGCCGTCGGGCGTGAGGTCGCCCGTATCGGCGAACGTACGATGAGGTCCCAGATCGCCATTTTCTTTCACGTCATAAACCCGTACCCGGTCGCGGCGGGATTCGGAATGATAGAGCTTCGTGCCGTCGGGGGAGACGCCCAGACCGTTGGTCAGCATGACATCGCCGCCCACCTTGCGGGCGCTGCCGTCCAGATCGATCAGGAACAGATCCGCCGGCTTCGGCGTATCATCGCTGCCCACGGGGCGGAACGACAGGGCGCCGGCGTAAATGCGGCCCTTGGCGTCCGTGGTGATATCGTTGAAGCCGATCCAGCCGCCTTCGGGATTGTCGGGCAAAATCACCTGAGTTGCGCCGCCGTCCGCCGGTTTGAGCGAAATATTGCGCCCCGAAACCACGATGCCGCCGTTTTCGTGCAAAGTCATGCCGCCGATACCCCGGCGATGTTCGATGATCTGGCTGACCGAGTCATCAAGGCCGACACAAAAGACGCCGCCGTTGATCACGTCGGAATAGATCAGGCCTCGTTTGTCGTCCCAGACCGGGCCTTCGATCAGACCATATCCTGTTGCAAGTTCTTCCATTTGGCGCGCCTCCACGATGTTTTGTTATTCGGCTGCCAAATCATCCCCCGCCAAAGCACTTCGCACAAGGGCTGCCGTCTCCGCGACGCCGTAAAGCGCGGCGAAGGAGCCGAAACGCGGGCCCTGACTTTGCCCGAACAGCACTTCATACAGCGCCTTGAACCAATCGCGCAGGTTCTCGAACTCGTGCGCCTTGCCGATTTCATAAACCTGGTTCTGAATATCGGAGCCAGAGAGCCCCGGTTCCATGCCGTCCAGGGCCGCCAGCAGATCATCCATCGCCGCCCGTTCTTGATCGGTAGGTTGGCGGTATTGTTTGTGCGGCTTCACGAAGTCCCGGTAATAGTTGATGGCATAGCCCACCAGGGCATCCAGTTTTGGGTGG
Organism: Rhodospirillaceae bacterium; assembly: GCA_018667855.1. GTDB lineage: Bacteria > Pseudomonadota > Alphaproteobacteria. The sequence continues at coordinate 11,781 of JABIRL010000107.1, forward strand.
CTCTGCGGTGTCGCCCCCGGCGCGTAGCGGGAGATGAAGCCCCACAGCACGGCGGGGTCCTCGGAATTGCAGGCCCCCGCCAGGTTCATCAACAGGGCAAAGGTCAACGGCACGTCTTCCTGGGGTGGCTCGCCGCCATGGATGTGCCAGGCGGGGTTGGCCAGTTTTTCGGAATCTTCCTGGCCCTGATAGGTCTCCCGAAAACGCAGATAATCGTCCGCGGCCCGCGGAATGACGTCGAAGAACAAGCGCTTGGCCCGGCGCGGTTGCTGGAACATGTACAACGACAGGCTCTCGGGCGAGGCATAGCGCAGCCATTCATCGATGGTGATGCCATTGCCGATGGATTTCGAGATTTTCTTGCCGTTTTCGTCCAGGAACAGCTCGTAGGTGAAGCTTTCGGGCGGCCGGGCGCCGAGGATACGGCAGATCTTGGACGACAGTTTGACAGACTCGATCAGATCCTTGCCCGACATCTCGTAATCCACGTCCAGGGCGAACCAGCGCATGGCCCAGTCCGCCTTCCATTGCAGCTTGCAATGTCCCCCCGTGACCGGCACTTCGACCTTTTTGCCGGCATCGTTCTCATAGACAACCGTACCCGCATCCAGGTTCCGCTCGATGATCGGCAATTGCAGGACCTTGCCGGTGTCGGGGCAGACCGGCAGAAACGGGCTGTAGGTGGCCTGGCGCTCGGCGCCCAGGGTCGGCAAAATCACGCTCATGACCTTGTCGTATTCCCGCAGCACCGCCAGCAGCGCCCCATCGAAGCGGCCGGAATGATAACAGTCCGTGGACGACAGGAATTCATACTCAAATCCGAACTGGTCCAGGAAGGTCTGAAGGCGGGCATTGTTATGGGCGCCGAAACTGTCATGGGTGCCGAATGGATCGGGCACCTTGGTCAGGGGCATTTCCAGATACTGGGCCAGCATATCCTGATTCGGCACGTTATCGGGCACCTTGCGCAAGCCATCCATGTCGTCGGAAAAGGCCACCAGCCGGGTCGGGATATCGCACAGTTCATGAAAGGCCCGGCGCACCATGGACGTGCGCGCCACCTCGCCAAAGGTGCCGATGTGCGGCAGGCCCGAGGGGCCATAACCCGTCTCGAACAATACGTGGCCCTTTTCCGGCGTTTTGCCGTTGACCCGTTTCAAAAGAGACCGCGCTTCTTGAAAGGGCCACGCCTTGCTCTCCGTCGCGATCTCGATATTTTTTGTCATGTCACCTATTCCTTGCGGGCCGCGACATTAGTCATATGGCGGCGCACGTCAACAGGTGGTGAGCACCTCTCTCCCGCCCTATGATGGCGCCATGACAACGCCGCCCCAAACATTCACCGCACCAGCCCTGGTGGCCGGCGCCCGGCAGAGCATCTGGCTCAGCGGGGATGGCGAGGTCGAGGAGCTGGCGGGCGCGGCGGCCGTGACCAGGGCCAAGGACGAGACACCCATTGTCTGCCATGCCTTGGCGACGGCGGCTCGGCTGGGCGCGAAGTCTTTGGCCGCCTATGATGTCCTGGAACTGTTCGCCTTTACCCGGCCCGCGCAGTTTTGCCTGCCCACGCCGGGCGGCCTGGCCACGGTCCTGAACCTTGAGCCGCCAGGTGATTCCATCGATGGGGCCCTGGTTTTGCAGCAAGCCGCCCAGGCCTTGCTGGCGGAACTTTCCACCACGAAAGAGAATCGGGAGCGACTTGGCGCCATCGCCTTTGTCATGGCGCAGTCGGGCTGGAAGTGGGGACCGCCGGTCCTGGCCGCCCTGGGCGTGCCGGCGGAGAGTACCGGCGGCGCCCTGGCTGCCTGGCAGCGTCTGCCCGAACGCGAAGATGGCCCGAACCCGCCGCCGCCCAGTGATCATGCCATCGGGGCGGACGCGGCCCGGGCCCAACTGGCCGAATTGATCGGAGAGGGCGCCGAAAGCCGACCGCAACAGTTCGACTATGCCGCCGCCGCCGCCAAGGCCTTTGTCCCCCGCCAGGAAGCCGATATGCCGCGCCTGGTCCTGGCCGAGGCCGGCACCGGCGTGGGCAAGACCTTGGGATATATCGCGCCCGCCAGCCTGTGGGCGCGCAAGAACGGCGGCACGGTCTGGCTCTCCACCTATACCCGCAACCTGCAACGGCAGATCGATGGAGAGTTGAACCGTCTGTACCCCGACCCGGCGCAGAAACGCCGCAACGTGGTGGTGCGCAAGGGCCGGGAAAATTACCTCTGCCTGCTGAATTTCGAGGACGCGACCAAGGCCCTTGCCACGGGGCCGGGCGGTGCGGTGGCCCTGGGCCTGATCGCGCGCTGGGTGGAACATAGCCGGGACGGCGACATGGTGGGCGGTGATTTTCCAAGCTGGCTGGCGACCCTGTTTGGCGGCGGCACGATTGCTTCCCTGACCGATCGGCGCGGCGAATGTATCTATTCCGCCTGCCGGCATTATTCCAAATGCTTCATCGAACGCAGCCGGCGGGACTCCATGACAGCGGAAATTGTCGTTGCCAACCATGCCCTGGTGATGATCCGCGCGGTTTTGGAAGCCGGCAGCGGGCAACTGCCTCTGCGTTATGTTTTCGATGAAGGTCATCACGTATTCGATGCCGCCGACAGCGCCTTCGCCGCCCATGTGGCGGGCAGCGAGGGGGCGGAGCTGCGCCGCTGGCTGCTGGGATCTGAAGGCGGCGCCAGAAGCCGGGGCCGGGCCCGCGGCCTGGAGGCGCGGATCGGCGATCTGATCGGCGATGACGACGGCCTGGCCGTACAGCAGAACATCCTGCGCGGCGCCCGGGCCCTGGCCGCGCCCGGCTGGCTGACGCGCATGGCCGAAGGTGGCGCGCGCGGCCCCATGGAGGCGTTCCTGGCCCAGGTCCGCCACGTGGTCCTGGCCCGGGTGGACAATGACCGCTCTCCCTACGGTCTGGAAGTCTCGGTCGAGGAACCGGATGACGAGTTGTTACAGACCGCCAGCGAGGCGGCGGCGGCGTTCGAGGCCCTGCGCCGGCCCATGCTGGACCTGGGCCGCCACCTGATGGCCCGCCTGGATAACGAGGCCGAGGATCTGGATACCTCCACCCGCCTGCGGATCGAGGCCGCATCCCGTACCCTGAAGCGCCGCGCGGACATGGTGCAGGCCTGGCGCGCCATGTTGCTGGATCTGGGCCAGGCGACGCCGGAGCATTTCGTCGATTGGTTCGCCATCGAACGCTTTGGCGGCCGCGAAAGGGACATCGGCATGCACCGCCATTGGGTCGATCCGTCCCAGCCCTTTGCCGAAGCCGTCTTGCGCCAGGCCCATGGCGTGGTCATCACCTCCGCCACCCTGCGGGACAATCCGCCCGATATGCCCGACGATTGGCGCTCGGCCGAGGTGCGCACGGGCGCGATGCATCTGGCCCTGCCGGCGGAACGCGCCAGTCTGGCCTCGCCCTTCGACTATCCCGGTGCGACGCGCATTCTGGTGGTGCGCGATGTGAACCGCAACCGCCCCAACGATGTGGCCGCCGCTTATAGGGAGTTGTTCCTGGCGGCGGGGGGCGGCGCCCTGGGGCTGTTCACGGCGATCCAGCGCCTGCGCGCCACCCACGAGAAGATCGCCAAGCCCCTTGACGAGGCCGGCATACCGCTATTGGCCCAACATGTGGACGCCATGGACACGGGCACCTTGGTGGATATTTTCCGAGCCGAGGAAAACACCTGTCTGCTGGGCACGGATGCGGTGCGCGACGGTGTCGATGTGCCGGGCCGTTCGTTGCGCCTGATCGTCTTCGACCGGGTGCCCTGGCCGCGCCCGGATATCCTGCACCGGGCCCGCAAGCAAAACTTCGGCAAGGGCTATGACGACATGATCGCCCGCCTGCGCCTGAAGCAGGCCTATGGCCGCCTCCTCCGCCGGGCCGATGATCGGGGTGTGTTCGTCATGCTTGACGGCATGCTGCCCACCCGCCTGACCACCGCCTTCCCCCCCGGCGTGGAAATACAGCGAATGGGCCTGGCCGAGGCGATCAAGGAAACCCGCGATTTCCTGCAGGATTGACGGCGGTCGCGAAAGCCTTTAGAAGCCCGTCCACTCTGAAGGAAAAGATCATGTATCTGTCGAACATGCATACCACCAGTCATGTGCTCGGTACCGCCACCGGCGGCACCGCGTCCGTATGCATGCCGTCCAGCGAAAAACCTCTATTGGGCTGATCTGATCCTTTTCACGACCGTCAGCCCGCCACTCCGAGGGGCTGACAGATAAACTTCCAATGATAGAGTTTCTGTTCCGCCTTTCGGGCCAACCGAAAGATGGAACCATGTTTGCCGCGACCGCGAATCACGATCCCACCCGCCGCACCATTCACCTGCTATATGGCGTCAAGATCAGCCAGAGCATGGTCTTTCTGGTGCCCGTGATCGTGCCCTACTTCGCACAGGAAATCGGCCTGACATTCCAGGAATTCCTGGCCTCGGAATCCGTATTCGCCGCCACCGTGGTCCTGATGGAAGTCCCCTCGGGCTGGCTGGCGGATATCTGGAAGCGCAAATCAGCTATCGTATTGGGTGGTATCTTCGCCGCGACGGGCATGGCGTTGCTGCTTCCCGCGGACGGCTTCTTTGATACCGCCGTGGCCCAGGCATTCATGGGCGTCGGCATCAGCCTGTTTTCCGGAGCCGATTCCGCGCTGTTGTATGACGCCCTGCACCAACATGGCCGGGCGGACCGCTATCGCGTGATCGAAGGCCGGCGCCATGGCTTCGGGATGTATGCAGTGGCCCTGTCGTCATTGGTTGGCGCCTGGCTGTTTACCATTGATCCCATACTGACGGTTTGGGGCATGATCGTATCCTATTTGGCGACCGCGGGCTTCGCACTGTTTCTGGCAGACCCAGAACGGCGGCGTCACATAGCCGCGGGACGGCCAAACTTGCGGAAACTGGTGGCCGGCAATGGCGTGGTGATCGCCGCCATTGGCGTGGCGGCGGTGCTGTTTTCCGCTACCTCGGTCGCCATGTGGGCGCAACAGCCCTACTACATCGCGCTGGGGATCGAGGCGAAATGGTTCGGCCTGTTAATGGCTATCGGTTTTCTGGCCGGCGGCCTGGGCGGGCAATTCGGCCATCATCTGGACCGCTGGCTGGGCGCCTTGCCCGCCCTGATCACATTATGGGCGGTGCTGGTGGTAGCCTTCCTGACGGCCGGGCTATGGCCGAGCTGGGGCGGCGTGGCCCTGTTATTGCTGGGTTCGGCGGCCTGGGGGGCCGGCTGGCCACAGATGCAGACCATTATCAACCAGCGGGTCGGGTCGGCCCGCCGGGCCACGGTGCTGTCCGTCGCGGGCGCCGCGATCCGCCTGGGCTTCATACCCCTGTCGGCAACCATCGGCTTGCTGAACACGCAGCATGGCATCGCCATCGCCGTATTGGGGCTGGCCGGCATTCTGTTCACCTTGGGTGGCCCGGCCTTGTGGCTGCTATGGCGCGCGGCGGGCAGCCATGCTGTACCCGGCATTTCCATAGCCACGCGGGAGGTTTAAGATCGCGCACAACAATGAGCATACGAGGAAACCCATGACAGAATCCTATACCGTCGGCGATCTGGTCGCCGAATTTCTGCAGCAATGCGGCGTCACCACCGCCTATGGCCTGATCTCGATCCATAATATTCCCATGCTGGACGGTATTGGGCGGCGCAACGCGATCCGCTTTGTGCCGGCCCGTGGCGAGGCCGGGGCCGGACACATGGCGGATGCCCATGCCCGGGTTTCGGGCGGCCTGGGCGTGCTGTTTTCCTCCACCGGGCCGGGTGCGGCCAATGCCTGCGGCGCCCTGGTGGAGGCGCGGTTCGCCTCCACCCCGATGCTGCATCTGACCGGGCAGACCGCGCGGGCAAATCTGGGCAAGGAACAAGGCGCGGTGCATGACGTGCCGGATCAGTTGGGCATGCTGGCCTCGGTCTCCAAATCCGCCTACCGGGTTGACGATGCGCAAACCGCCTTTGCCACATTGTGCAAGGCGGCGGGCGAGGCGCTGACGCCGCCCATGGGCCCCATCAGCGTGGAAATACCCATCGATGTGCAGCGCACGGCAATAGAACGGCCGGCGGACCTGGATAATCTGGTGCTGCCCGTCCCGGCCCCGCGTGCGCCGGATGAGGCCGAACTGGACCGCCTGGCCGATCTGGTTGCGGCCGCCAAGCGTCCCATACTCTGGACCGGTGGCGGCGCGCGGGAGGCCGGCGGCGCCATCAAACGCCTGGTGGAAATGGGCATACCGTTGGTGACCTCGTGGCAAGGCCGGGGCGTGGTGCCGGAGGACCATCCCCTGACCCTGGGCGGCCTGAACGGCAACGGCAGCCCGCTCATCGAAAGTTTCTATGACACCGTGGACCTGATGATCATCGCCGGCAGCCGCCTGCGGGGCCATGAGACCCGGGATATGACCGTGAACCTGCCGGCCCGGCGGGTCCAGATCGATGCCGACCCCATGGCCAACGGCCGTACTTATGAGAGCGAGATGTTCATCTGCGCCGATGCCGCCCTGACCCTGGATGGCCTGGCCGATCGGTTGCCGGGACGCCTGTCAATCGAGACCGGCTATGGCGCCGAGATTACCAAACTGAAGGCGGATGCGACCGCCGACTATCTGAAGATCGTCGGACCCTACGCCGATATGCCCGAAATTTTGCGTAAGGCCATGCCCAAGGACTGCGTCTTTGTTCGGGACATCACTCTGAATAACTCCACCTGGGGCAACCGACTGTTCACTCTGTTTGGGCCCCGGGACAGCGTCTATCCCATTGGTGCGGCCATCGGCCCCGGCAGCGCCCTTGGCATCGGCGCCGCCATTGGCGTGGGTAAGGGTCGCAAGGCGGTGACCATGTGCGGCGACGGCGGCTTCAACCTCGGCATCGCCGAGCTGCCGACAGCGGTGCAGGAGGGCGCCGACATCGTCTTCCTGGTCATGAACGACGCCGGCTATGGCGTGATCCGGCAAATCCAGACCGCACTGTATGGCGAGCGGCACTTCTTTGGCGACGTCAAGGGCATGAACTTCGAAGCCATGGCCAGCGCCACCGGCCTGCCCTATTGGAACGTCGCCAGCATGGACGCCCTGGGCCCCGTCATGGAAGAAGCCATCGCCCACCCCGGCCCGGCTTTGGTCGAGGTGGACATGGTCGCTATCGGGCCTTTCCCCCATTACTTCGCGCCGCCGAAGTACGATGAGGAAGATTGAGGCAAATCCGAAGATGACGTCCATAATTGAGTAAACTGTCACCCAATTAGTCGATGACGAGGTCATTTTCTAAAATACAGAGAAACCCTGCGCGTATTCGAAATACAGCTCTTTGGCGCGGCGGCCGATGGGGCCGGGTTGGAGTTAGCGGTCTTCGAACTGGGTGACGGGGCGGATTTTGGCGTGGTTGCCGGAGGAGAAGATTTCGTCGGCGCCCATGACGTCCGCGACGGTCAGGGTGCCTTCGATGACTTCGATGCCGTCGGCGCGCAGCAACTCGATGGTTCGTTGCCGGGTGACGCCGTTCAGGAAGGTGCCGTTGATGGCGGGCGTGAAGGCGACGCCGTCCTTGACGATCCACAGATTGGCGGAGAGAAATTCCGCCACGTTGCCATTGGGGTCCAGCACCACGGCGCTGTCAAAGCCGCGCTTGGCCGCGTCCGTCAGGGCCAGAGCGGTGTTGGGATACAGGCACGACGCCTTGGCCGTGGTCGGCGCCATATCACGGGCCGGGCGGCGGCGGGAAGACATACACACCTTGAAGGGTCCCTCGGGCGGCAGGGGCGCATCGTAAATGGCGAGGACGAAATCCGTGCTATCGGGTTCCGGCAGTAGGAAGCCTTCGCGGGCGTAATACATGGGCCGGATATAATAGACGCCGTCCTTGGACAGCTTACGCACGCCGTCCAGGCATAATTCGGCGATCTCGCCGGCCTCCATATTCGGTACCAACAGCATGTTTTCGGCGGAGGTGATCAGGCGGGCGCAATGTTCCTCCACATCCGGAACCAGGCCGCCCATGGCGCGGGCGCCGTCGAATACCACCGACGACATCCAAAAGGCATGGTTCATGGGCCCGATCAGCATGGGTTGCTGGTCGAGCCATTTGCCGTCGTGAAAGAAGACTGCGTCCATGGAATTACTCCGTCCTGCGATTTGGCGCGTTGATTATGCGGATCGTCAAAATAACGCCATCGACAGGGGAAGCAACTTATTCGCCAAACTAGAGCAACCCGCATTCAATTGAATGCGGCTAAGTTGCTCTATCTTAAAGGTTTTAGCGCATGGCCTCGCGTTCAATTAAACGCGACATGCGCTAATCGCCAACAGTTAGCCTGAATTATTCACTCCAGCCTTTGAATTAGGCGGTGAACGTAGATTAACCTGTTGAAATATCGTAGTGTTTTGGATGTCTAGACCGAAACAACGACACCAGGAAAACCTACGGTTCACCATGAAAGAAACTATCCC
>JABIRL010000276.1 GCA_018667855.1 Rhodospirillaceae bacterium
CGAAATGATCTTTCCCTATTTGACAACGGTCGAAGGACTGAAGTTGGCGGCGCAGACATTCGAGAAAGACATTGCGAAATTATCCTGCTGCGCCGGCTGAAGCCTTCCGCCGATGTCTTTTCAGGGCATGAGCAACCGATCCACTTGACTTTTGTCACCACCATTCCTTAACACGTACCATGGGAATTGAACGTGGCATTTAATGCCAAATAACAAAATGGGGGCATGACATGCGGGTTGGTATCGTTGCGGCACCGCGGCCGCTGGATGGGACGACGTCGGTAGCGGCGCGACTGGGGGAAATTGGCCGTCTGGTGGAGGAGCTGGATTATGCCGGCTTTTGGATCACGGATTCAATCGGCCGTGGCTCCACGAGCCTGGACCCGCTGGCATTGCTCGGCGCCGTGGCCGCCGTCACCCGCGAAATCGAACTTGGCACTTGTGTATTGCAGATACCCTTGCGCCATCCGGTGGAGTTGGCCCATCGGGTGATGTCGCTTGACGTATTGAGCGAAGGCCGCCTGCGCCTGGGCGTGGGTGCCGGATCAACCGAGGCTGACTTTCTCGCCGTCGAGGCGGACTACGAAAGCCGTTTCAAGACCTTGCGGGAAAGTCTGGACGTAATGCTGCGCAGTTGGCGCGGTGATGCGGTGTTTGGCCCGGCCGTGATACCATGGCCCGGCCATGAACAGGGCCCTCCCATGTTCCTGGGCGCCTGGCACAGCCCGCGCTGGGTGGAATACGCCGCTAAGCAATGTCAGGGCTGGATGGGCTCCGGCATCTACAGCACCCTTGAGGCGGTGGCCGACGGCGTTGGCAAGTTCCGCGCCGCCGGTGGCGACCGCGTCATCCTGGCCAATGTATTCACCGACCTGCGCCCGGATCCAGAGCCACACCCCTTGATCGAGCGGGCCAAGATCAACCTCGTTTGCAGCCCGGACGAGGCGAAGGACCGCCTGGCCCGCATCGCCGACAGCGGCGTTGACGATGTGCTGTTCATCACCCCGTTCGACGATCCAGGCCAGCTTGAACAGCTGCGAAATCTGGTACCTGGTTCATAAGTAAAAGGATCGGCAAATGACCATCGATATCCGCAATGCTGTCGCCGATGACGAACCGCGCTGCGTGGAGTTGCTTGCCGAACTGAAATCCGCGACCCGTTCGGCACCGGCCCGGCCTCTACAGGATTCATTTCAGAAGTTGCTGAGTAAGGAACGAGGCGAAATCATCCTTGCCGTCGAAGGCACGCAGATACTCGGCATGGCCACGGTGAGCTATAATCTGGCCATGCGATATGGTGGTGAATATTGTCAACTGGAAGAGTTGGTCGTGACGCCCGCGGCCCGGGGCAAGAATATCGGTGGCCTGTTGGTGCAACGAATTGTCGACAATGCCCGCGCCCGCGGCTGCGCCGAAATAGGCCTATACCTGCTGGAAACGACGGAGCACAACCGCCCGTTCTATGCCAAATACGGCTTCGAGGTTATCGGCACCGAAATGCGCCAGGGCTTGATAAATGAACAGCCTTGACGACCAAGTTGGCTGATAAGGCAACCCCGGACATAGGCGGCAGTGTCGGATTGAACTCGAACCGTGCCACAAAATTTTTCTTGGCATAAATTATTTCCACTTTTCGGCAGTTTGGCGCAACTTGACCTTGGAATCACATTGGTCGACATAAATGATCAGTATAAAAAATTAATAATTCGGTGCTTTTATTGGTCTTCGGTTTGAATGGTCAATCCTGGCGATCTGGATACTGTGAATGTTATCTGAAGACCATAAAAAGAAATTCATTTCGGAAGTGAAAGCCGCCAGTAATCTCGGCACCTATGTCATTGTCGGTTGGCGACCGCTGGCCTTTGGCATTCAATTTTGTCAGATCCCTATCTATGCTATTGCGACCCGGTCGGCGCTGCTATTGGAACGGATATCCGCCGATAACCATCGTATCAGCGGCGAAGAAATGCAGGCCATGGAAGCTTCGGGGTGCATCCTTACCGACATCAAGCTGCCATTCCAAATGCCGGACGATGAGGATTCTGTTCACTATGTGGAGGAGCTGATAAAGCCCTATGTGGTGCAATGGTCGTCCTGCCGTGGTGTTGTGCTTTTCGACATCGTCGCCTTTTCCAAATACACGGCGTTCGAGCAAATGGCGCAAATTCGGGTTCTGTCCAACTTTATAGATCTGGCGGCGCAGCGGTGCAGGACCCTGGGCCATGATATCAACGTCTCCAAATCAACGACGGGCGATGGCTTTTACGTCTGGAACGAAGTCGACGGCGTGGAGGGGGATATTGCACTGTATCTATCGACCATGCTGACCCTGGCCTATTACTATGGCGCGCGGCAATCAAATCTGACCAGAGGGTTTCCATTGCTACGATGCTGCATCAATTTCGGCAGCCATTTCGAGTATCGCAGCGCCATGGAAAATGACGCCAACGGCGGTGACTACATCGTTGGCGACGTGACCATCGGACTGGCGCGCATGATGTCGGCTGCACAGCCGTCACAATTGCTGGTCGGCGTCCATTCGCGGGATATTTCCGGCACCAATTTCGGCGAGCATCTGGGCCGCGACACCCTGGACACAACTTCGTTAATCGATATTGGGCGATTATGTATGGACAGCCTGATCGGGATTTCCCTGCCAGGTGGAAAGATCGCCAGTGCGGAAGCCTATTTGACCGGTTCCAAGATTTCCGACAGCGAATTCACCATCAAGAAATACTCCGTGGCGGATAAACATGGCATGAACCATCAATGCTACAATGCCAGATTCAATCTCGAAATCTCGGGTGGCGATGCCATTAATGTCGGCCTGCGGAATGAAGCCCTCGAAGCCTTTGCCGGCACCCCCTTGGGAGACCAGGAACTCACTATTCGGGTGCGGTAAGAATTTAGTCCGTGATTGCGCCGGTCATTCGGCATTGACTGGGCTCGAATACCGGCAACGAAGCGCCCCGAAGGTCTGCTTTTCTGAAGTCCGTCAGCCTCTGCCGTGGCGGTTCGCCCGCCCCCTTGGGCCTCAAGGGGACAGGTCCGACGGTTATGCCCTGCAAAAGCGCCGAGTTCAAATCAGCATCGAAGAGCGTCGCACCTGTCAGATCCGCGCCTTCGAATTTTGAATTGCGAAGGATTGCGCCACTGAAATTGGCCATGACGAGGACGGCCGAGCGGAAATTGGCGCCCGTCAAAATTGTTCCTCGAAAAACACTTCCATTTAGTTTCCGATTTGAAAAATCGATGCTGGACAGATCCTGCGCGTTAAAATCCGCCCGTTCACCGGCTGACCCGCCCGATATCAACCATTCCTCATGACGGGATATCGCACGGTTGGTTTGCTCCTGAAGCAACGCCAACGCGACTTCCCGCCCGTTACCGCTGGCCCAATCCAAGGGCAGGTCCATGGTATCAATCTTGGCGCCGTCGAAGTTCGCATTTTCAAACACCGTATCTTGAAATCGGGCGCCATCCAATGTGGCCCCCGACAAATCCGCATCCTTGAAAACGGCGCTGCTCATCTGCGCGTTCGAAAGATTGGCGCCGCTCAAATCCGCGCTCTGAAAATCGGTGCCGGACAGATCAGCGCCGACCAACTTGGCGTCCCGCATATTCGCACCCAGGAAACTGGTATTTTGCAGATTAGCGCCGGAGAGATTGGCCCGGGACAAATTGGCGTAGTTCAAAACACAGTCCATCAGGGAGGTCGCGCCGTTGTTCGCTACTTTCTGGTTTGATTGGGGGATCATGGCGCCGCCACGAAAATCGGCATCCTCTAGATTTGCATGATCAAATATCGCGCCGGACAGTTTTGCGCCGCAAAATGCCGCTTTGCGCAGATCGGCGTGGCTGAAATTAGCCTTGGTCAAATTGGCGGCGAAAAAATCCGCGCCCAACAGCTTGGCTTCGGCGAAATTTGATTGGACCAGGGTCGCGCTGACAAAAATGGATTTCGCGAGCCTGTTGCCGGCAAAGTCCCATTTCGACAAGTCCCGTTCGGTAAAATCCGCCCGGCAGCCCGTCTCCGGCGCGTCCAGCCACAGTATGTGCATGTCCTTGATGTCAGTCATCTCCGCGATCATCGTGGCATACGACTCTACGGATTGGGTTGTTCCCGCCATGCTCTGATGTCCCTGACAATTCGGTCTATACGAAGCGAAAATGAAGTCAGGTAACGTTACGAAGAATTTGTTAAAATTTTGGTACTGCCGTTCCCCGGCAAAGCCCACTAAGGGCCAATTCAACGAAAAAAAATTCATAGTCCGCCATCGCCATATTTGTTAACGCGATTTGGTGGTGAACATTGTCAACTGGAAGAGTTGGTCGTGACGCCCGCGGCCCGGGGCAAGAATTTCGGCGGTCATTTGGTGCAACGAATTCTCGACAATGCGCCAGGCACCGAAGGGCTAGGATTGTCATCGCGTCACCGCGCCGTCCGCTCTCCGTCCGGTTCGAGTTGTTTACGAAACAAATCGACAGTCTTGGTGGCGATTTTCCCCGGCGACATGCTTCCATCGCGATACCAGCCGGCAACTCCGTTGAGAGCACTCAAAAAAGTAAGGCGGAATAGCTTCCGATCCGTTCTTGGCGGCAAGGGCAAGTCCTTGATCAAGTTGAAGAACACAGCTTCATAACGGTCGCGATGGCGGACCAGGCGTTGGTCCAGTTCACTGTCGCCCCTGGGAACGATATTCGCCACCAACGTATTGTAATCTCCATCCTCCAACAGGGCCTCCAGATGAGCCACCGCCGCCCGCTCCAGACGGTCCCACGGCTGGTCCGATTTCGACATTGAACGCGCCACCGCGTCGAGGAATTTCTCCACCCCGCGTTCATAGACGGCCTCGTACAGTTCATCCTTTGATTTGAAAAAATAGTAGAGCGAACTGGGCTGAACGCCGGCATCGGCGGCGATGTCCCGAATTGAGGTGCCGGCATAGCCATGCAGTGCAAAGGACCGCGCGGCGGAATCCAATACCGCGCCCCTGCGATTTTCCCGTGGCCTCGCGCCGATTGCTTTTCTGATCACCATGAACGTCACTGCCAACTCTAACGGAATCACGCTCGCAAAACGGTCGCTCGTTAAGCTAATTGAGTCAAGCAAGCCGACCAAGGATCCCCAGCCGCCATCGAAAGACGGCCCTTAATCTAAGATTTGGCCTCTGTTGCAGCAGGTCAATTTCCATGTTAATTTTACCTAACGATCGTTCGTTATAATAATCAGACCGTTGGAAGAATACAAATGACAAGAGGACAAAACCGGGCAGGCAGGGTGCTGATGACCAAAATCGGCCTTGATGGTCATGATCGGGGCAGCCGATTGGTCGCGAACTTCCTTCGCGATGCCGGCATGGAAGTTGTTTCCACGGGCCCATGGCAAAAAATCAGCGACGTGGTCGGTCTTGCCGAAACCCAGGCCATCGACGTCATTGGGATATCCTCCCTCGCCAGCGATCATCGGATTGTTCCGAAATTGATGGCGGCGCTGGTCGCTCGGGGATTGGGTCATATTGCCGTCGTCGTCGGCGGCATCGTGCCTGACAATGACCTGGATCTTTTGCATGACGCCGGCGTCTCGCAGGTCTTTCACCCCGGCACCAGCCGCGAGGAGATCGTCGGCAAAATGCAGCAACTGGCGGCGGATGCCCAGATGAGCGAATTGGGGACCTTGTGACCGGCCAACCGAAATTCGAGGAAAGCGCCGAATACGCAAAGGCCCGGCGGCAATGGGAGGCGGATTACAAGCAACAGCTTGGTGACGAAGAACCGCGCCGCAACCGCTCGGGCATCGAAATCAAACCGCTGTACGGCCCCAGCGACTGGGATGGCGGGCAATACCTGCGCGATCTGGGCTTTCCGGGGCAAAGTCCGACGACACGGGGTATCCATGCCACCATGCACAGGGGACGGCCGTGGAGCCCCCGCCTCGTCGTTGGCCTCGACTTGCCCACCGACTACAACGCGCGCATGCGGCAATTGTATGAGATCGGCCTGACGGGTCTCTATGTCGCCCCCTGCAATTCCCATATGCGGGGTTTCGATCCCGACGAAGTGGAGCCTGAATTACTGGGCACATGCGGAACGGTTATCGCGTCAGCCGAGGACATGCGCATTTGCCTGGCGGGACTGCCAATCGACGAACATTCGGTGAGCCTGGGGTGTAGCGCGCCTTACACACTGTCGGCATTTCTTTTCGCCACGGCGAAATCACGCGGTATTCCATGGCGAAATCTGGCCGGCACGACCAATCAATCCGACTATCTGTCCCATTACACCGCCCTGCACATGTTCTTTCGGATCGCGCTTTCGGGTCAGCGCCGCCTGATGCTGGATCACATTGAATGGATGAAGCAAAAGGCCCCGCGCTGGAATTCCCTGTCGATCGTGGGACAGCATATGCAGCAAGCCGGCGCGACGCCGGCGGAGGCCATGGGGCTGACGATAAGTTCGGCGATCCAATACGCCAACGACATGCTGGAACGCGGTCACGAACCGGACTGGTTCTTGCCACGATTCAGTTATTTTTTTGATATTTCCATTTCATTCTTCGAGGAGATCGCCAAGTTCCGTGCCGGGCGGCGGATCTGGGAACGTATCGCGGGCGAGAGGTTCGGCGCCAAGGATCCAAGATCGCGCAGATTCCGCTTTCATGCGCAAACATCCGGCGTCGATCTGACTCGTCAACAGCCCTATAATAATATCGCAAGGGTGGCGGTTCAGGCCATGGCGGGGATTTTCGGCGGCTTGCAATCGTTGCACACGGACGCGTTCGACGAGGCCTTGGGCAGCCCCACCGCCACCGCCGCCCGAATTTCCGTGGCGACGCAAAACATACTCCGCGATGAAGCGCATCTCGACGATGTCATCGATCCACTGGGTGGTTCCTATTATGTCGAAACGCTGACCGACCAAATGGAAGCGGAGATCGAGAGTGTCATTGCGAAAATAGACGACTGCGGCGGCATGTATCGTGCCGCCGAAACCGGCGTGGTGCAGGACATGCTGGGTCGATCGGCCGGGCGTTGGCAGGACATGGTCGAAAATGGCGACCAAGTCGTCGTGGGCGTCAATGCCCATTGCACGGGAGATGATCCCATCGACCGCCCACCGGCCAAGGAACATCTTGCCGCCAGCCGGGTCGAACAATACCTCGCGGAATTTTCGGCCTACAAACGGGACAGGGATCAAACGGCGGTGGGACGGGCCCTGGACACGCTTGCCCGCGCCTGCAACAGTGAAAATGAAAATACTTACGAACAAATCGTCAATTGCGCCTTGGCCGGCGTTACCCACGGTGAAATATGCGGCCGCGTCCGGCGGGAATTGGGTGTCGGGGAACCACTGATCGTTCCCTAAACAATTCGTTCCCTAAACAATTTTCGATATCTATCGGATCGCCGGGCGGGCCGCCGGTTCGGAATTCGTCAAAACCGATTGTTAGCCATCGAACCCGCGCAATGGCATGTCCGCCGGTCGCCGCAGCCAGTTGTCATCCGTATACCGGCAAGCCCCATCGATCACATGCAAGGCGTAGGCATGACGAGATTTACCGGAAAAATTGGTGTCGCTGCGGTGCGGCAGGGATCCATGCAAGACCACCAATGTGCCCTGCGGAACTTCGAGCGGAACTTTGCCTTCTTCCGGCCATTTTTCCGGGTTCAAAACTTCTGTCGTCAGCTTACCGTCAACATAACGATATCGATTTCGCAGTGGCTCCAGGTGGCGTCCGGGCAAGGCCCAAAGGCAGCCGTTTTCAATGGTCGCATCTTCCAATGCGATCCACAGACCAAAAACGCTCAAGGGTTCGGTGTAAAGGTAGGTGGAATCCTGATGCCAGGTGACCTCGCCGCCAATGTTGGGTTGTTTGAAAATGTACATGGATTGCAGCAGCAGGGGCCGGGCGCAGCCGATTGATTGCGCCACCGCCGACAATCTCCGGTCGCGCGAAAAGGCGTCGAAAACCGGGTCCAGATCGTGCAAGGCATGCCCAACCTTGTTGATACATTGCGATTTCTCGCGGTTGAGGGCGCCATCCGCCGCAATGGCGCCTTCTTCGAGAAAGAAACGGATGCGGCCACCGGACGTCCTGAAATATTCGTCCCTGTCATGGGAGCGTGTGGTTGTAGAGAACACCGTTGCGGATTCGCTGGTATCAAATCCCTCCACCAGCTCCCCCGCCCGCCGCATCAGGGCCTGGCAATCACGGCGCGGGACCATGCCCTCCAACACCAAAACGCCGTCGCGTTCATAGGCGGCGGTCATTTCGGCCGACAATTTGCCGTCAATCGGTGCCTGAAACCGTTGCACTACCATTGTTGCATCCACCAGATAATCACTTCATTCATGCGAGTATGGCGGCCTATTCCGATACCGGCAAATCTCCGAAGCGAACCAGGCGCCCGATCGGAAATTTAGCATGAAATCCGCCGAACTATCTGTTGCGCATGCCGGGGACCGGCGTTATAAACCGCCGTTCTGCGTGGCGCGTCGGTGCGGGCTGAAGCCCTGGGTATGCCCGGCCGCCATTTATTATGACCGATCCGTTTTATCAGGAGGACCGAAATGCCCAAGATGAAGACCAAGTCGAGCGTGAAAAAGCGCTTTCGGCTGACGGCCAGCGGCAAGGTTCGCCGTCAGCAAGCCGGCAAACAGCACGGCATGATCAAACGCTCCAACAAGCAGATCCGCGAACATCGCGGCTCCACGATCATGTCGGCGGCTGATGCCAAGATCATCAAAAAATTCATGCCGTACGGCTAGGCGGGGAGATTTAGAAAATGGCGCGCGTAAAACGCGGCGTGACCTCTCACGCCAAACATAAAAAAGTACTGGCTCAGGCGTCGGGCTATCAAGGCCGGCGCAAGAACACCATTCGCATTGCCAAGCAGGCGGTCGAGAAGGCGGGCCAATATGCCTACCGCGACCGGCGCGTGCGCAAGCGCACCTTCCGGGCCCTGTGGATCCAGCGGATCAACGCGGCCAGCCGGGAACATGGTGTCAACTACGCCCGATTTATGAGCGGCCTCAAGCAGGCGGGTATCGAGATTGACCGGAAAGTCCTGGCCGATCTGGCGGTGCGCGAGCCTGAGGCGTTCAAGGCCCTGGTCGATCAGGCACAGGCCGCGCTTGCGGCTTAAGCCTACGATCCAGGGTCTTCGATCAAACGATCGGGCCCTGACATAGAATTACAGTCACGAATTAGGGGCCCGTCCGGCGACGGACCCCTTTTTCTTTTTGGATGACCGCACCGAGGTGCGTGAAAGCGAAATCATGACGACGGATATTCAAACTTTGCAAGACGAGTTGTTGGCGGAAGTTGCGAGCGCGCCCGACATGAACGGACTGGAAGCCGTGCGCATTGCCGCCCTGGGCAAGAAGGGCCGCATCACGGCTCAGATGAAGGGCCTGGGACAATTGGCGCCCGATGAACGCCGGGACGCGGGCGCCGCGCTGAACAAGGTCAAGGAAGCTGTCGCGGCCGCCATAGATGACCGTAAGCAGGGCCTGCATGAAGCCGAACTGGAAGCCCGCCTGGCTACGGAAAGCATTGATGTCACCCTGCCCGTGCGCCACCAGCCGCAAGGCCGGATTCACCCCATCAGCCAGGTCATGGACGAGATCGCCGCCATTTTCGCCGACATGGGCTTCACCATCGCGGAGGGGCCGGATATCGAGGATGATTTCCACAATTTCACCGCCCTGAATATTCCGCCCGAGCATCCCGCCCGGCAGATGCAGGATACGTTCTATTTGCCCGAACGGGACGACGGCATGCCCATGGTCCTGCGCACGCACACCTCGCCGGTGCAGATCCGCACCATGCAGGATACCCCGCCCCCCCATCGCATTGTCGTGCCGGGACGCACCTACCGTTCGGATTCCGATCAGACCCATACACCCATGTTTCATCAGATCGAGGGTCTGGTGATCGGCAAGGATATCCATATGGGCCACTTGAAGGGCACCTTGCAGGCATTTTGCGAGGCGTTTTTCGAGGTGGAGAACCTGCGCATGCGCTTCCGACCCAGCTACTTCCCCTTCACCGAACCTTCAGCCGAGGTCGATATCGGTTGTAGTTACGATGGCGGCAACATCCGCATTGGCGAGGGCGATGACTGGCTGGAAATACTCGGCTGCGGCATGGTCAATCCTCGTGTGCTGGAGGCTTGCGACATTGATCCGAACGAATGGCAAGGTTTCGCCTGGGGCATGGGCATCGACCGCATCGCCATGCTGAAATACGGCATTCCGGATCTGCGCGCATTTTTTGATTGTGATCTGCGCTGGCTGCATCATTACGGTTTCGTGCCGTTGGATGTACCCACCATGTCGGGGGGGCTGTCGCGATGAAGTTCACCCTTGCCTGGCTGAAAGATCATCTGGACACGGATGCCACGTTGGCGGAGATCACCGACAAATTGACCGCCATCGGGTTGGAATTGGAGGGCGTCGAGGATCGTGCCACCGACTTGGCGCCGTTCTCTGTCGGTTATGTGATCGAGGCCAAACAGCACCCCAATGCCGACCGTCTACGTGTCTGTATTGTCGATACCGGCAGCGAACATGTCCAAGTGGTTTGCGGCGCGCCCAACGCGCGCACCGGCATGAAAGGCGTCTTTGCCCCCTCCGGCACCACAATTCCCGGTACCGGCATGGTCCTGAAGCCGTCCAACATTCGCGGCGAAGAATCCAATGGCATGCTCTGTTCCGAGCGCGAGATGGGCATGAGCGACGAGCACGACGGCATTATCGATCTGCCCGAAAACGCTCCCATCGGCGCACCATTCGCCGAGATTGCCGGCCTGGACGATCCCGTAATCGACATCAACGTCACCCCCAACAAGCAGGACTGTCTGGGCGTGCGCGGCATTGCCCGCGATCTAGCCGCCGCCGGCCTGGGCGCCTTAAAGCCTTTGGATGCCACGCCCGTGGAAGGCTCCTATGACAGCCCCATCGACGTGGAGTTGAATCTTGAGGCCGGATACGAAGGCGCCTGCAGCTGTTTTCTGGGCCGGCATTTCCGTGGTTTGAAAAACGGCGCCAGCCCGGAATGGCTGCGCCGACGTCTAACAGCCATTGGCCTGCGCCCGATCTCGGCCCTGGTCGATATGACTAACTTCATCACTTACGATCTGGGCCGGCCATTGCATGTGTTCGATGCCGGCAAGGTCAGCGGCAACATTCAGGCCCGCATGGCCACGCCGGGGGAGGAATTCCTGGCCCTGGATGGCAAGGATTATGTGCTGGACGGCGAGATCACGGTAATCGCGGATCAATCGGCGGCGGAGGCCATTGGCGGCGTCATGGGCGGCGAAGCTTCGGGTTGCACGGATGATACGACCGAGATGTTCCTGGAAGCGGCACTGTTCGATGCCCACCGCACGGCGGCCACGGGCCGGCGGCTGGGTATTGAGAGCGATGCCCGCTATCGGTTTGAGCGCGGCGTGGACCCGGCCATGGTCCGCCCCGGCGTGGAAGTCGCGACCCGACTGGTGCTGGAGATGTGCGGCGGGGAAACCTCCCACACGGTTCTGGCCGGCACGCCGGACGGCCCCGCCAAAATCGTCGGCTTCCGCCCCGCACGGGTGACCGAATTGATCGGTATGGACGTGGCGGAAGACGAGCAGCGGAAAATCCTGGCCGATCTCGGCTTCGGCATCGAAGATGGTGACGGGCAATGGCAGGTCACTGCGCCAACCTGGCGCACGGACATTGATGGCGAGGCGGATATCGTCGAGGAAGTGGCCCGCATCGCCGGCTATGACCGTATTAAATCCACCCCCCTGCCCCGTGTTAACATCACCGCCAAGCCGGCCCTGACCGCCCCTCAGCGCCGCCGTCCCGCCGCCAAACGGGCTCTGGCTGTCCGGGGCATGATGGAATGCGTCACCTGGTCCTTCATGCCGCGCCGCTTTGCCGAATTATTCGGGGGCGGAGGTGACGAGATGCAGTTGGCCAACCCCATCTCATCGGAACTGGACGCCATGCGCCCCTCCATGCTGGGCAATCTGATCCTGGCCGTGGGCCGCAATGTGGACCGGGGCCATGACGATGTGGCCCTGTTCGAGGTTGGACCGCAATATCTGGATCCGACACCCAAGGGCCAGGCCTTCGTTGCCGCCGGCGTGCGCCGGGGCCGCGACGCCCGCCGCCATTGGGCGGGCCCGCCCCGGGAGGGGGACGCCTACGATGCCAAGGCCGACGCCCAGGCCGTGCTGGAGGCCATCGGCGCGCCAACCGCCAGCATGCAAATCGCGGCCGAGGCACCCGCCTGGTATCACCCCGGCCGCTCCGCCGTCATGCGACTGGGGCCGAAGAATGTTTTGGCCGCGTTCGGCGAGATCCACCCCCGTATTCTGGACCGCATGGACGTCACCGGACCCATGGTGGGTTTCGAGGTCTTCATCGAAAACGCCCCGCCGCCCAAGGCCAAGGCCTCGCGCAACCGGGACAAACTGCTGGTCAGCGATCTGCCTTCCGTGCAGCGCGACTTCGCCTTCGTGGTGGATCAGGACACTGCCGCCG
Source organism: Rhodospirillaceae bacterium (assembly GCA_018667855.1). Taxonomy (GTDB): domain Bacteria; phylum Pseudomonadota; class Alphaproteobacteria. The sequence goes on from JABIRL010000276.1 coordinate 12,535, forward strand.
AAGCCGTCCTGCGCGCCGCCAAGGGCGCCGATAAGACTTTCATTGGCGAGGTCAACGTATTTGATATCTATTCCGGCAAGGGCATTGAGGACGGCAAGAAGTCCGTCGCCATCACCGCCCGGCTGGAACCGACCGACACCACCCTGACCGACCCGGAAATTGAAGCCATCGCCGCCAAGATTGTCGCGGCGGTCGAAAAGGCGACGGGCGCCGTGCTGCGGGGTTGAATTTTTGGGATTTCCTCCTAAATTGGAGGAAAGGAGGAAATTCGATGCCCCTGAACATCAAGGACGAGCAAGCGCACGAGATGGCGCGGGAACTGGCCGCCCTCACGGGCGAGACCATGACCAAGGCCGTCAAGATCGCGATCGAGGAACGCCTCGCCCGCTGTCAGAAACCGAAACGGAAAAGCCGGGGCATCGCCGACAAGCTTAACCGCCTTGCCGAATATTGCGCGAGCTTACCGGAATATGATGACCGTACGGATGACGAAATTATTGGCTATGATGAAAATGGCCTGCCTTCGTGATTGTATTGGATTCGTCCGCGGTGATAGCGATATTGCGCGGAGAACCAGAACAGGAGCGGTTCGTTGAGATCATCGACAATGTAGAAAGCTGCCATATGAGTGCAGCGACACTGCTCGAGACACGCATCGTATTATTCAATCGAAAGCGGGAAAGTGCCACTCACGTTCTGGATGCTTTCATTGCCGACACCGCTATCGACATCGTCGACGTCACGCGCCAAACAACAGACATCGCGTTTGAGGCTTTCCTGCGCTATGGAAAAGGGCAAGGTTCAGGTGCCAGCTTGAATTTCGGCGATTGTTTTTCCTATGCCTTGGCGAAGCAAATGGACCTGCCGTTGCTATTCAAAGGCAATGATTTTTCACAAACGGATATTGTCACGGCGGCAAGTATCTATTCCTGAAATCTTCATCGCCCCTTAAACACAGGCGGCCGTTTTTCCATTAAAGCGCGGGGGCCTTCGACGGCGTCTTCGGTCTTGGCGATGATCTGGGTTTCGGCCCATTCCAGGGCCAGGGCCTCGGCCTCGCTCAAATCGGCCGCTTGTCGCATGATATTGCGCGCGGCCTTGACCGCAAGGGGCGCGTTAGCGGCTATGGTGGCGGCCAGTTCCATGGCGACCTCTTCAACCTTATCCGGGCTGACCACGTAATTGACCAGGCCGGCGGCCAGGGCGCCGTCGGCCGCGATGGGGTTGCCGGTCAACAGCATCTCTGCCGCCAAAGCAGGGGAGACCAGGCGGGCCAGACGCGCGGTGCCGCCCATGGCGGGGATCAGGCCCAATTTCACCTCTGATAATCCAAGCCGGGCGCCAGCGGCAACCACACGCAGATCGCCGGCCAACAGCATCTCCATGCCGCCCGCGATGGCGTGGCCGTTGGCGGCAACAATCAACGGTTTGCCGATATCCGTCTCCCGCAAGGTGGCGCGGGCCGGCAGATCCGGTTCCGCCACGACGGCCCGGTCCCATTCGTCCGCCGGCTCCCGCGCACCGGTCAGCAACGGGATATAGCTGGTCAGGTCAAATCCGGCGCAGAATGTGGATCCGGCGGCGCCGGTCAGAACGACAACCCGCACCCCGTCATCGGCTTGCAACCGCGCCCAGCAATCCGCCAGCGCGACGATCAGTTCCGGGTTCAGGGCGTTTCGCGCCTCGGGGCGGTTCAATCGCACCAGGGCGACGCCGTCGCGCTGTTCCAGTTCCAATACGGCCATGGAAATATCCTCCTCTTACCATCGACAGCTTAGCTTAAATTGATTACGGTTCGCGCCCATGAGCAAAATTGAAAACGGCCTCGTCGCCGTTGTGAAGCAGGACTGCGAAACCTGTGTGCTGATCGAACCGATCCTCGCGCAGCTGGCCGCCGATGGCATGCCCGTTTACAGCCAGGACAATCCCGATTTCCCCGGCTCCGTCGCCAATGTGCGCGATGACCGCGAATTGGAAACCTCCTTCAATCTGGATATTGAGACGGTTCCCACCGTGGTACGCATGGAAAACGGTGTTGAAACCGGACGGGTGGTTGGCTGGGTGCGCGATGAATGGCGCGACTTTACCGGCATCGACGATCTGGGCGAAGATTTACCCACCTTCCGCCCCGGTTGCGGCTCCAAAAGCGTAGAGCCGGGCATCGCCGAGGAACTTGCCGTACGCTTCGGCGACCTGCCCATCGTGGCCCGGCGGATTGAGGTCGCGCACCTGGAAGACGAGATCGAAGCCTGTTTCGAGCGGGAATGGAGCGACGGCCTGCCCGTGGTACCGCCGACGCCCACGCGGGTCTACCGCATGCTGCAAGGCACCAAACGTTCGCCCGACGAAGTGATTGGTATCATCCCGCCCGACCTGGCCCCCTGCACGGTGGAAAAGGTCGCCATTAATGCGGTCATGGCGGGCTGCAAACCGGAATATCTGCCGGTCGTCTTGGCCGCTGTCGAGGCGGCGCTGATCGAAGAATTCTGCATGCATGGCCTGCTGTGCACCACCATGTTCGCCGGCCCCATGGTGGTGGTGAACGGGCCTATCGCCCAGCGCATCGGCATGAACGCCAGGGAAAATGCCCTTGGTCAGGGCAACCGTGCCAACGCCACTATCGGCCGGGCCCTGCAATTGGTGATTCGCAATGTGGGCGGCGGCAAACCGGGCGGCATCGACCGGGCCTGCATGGGCAATCCGGGTAAATATACATTCTGCTTCGCCGAGGACGAGGCAGGCTCCAACTGGGAGTCCCTGGCGGTGGAGCGGGGCTTCGCGCCCGAAGCTTCCACCGTGACGCTGTTCGCGGGTGACGGCGTACAAGCGGTCGCGGATCAAAAATCCCGCGAACCGGAATCTCTCGCCCGCACCCTTGCGGCTTGTCTGCGGGTTGTTGATCATCCGAAAATGATCATGGCGGGTGATGCCTTTTTGATTGTCTCGCCGGAGCACGAGCGGGTCTTTCATAACGGCGGCTGGAGCAAGGCGCGTTTGAAGGAAGAATTGGATAAATTGCTGATGATACCCGGCGATGAGCTCGTCGCCGGCGCGGGGGGCATCGCTGAAGGCATCCCCGCCAAGATGGCCGGCCAGGACTGGCCCAAATTCCGCCCCGGCGGCCTGAACATTGTTCGGGCGGGGGGCGGCGCAGGTATGTTTTCCGCCGTCATCGGCGGCTGGGCTGCCAGCGGCGAAATAGGCTCTATTCCTGTCACAAAGGAGATCACGGAATGAATGACAAACGCATAATGCTGGACCCCACGTCCGAGCAGGAACCGGCGCGGCGCCAGTTGCTGCCGCGGCCGGAAAGCCTGGATGGACTAACCGTGGGGCTGCTGGATATATCCAAGCCCAGAGGTGATATTTTCCTTGATAAGCTCGACGCCCTGTTGAGCGGTAAAGGTATCACCGTGAAACGTTATCGCAAGCCCACCTTCACCCGCGTTGCGCCGGTTGATCTGAAGCAACAGATCGCATCCGAGGTTGATGTTGTCGTGGAAGGCCTGGCTGACTGAGGTTCGTGTACTTCGTGCTGTATGCATGACATCACGGATCTTGAAAGCCGCGGCATTCCCGGTGTTGGCGTTGCTTCCACGGAATTCATCCCGGCGGCGGCGGCCCAGGCCGAATCTCTTGGTTTCGATGCGGCCATGGTCTTTGTCCAGCATCCGATCCAGGACCGTGACGACGATGAAATGCGCGCCCTGGCCGAGGCTGCCTACGACAAGATCGTGGCCAGGGTTTCCATGAGTTAGAGGCTGCCGGGGGGATAGCGACCCACTCCCCAGCCGCCGTCGACGGCCAAAACCTGGCCGGTGATGAACGACGCTTCGTCGGAGCACAGGAAGGCCACGGCCCGGGCGATATCCTCGGGCTGGCCGACCCGTTGCATCGGGGTATCCACCAGCATGCGTTGCTGCACGGTGCCCTGTTCATGAATCCGCGCCTCGGTCATGGGGGTTTCGATCAGGCCCGGCGCGACGGAATTGATGCGGATACCGCTGGGTCCGAATTCCGATGCCATCTGCCGGGTCAGGCCGTTCAGGGCTGATTTGGCTGCCGCATAGGCGGCGGCGTTGGGGGTACCGAACAGCGCAAACACGGACGATATATTGATAATTGCGCCGCCGCCGGTTTTCTCAGGGCCCGCCATGGCCATCACGGCGGCGCGGGAGAGACCGAATACGGCATTGATATTGATATCCACCATGCGGGCCAACTCGCCTGGATCGGAATCCACAATCGAACGTGCCTGACCGACACCCGCATTATTGACCAGGATCCGCCAGGGCGCGGTTGCCGCCTGCGTCGCCGCTTTGACCTGATCCGCCGCCGTCGTTTCAGTCAAGTCAACGACCAGCGTCGTAACCGCATCCGGTCCGGCCTCCGCCGCCAAGCCATCCAGGCCCTCGCTATTCCGGTCCACGGCCAAAACATGGGCGCCGCGGGCCGCCAGCAACAGGGCCGTGGCCCGTCCGATGCCGGAAGCAGCCCCGGTCACCACCGCCAGGCGGCCGTCTGAAAAGCGGTATCCATCGGTTGTCATGCGTTATCTCCCAATCTCCGTTGCCACACACTATAGCAACCTAATACCGCCGGGGGCGTATTCGCCCTTCCGCATGGGGCCGGGCGGTGCTAAAAGCGCCCCGCAATGACAGATTTGAAGCATATCCGCAATTTCTCCATCATCGCGCATATTGATCATGGCAAGTCGACCCTGGCCGACCGTCTGATCGAATTTTGCGGCGGCCTGGAAAGCCGCGAGATGCAGGAGCAGGTGCTCGATTCCATGGAATTGGAGCGCGAGCGCGGCATCACCATCAAGGCCCAGACCGTGCGCCTGCAATACCAGGCCAAGGATGGCGAGAGCTATATCCTGAACCTTATCGACACCCCGGGACATGTTGATTTCGCTTACGAGGTCAACCGCTCGCTCGCCGCCTGCGAGGGTTCGCTGCTGGTGGTCGATGCCAGCCAGGGGGTGGAAGCTCAAACCCTGGCCAATGTCTATCAAGCCATTGAAAATGATCACGAAATTGTCCCTGTTCTGAACAAGATTGATCTGCCGGCGGCGGAGCCGGAGCGGGTCCGGACGCAGATCGAGGATGTCATCGGCATTGATGCCTCGGACGCCATCCAGACCTCGGCCAAATCAGGCATCGGGATCGAGGATGTTCTGGAAGCCTTGGTGGAACGCCTGCCCCCGCCCCAGGGCGAGGAAGAGGCACCCCTGCAGGCCTTGTTGGTCGACAGTTGGTATGATGCCTATTTAGGCGTGATTGTGTTGGTACGGGTCATGCACGGACGTCTGGACAAGGGCATGCGGGTGCGCCTGATGGCCTCGGGCAGCCGGCATCTGATCGAACAGGTCGGTGTCTTCACCCCGAAGCTTGAAAAGACCGGCACCCTGGGGCCGGGCGAGTTGGGCTATTTCACCGCCTCCATCAAGGACGTCTCGGAAACCCGCGTGGGCGACACCCTGACCGACGACCGCAACCCGACCGAACACGCCCTGGAAGGCTTCAAACCGGCGATCCCGGTGGTGTTCTGCGGCCTGTTCCCCATCGACGCGGCGGATTTCGAGGATCTGCGGGAAAGCCTGGCGCGTCTGAAGCTGAATGACGCTAGTTTTCAGTACGAGACGGAAAGTTCCGCCGCCCTGGGGTTCGGCTTCCGCTGTGGTTTCCTGGGCCTGTTACATATGGAAATCGTGCAGCAGCGCCTGGAGCGGGAATTCAATCTGGACCTAATAACCACGGCGCCCAGCGTGATCTATCGTGTCCATATGAACGACGGTACAATGGCCGAGATCCATAACCCGGTGGACCTTCCCGATCCGGTGCAGATCGATCGTATCGAGGAACCCTGGATCAAAGCGACGATCCTGGTGCCGGACGACTATCTGGGACAGGTCCTGAAGCTATGCGAGGAACGGCGCGGCAGCCAGATCAATCTGACCTATGCCGGCAATCGGGCCATGGTGCAGTATGAGCTGCCCCTGAACGAAGTGGTGTTTGATTTTTACGACCGCCTAAAATCAGTTTCCCGGGGCTATGCGTCATTCGATTACGAGGTGGTGGATTACCGGACCGAACGGCTGGTCAAGATGTCCATTCTGGTCAACCATGAACCGGTCGATGCCCTATCCATGATCGTCCATGCGGGCCGGGCCGACCAGCGCGGCCGGGCGCTGTGCGAGCGCCTGAAGGATCTGATCCCACGGCAACTTTTCGCCATCGCCATTCAGGCGGCCATCGGCGGGCGCATTATCGCCCGGGAAACCGTGCGGGCCATGCGCAAGGACGTGATCGCCAAATGCTACGGCGGCGATGTCAGCCGCAAGCGCAAGCTGTTGGACAAGCAGAAAAAGGGCAAAAAGAAGATGCGCACCTTCGGCAAGGTGGAAATCCCCCAGGAAGCCTTTATCGCCGCCCTGAAAACCGGCGAATAGATCCAACTAATTTAGGAAAACGACCGTCTGCGGCGCTTGCGGCGGCTCAGCAGCAGCAAAATAAAGGCCGGAATCAAGGCCACCAGCCAGGCCGGCCATTGCAGTAATGCGATCACGCCCGGATCCCAAATCGCGGGATGCAAATGGCGTTGCACCACCGCCTGCATC
>JABIRL010000278.1 GCA_018667855.1 Rhodospirillaceae bacterium
AGGCGACCATGTACGGTATGCGGGCCGCTAGGGCGTTTACCGGCAAGAACAAGATTGCCCTGTTCGATGGCAGTTATCATGGCACCCACGATTACGCCCTGACCAAGGCGGAGCCGGCCAGCGACCGCTCCCGCCCCACCGCCAAGACCATGGGCCAGGGCGTGCCCACGTTGATCAAGGACGACACCATGCTGGTGCTGCCCTATCGCGACGCCACCGCCTTTGATCTGATCCGTGAACATAAGGACGACTTGGCTCTGGTCATGATCGAGCCGGTGCAAAGTTCCAACCCGCGCCTGGACAGCAATGAATTCCTCCACGAACTGGCCCGGGTCTGCCAACAGAACGATGTCCTGTTCTTATTGGACGAGGTGATTACCGGTTTTCGCATCGCCTATGGCGGTTGCCAGGAATATTACGATCTGGATGCCGATCTGGTGACCTACGGCAAGTCGATCGGCGGCGGCCTGCCGATCGGCGCCCTGTCGGGCCGGGCCGATATCATGGCGCAGTTCAGCGGACAGCGGGGGCGCGATGACGGTGTCTTCTCCGGCGGAACGTTCTCGGGCAACCCCTTGACCATGGCCGCCGGCACCGCCGCCATCAACCACCTGAAGGAACACGCTTCGGACATCTATCCATACCTGATGGAACAGGGTAATCGTTTCGCCGACGCCATCAATACCTTCTGCCGGGAACATCAAATCCCGGCCCAGGTCCTCAACGCCGGATCCATGTTTCATATGCGTTTTCAGGGTGGAGAGATCGACAGCTCCCGCGATCTAACCACCGACAATGGGGCCGCCGAGCGGGAGTTCTATCTGCATCTGTTGGGCCACGGCGTTATCGTGCCCGGCATCCACCTGGCATTCTTTTCCGCCGCGCATACGCCGGAAGACGTCGACACGGTGATCGAAGCCTTCAAGCAGTCATTCCTGGATGTACGGGCGGACGGCTTGATATAAACATTGCCGGTCTGATCCGGATAGCAGCGCCAAGGCTCCATAACTAGCTTGGTTCCCGACCCCAGGGGAAAGGAACCAACACATGATATTTCGGCGGAATAAAGCTTTCAGCGCGGATTTCACGCGGCTGGCATGGGCGAATTTGTCGGCTCAATCGGCCGAGCAAATCGTTCTGTCGGCGGCACCCATGGTGGCGGTGCTGATATTGGGGGCAACGGTGGCGCAAACAGGCGCCATGCAGACCATTCTGACGTTACCGTTCGTCTTGCTTGCGATTCCCGCCGGCGTCTTAGCTGACCGCCTGCGGCGAAAAACTCTCATGGCCTGGGCGGAGGGTTTGCGGGCAGGTTCATTACTGCTTCTGGTCATCCTGATCGTCGCCGGTCAACTGAATTGGATAACACTGACGGCGCTGGGCTTCATCAGCGTCTGCGGTACCGTGATGTTCAGCGTCGCCGCGCCGGCCTTGGTTCCGGCCTTGGTTGCCAGCAAATATCTGGTTTCGGCCAATGCACGCATCGAACTTGCCCGCACCTCGGCCTTTACCGTTGGTCCGGCGCTCGGCGGTTTTCTGGTGGGCGGCATAGGTGCCGGCGCGGCGTTTGGCGTCGCGACAATTCTATCAATTCTGGCAGTGCGGATGCTGCAAGGTATTAACGAGCAGGTTCGCCCACGACAGCAACACCGGAGGCCCGTTCAGGAAATCAAGGAAGGCGTCGCCTTCATCGCCTCCCACCCCTTGCTGGCACCGATATTTCTGACGCAGTTCATCTTCAGCGCCGGTATGTTCATGATATTAGCCGTTTTCGTGCCGCATGCGGTTCACGGCCTGGGGCTGAGTGCGTCAAGTGTCGGCTTGGTCATGGCCATGCTGGGCGGTGGCCTGTTCTTTGGCGCCGTCTTGTCCGGTGCCGTGTTGAGCAGAATTTCCTTTGGCGCCGCCATTGGGATCGGGCCTTTCACGGGGCTGGCCGGATCCATTTTTATCGCGGCGACGGCCTGGGTACCAAGCGCGCCATTAGCGGGTTTGGTAGCGGGTTTTGGATTTTTTCTGCTGGGTGCGGGGCCGATCCTTTGGGTCATCAGCACAACGACTTTGCGACAATCCGTGACACCAGCGGAATTACTTGGCCGTGTGTCCGCCATCAACATATTGACCTATGGCGCCCGACCCTTGGGGGCGGGACTTGGCACCGTTATTGGCAGTCAATTCGGGGCTGAGGTCAGTCTTATGGCGACCGTGATCATCTTCGCGCTGCAGGCGGCGGTCATCTCAATCTCACCGGCAGTGCGTCTGTCCGAACAGCCAAGTGGTCCGATACTAACGGATGGTGCCCATCCGTGAGGATCGAAAGACCACTAGACT
>JABIRL010000279.1 GCA_018667855.1 Rhodospirillaceae bacterium
AGAAAGTCTCACCGGAGGAGTTGCTGAACCGTTGGATCGTGCCCCTGCAATCCCGCATCGACAACCTGACATTATTTTCCGGCAAGGCCTTTATCCTGCCGTTTGATGAGCTGGTGATTTTTTCCACCAACCTCTCCCCCGATGATTTGATGGATCCGGCTTTCCTGCGGCGCATTCCCTACAAGCTGGAAACCCATATGCCCACGCCGGAGGCCTTTCGTGCCATATTCAACGCCGTGGCGGGCAAGGCCGGCATGGAGCTGACCGACGATATTTTCGATCATGTGGTTCACGAACTGACCGAGGTCGTGGGCAAACCCCTGGCCTGTTACCAGCCCAAGTTCATCGTCGATCAGGTTATCGCCGCCTGCAAATACGAAGGCATCGAACCCGTCATCACGCCGGCCTTCATCGCCGACGCACTCTCCAACCTGTATGTGCAAAGCTCAACCTACGTCGGTCAGGTCGGCATGGGTGATACGCCGAGCTGACCATCGATCACCGCGCCCGTGGATGCCCGGATCAAGTCCGGGCATGACAGGACGCAATCGTCATTGCCGGACTTGATCCGGCATTCCAGGGCGACTTGGTTCGTCGATTGGCTTAGATTTCTATCCCTGCCAACCGACGGCCTTGTCCTCCAGCAATTTGTTGATCTCGTCCTTGCTCATACCCCAGGAGGCCAGACCGGCGGCGGTGTCGGCGCCGTATTCGGGTGGCGGAGATTTGATGGCCGAGGGCGTACGGGAAAAGCGCGGCGCGGGAACCGGTTGTTTGACGCCGTCCACTTCGACAAAGCTGCCCCGTGTCTTGGCGTGGGGATGATCGAACGCCTCGTCGAATGTCAGCACCGGGGCAAAGCAGATATCCGTCCCCTCCATGATCTCGCACCATTCATCGCGGGTTTTCTTGGCGAACAGACCTTCCAGCTTCAGGGACATCTCGGGCCAGGTGGGGCGGTCCATCTGGGCCGGCAGATCGGCCGGGTCCAGACCCAGCTTGTCCAGCAGGATGGCGTAGAACTTTGCCTCGATCGAGGCGATGGAGACAAATTTGCCATCGGAGGTCTTGTAACAGCGATAAAAATGCGCGCCGCCATCGAGAATATTCGAATTCCGTTCGTGCACCCAATCACCCGCGGCAAGGGAACCAAACGCACCGGTGCCCAGATAGGCCGAACCTTCGGTCATGGCGGTATCCACCACCTGGCCCTTGCCCGATTGCCGCGCCTCGATCACACCGGCCAGAATGCCGACGGCCAGGAACATGGCCCCGCCGCCCATGTCCGCCACCACGTTCAGGGGCGGTGTGGGCAGGTCCTTGGGCCCGATGGCATGCAACACGCCGGTCAGCGCCAGATAATTAAGATCATGGCCCGCCGCCTGGTTCAGGGTGCCGTCCTGGCCCCAACCGGTCATGCGGCCATAGATCAGTTTCGGATTGCGGGCCAGGCATTCATCGGGCCCAAGGCCCAGGCGTTCGGCTACGCCGGGGCGGAAGGGGTCGATGATCACATCCGCCTGTTCCACCAGTTTCAACACGGTGGCGACACCGTCGGGATGTTTCATATCGATGGCGACCGAGGCCCGGCCCCGGCGCAACAGATCGGTGCGCGTCTTGCGGGGGCTGCCCAGCCCCGATGGCGCGTTGCGATCGATCCGCAGGATGTCGGCGCCCATGTCGGATAGCAGGGAGCAACATAGCGGCGCGGGGCCGATGCCCGCCAACTCAATGATTTTCACGCCAGCCAAAGGACCGCTGGATTTCGTTCCATTCGTACTCATGATTTTCCTCGTGTTTTAAGTTATTTCGCGGGCCCGACCTGTTGTCCCATGGCGGCCTCATAGACCTTCAGAATTGCGGTGACGTTTTCCCCGCCCTGGTCCTTGCTGCGTGCCATGCGCATGACGTTATGGACCTGGGGGCCCAGCATCAAGGGCATGTCCAGCTCGTCCGCCAACTCCAGTGCCAAACGCAAATCCTTGTAAGCCAGATCGACCGTGAAGGCAGGGGCGAAGTCCCGTTCCAGGGCGCTTTTCGCGACGCCGCGATAACCCATGGAGTTGCCAGAACTGTTACGCACGATTTCGTTCAGTACGGCCGGGTCCATCCCGGCGGCAACGCCCAGCATCAGCCCCTCGGCGCCCGCCATCATGTTGGTAAAGGCGATCATGTTGTTGACCAGCTTGGCAACGCAGCCGCTGCCCAATTCGCCCGTGTGGACGATGGTTTTGCCAAAGGATTCAAACACCGGCATACAGCTATCAAAGGCCGCCTTGTCGCCGCCGACCATGATGGCGATGGTGGCTTTCTCCGCCCCCACCACGCCGCCCGAAACAGGGCCGTCCAGGGTCACGATGCCTCTATCAGCCAATTCGCCCGCTATCTTTTTCATCATGGCGGGGGAGTTGGTGGAAAGATCAATATAGATGGTGCCGGCGTTGGCGTTGTCAGCAATACCGTCCGGGCCCAGCGCCACGGCCTCCACATCCTTGGGCATGGGCAGGGAGGTCATCACCACATCCACCTGATCGGCCACATTGGCGATGGAACCACCCGCTATGCCGCCCACATAAACACAGGCCTGCACCGCCGCTTCCGATAGGTCGTGGACCAGCACCTCGTGCCCGCCCTTGATAATATTGCGGCACATGGGTCCACCCATATGCCCCAGCCCGATAAAGCCAACCTTCATTGTTTTCCTCCATTCATGTTTGCGCCATTATCTAGGTTGCCGACGAGATTGGCTATCGTGAAGATTACCGGTCCGTTCGGGAGGAGGTGGCGTCCAATGGCAAGGGATAAACTGGGGCTGGAATTCACCGCATCCCTGCCCGAAACCGTGCAGGCCTTTAACGACGCCATGGATGATTACATGGTGTTCAGTGGCGAGCCCGTGGGTCATCTGCTCTCGACGGCGGAAATCGATCCGGATTTCGCCATGGGTTATTGTCTGACTGGGTGTCTGCGCCTGTTCGGCGGCGTCAGCGCGGCCCATCCCCGGATCAATCTGGAAGTGCGCGCGGCGAAGGCCCGGCGCGGCCGTGTCTCGGCCCGGGAGCAGGCGCATATTGATGCCTTCGAAACCGCGGCGGGAGGAGAATTGTGTCAGGCAGGGCAAATGTGGGATGCCATTCTGGTTGATCATCCCCACGACATGATGGCCGCAAAATGCGCCCACGAAGCCTATTACCTGGTTGGCGAAGCCGAACTGATGCGTCAATCGGTGCTGAATATACTTCCCGCCTGGGATGACAGTATTCCCTACCATGGTTATTTGCTGGGCATGGGGGCATTCGGGTTGGAGGAGGCGGGGGAATATCGCAAGGCCGAGGAGATGGGCCGCAAGGCCCTCGAGATTGAGCCGCGTGATTGCTGGGCCGTGCACGCCGTCGCCCACGTGATGGAAATGGAAGGCCGCCGCGCGGAAGGGATCGCCTGGCTTGACGGTACCAACAGCCATTGGGAGGACGCCCGCTGGCTGCGTGGCCATCTATGGTGGCACCTGTGTCTGCCGCTGATGGAAACCGGACAGATCGAACGGGTACTAGGAATTTTCGACGATCACGTATCCGACTGCGACAAGGACATGGTGACCCGCCTGAACGACTGCACATCCCTTTTGTGGCGGTTGGAATTGAAAGGCATCGATGTGGAAGACCGCTGGGATCAATTGGTCGACCTGTGGGCCGATCACATCAATGATCACGCCTTTGCCCTGGCCGATACCCATATTGCCATGACCATGGTGGCGGCCGGAGGCGAGAAAAAGCTGGGCCGCTTCCTGGAAAGCCAACACGCCTATATCGAGGGTGATGACAGCACCAACTGTCAGATCATGGAAACCGTCGGCCGCGATCTATGCCTGGGCATGATTGCCTTCCGCCGCGGCGACTACGCGACGGCGGCGGAGAAGATCGGCAGCGTCCAGAAACAGATATTCCGCATCGGCGGTTCCAACGCCCAGCGAGATCTGTTTCGCATTACATTGGAAGCGGCCCGGCAACGAATAGCCTAAGATTTCTTGTCCTCGAACATCTCCAGCTTCAGGGACAGTTTTTCGCCCATCCAGATCGGCCAGTCGCGGTGGTCTTCCAGATCCTTACTGGTATTGGGATGCAGGAAGATGGTCAGGCCGCGGCGGTTTTGCATCAGCCACGGGACCAGTTCGGCAAACAGATCGGTGCCGAATTTGACTTGATAGCTCCATCGCGGGTGCGGGCCGGCCATTTTTTCATGCCAGCGGCCCATTTCGATGTCGAAGCGCTGCTCGATTTCCTCTCGCAACGCTTTCGCCGGGTCCCGGCTTTCGGCATCGAAATATACGTGGGCGTGATAATCCTCAATGGCAGCAGGCGTCGCCATGGTTAGGCCGCTTCGGTCTCGACGCCCTTGGCTTTGAAAGTTTCCTGCAACTCGCCAGCTTCATACATCTCGCGGATAATATCGCAACCGCCGA
>JABIRL010000225.1 GCA_018667855.1 Rhodospirillaceae bacterium
ACGGCGGTTCCAGCGCCCCTTAGACATGGGGTGTGGGTCGGGAATCTTGGCCTTGGCCATGGCGAAGACCTGGCGGGTGCCCGTTGTCGCTTCGGATATCGATCCTGAATCTGCACGGGTGACACGCCTGAACGCCCGCCAGAACGGGGTTGGTCCTCTGGTTCGCGCCGTTTGTGGCCGCGGGTACCGGTCCCAAGCCGTGGCGCGGAGCGGACCCTATGACCTGATCGTTGCCAATATCCTGGCCCGGCCGTTGATCAAGATGGCCGGCGACCTGGTGCGCCACTTGCGCCCGGCGCGCCAGGGCGGCGGTACGGCGATCCTGTCGGGGCTGTTGGCCCGCGACGCCCGGTGGGTAGCGGCGGCGCATGAGGCCTGGGGGCTGCGGCTCAACCGCACGATGGTCCACGATGGGTGGGCGACGTTGGTGCTGTCGCGATAATCCCCTAAGATTAGGCAGAGACAAACGGGGGAGATGGTCGTGCGCCTAGTTCTGACGCTGTGCTTCTTCGTGCCGGACATGATTGACGCGCTTTGGCTGGTGGGGAAGAAATCAGGGCCGCCCTAGGTCTTCACAGCCGTAAATACGAAGCGGTTGACGCAAAAAAAATAACCGCCGTCCCGTTCCTTCTGTTCCAGATCGGCAATCCAGTGGGATGCCTCGGTGTCTGACAGGGCCCCGGCAGCCACAGCCTGGCGGGCCAACCCTTTGACGTAGTCGTGGGAAAAGCCGTCCGGCGTGAACGCCGTGTTGATAATCGGCACCGCCTCAATCGCTGTTACGTCAAATCCCGCATCCCTCAGCAGTGGGCCCAGGCGCGCTGGCAGATTCGGGCTGGCGGCGACCGTGTCCCAGAATTCAAACAGCCGATGGGTGAGGTCCTTGTCCGACGTATTGAGGACGGCGCTTCGCCAATCGGTCTCGACGATGACGAGCCGGCAGGTGGGGGCAAGCACCCGGTGGAACTCCAAAAGCGCCGGCGCCACGTCGGTCACGAACAACAGCACCTGCATGCAGGCGAGGGCATCCGCTGCCGCGTCATCCATTGGGAGGACATGGATGTCGCCGTGATGTAATTCGATCTCGGGGTGGGCGGCGCATCGGGATTTGGCCAGGGCGAGCATGTGTGGGCTGGTGTCTACACCGATCACCCGTCCGCTAGAGCCTACCTCGTCCGCCATTTCCGCACATAGGAGACCGGTCCCGCATCCGGCGTCGACGACCGTTTCGCCACGGCCGAGGGCCAGCGCGGTGCGGAGGCGCGCACGCAGCGCGACGATTTCCGACGACCGGTATCCTTTGTCGATGGACTTGGCCGTGCACGCGTCAAAATGGACCGGACCGGATGCCAGCGAATCTGCCAAGATCAGCCGCCCAGGAGTTCCGGACACACGGCCCAGGTGACAGTCCAACCGCCGTCATTCTCGCCGCGCTCCAGACATACCACCGTACCTGGCTGGAAATGGACGACCGTCTCATCGGTATCGCCTGTGAGTAGCAAACCGGCCAGACGGGCGAGGTGGGGCAAATGTCCGACTAACATGGTGTCTTCGGTCCAATCATTTACTACGTCCGCCACGAAGGTGGGCGAATCCTCTGGTGCCAGGCCTTCAGTGGCCTCCTCGACCATGCGGCCCGGACCTAGGGTTTCGGCGAATACCAGGGCTGTTTGCATGGCGCGAACCTTGCCCGAATGAACCACCCGGCTGATTGCCGGGCGGGTGCGGGTCAGGAAAGCGGCCATGCGGCCCACGTCTTGCCGGCCCTTGTCGCTCAGGGGGCGGCTGGGGTCTTCGTCCTTAGAAAGCGCGTCGCCGTGTTGGACCAGATAGAGATGCATGGAAGCCTCCACCTGGGAGGATATCACGCCCAAGGGTATACGAAAAAGCCCGTGATGAACCCGGGCTATGTCGAAGCACGGTGAAGGTGAAGCCTAGTCGCCGGCCAGTCCGGCGGCGGCAACCAGTCCTTCGGCGATGGCCACCTGGCGGGCTGCCTCGGCGACGCCGGTCTCGTCGGCGACGTCGGCTTTTTCTCGGGCTTCAATCAGTCGGGCTTCGGCGATGGTGCGGTCAATCTCATCCACCGGGGTCGCTTCCTCCGC
>JABIRL010000280.1 GCA_018667855.1 Rhodospirillaceae bacterium
GATCGCGGCCTCCATGCACATCCCTCTGGCGGACTTGGTGCAAGACGGCCCGGACCAGCCGGTGGAAATCTCACTGATCCTGGAGCAACTGACCCACTTGAACCCGGACGATCTGAGCGAGCTGCATGGCTATCTGCGCCAGCGCTATGCGACCAGCGTCGATCAACATGGCCGCATTGCCCTGATCGGCCTGCGCGGCGCCGGCAAAAGCACCCTGGGCGGCGCCCTGGCCAAGCGCCTGGAGATCCCCTTCGTACAATTGAACAAGGAAATCGAGGCCGCCGCCGGCATGAGCCAGAACGAAATCTTCGACCTCCTCGGCCAGGCCGCCTTTCGCCGCCTGGAACGGCAATGTCTGGATCAGGTCATCGAACGCCACGACCGGGCGGTACTGGAAACAGGCGGCGGTCTGGTCACCGAACCAGGCACCTACGAACGCCTGCTGTCATCCTGCCATACCATCTGGCTGCAGGCGTCGCCGGAAGAACACATGGCCCGCGTCGCCGCCCAAGGCGACCAACGTCCCATGGCCGGCAACCGCGAAGCCATGGACGACCTCCGCCGCATCCTCACAGGCCGCGAAAGCCTCTACCGCAAAGCCGACGCCACGCTAGATACCAGCGGCCGCACCATTGGCGATTGTCTGGATGCGCTGGTGGAGATGAGCCCTAGATATTAACCGGCCGCACCTGGACGAAATTGGTGTTGTACGTCGTCGCGCCGCAGCGGGCGGTGACGGGGGCGGTGACGGCGTTGGGGCTGCCTTCGGTGTCGACGCCGTCTTCGTTGGGGGTGAACCAGGCGCCGTCCAGCATGGAGGTGACGCCGGGCGCGATGTCCGACGTGACCTTGACGGGCAGGATGGAGGCGCCGTGGGTATTGAACACCCTGACCTTCTGGCCGTCATGAATGCCGCGCGCGGCGGCATCGTCGGGGTGCATCCAGAGGAAATCCGGGTCCACCTTGCGCAATTTTTCCTGATTGCCGTGCACCGAGTGGGTCCGGGCGCGGGACTTGGCGGAGCACATTTGCAGGGGATAGTCCGTGTCCCCCTCGCCGTCCCTGTCCAGATGCGGCACCCAGGTGGGGATGGGCGAGATATCGCCCAGGCCGAAAGGATCCGGATTCTCCGCCAATGTGGTGCTGTAAATCTCAATCTTGCCGGACGGCGTGGAAAAGCGGTGGGCGTCGGGTTCCCGGATCTGATCGGCGAAGGCCACGGCGTCCTCAGGCGCGGGGGCAGGGAAACGGGCCACGCCCTGGTCGCGAAAGGCGTCAAAATCATCGATCGCATCGGCGGTCAATTCGCGCAGCCATTCCTCCTCCGACTTGTCGTTATACCCTTCGATGCCGACACGGGCCGCGAGATCGCCGAAAATATCGATATCATCGCGGCATTCCCCGACCGGCTCGATCGCCTTGTCCATGTAGATGGCATAATGGCCGGCACCGGCCCAGGGCACATGGACATCGCTGCGCTCCCAAAATGTGGTCGCCGGCAGCACGATGTCGGCGTAGCGGGTGGTCGGGGTCAGGAAATGATCCTGGCCGACAATGAATTCCACATTGTCCAGGGCCGCGATGGTTTTGGCGGTATTGGTGGATTGATTGAAGATATTGCCGCCCGCGGCATAGATCAGTTTGATATCCGCCGGGTAGCCACCGGAGGTACCGCGATCCAGAAAATCCGCCAACAAGGGCGTGGACACACGTGAATCAATAGGGTTCGGCCCGGCCGGGAAGGTCTTGATGAAGCCCTGCCCCGTGGCGCCGTTGCTGCTGCCGGAATTGCCGCCGACGATCCCCACATTGCCCGTGATCGCCGCCAGGGCGTAGGCGGCACGGTGGAACTGTTCCCCATGGGCCGTGCGGCCGGGCGCATAACCGGTCTGCAGGGCGGCCGGTTTGGCGGTACCAAATTCGATGGCCAGGCGGCGGATGGTGTCGGCCGGAATGCCCGTAATTTCAGCCGCCCATTCGGGCGTTTTGCGGATGCCGTCCCCGCTCTCCCCCATCAGATAGGCACGGTAGGAAGCCCCCGCCGGCGCCCCATCGGGCAAGCCGGCTTCATCAAAACCCAGCACATGGGTATCGCAATAGGTCTGATCATGCAGGTCTTCCTCGACAATCACCTGGGCCATGGCAATCAGGGCGGCGGCATCGGTGGAGGGGCGAATAAAGATATGCTCATCGGCCAATTGCCGGGAGGTTCGTGTCCGCCGGGGATCGATACAGACGATCCGAACGCCGGCCGCCTTGGCCTGCTTCAAATACGCCATGGTGCCGGTGCCGAAGGTGCCGTCGGCGGGCGACCAGCCCCACATCCAGATCAGCTTTGAATTGATGTAGTCCGTGGGCTCCCGCCCTGCTGCCTTGAAAGGAATATCCGGGCCATAAACGGTCTTTACAGAGAATATCTCCGCCTCGTTAGACATGCTCGACCACAGATTGCTGCAGCCGCCAAACATATGGAGAAAGCGCAGCGCCGTCGCCCGGCCATGCAGCTTGGATAAAGTACCCGAGCGTGAACCATCCAGAATGGCCGCGTTGCCATATGTTTCCCGCACACGAAGCAGCTGTGCCGCGACCTCGTCCAGGGCCTCGTCCCAGGAAATCCGCTCGAACTGCCCCGAACCCCGTGGCCCGGTGCGGCGCATGGGATATTGCAGACGGTCCGGATGATATGTGCGTTCGACCTGCCCCACACCCCGGGCACAGGCCGGTAAGGGCGGATGATCGGGATTCCAACGCCTGGCGTCGGTGGAAATTCTGGTTATTTTGCCGCCACGAACATGGGCGTTGACCACGCAGCGGCCGCCGCAATTGTGACCGCAGGTCGATGTCACAACGCGTTCGCCCGGCTTCGGCGCCAAACGCGGCGCTTCGTAGATGGTTTCCATGCTCATAAGCCTCTTCTCCCCACGGCACCCGTACGTCCGGATTACCTTGTACAATCCCCATCGCCCTAGTCTACCATTCCCGCCGGACAATGCGCAGCAATGAAATTCGAGGATCGCACGACATGGACGGAAAACTGGCGGGAAAGCGGGTACTGGTGACACAGGCCGACGATTATATGGGCCCCGGCGCGGTGGAAGCATTCGGCGAGGCCGGCGCCGAGGTTATCGCCGACCGGACGGATCTAACAGAACCGGATGCCGCCGCCCGCATCGTGGAGGCGGCGGGGCACCTGGACGTTTTGGTCGCCAATCTGGCCGCGCCCGCCCGGGGCGGCATCGGGGTTGCCGATATTGATGACGAGATCTGGGCCTCCATGTTCGATATCATGGTGCATCCGTTGCACCGTCTGGTCCGCGCCGTGGCGCCCCAGATGATCGAACGGGGCCAGGGCAAGGTTATCGCCTTCGGCAGCGCCACGGCGCTGCGCGGTTCCAACCGGTTGGCGGCCTATTCCGCGGCCCGTGGCGCCCAGGCGGCTTATGTCCGGGCCGTCGGAACCGAGCTAGCGCGAAACAATATTCAGGTCAATCTGATCGCCCAGCACTTCGTCGAGAGCGAAGTCTACTTTCCCGAAAGCACCCAGAACGACCCCAAATTTCAGGCCCGCCTGAAACAGGAAGTGCCCCTGGGCCGTCTGGCGCGGGCAGAGGAAGACACCGCCCTGGCCATATTTCTGGCCAGCAGCGACAGCGATTTCTTCGTCGGACAGGTCATTCCCTTCGCGGGGGGCTGGGTGGGGTGACGCAGTTGTTAACTTCTCCAATCAAGAAATAGTTGTAAATATCGGAAATATATAGGAAAATATCAGGTTCTTGTACCCAATAGCATCACGATCACCCATGGAAGCGCAACAGTCAGGGACAATGACCCATGCGTCTAGGACAAGCCATATCGATACCGGCCCAGGTGCTCTGCGCGGCTTTAATCCTGGTCGCGGTATCCGCCGCCAACCAGGCCGGGGCGGCGGGCTTCATCACTCTGCCGGGCATTACATTCACTGAAGGTTCGGCAAATTTTCGCCTTTTGGCGGCGTCCGGCCAGGGCAGTCTGGATGATCCGTTCGTGGTGGTCGAGGAAGTGTTTGGCGAAGGCGAGGTGGTGCTGGCTATCGACGTGTTCTCCGCCGATTTCGGCAGCCGGGTAAAGACCATGCATGCGGTCGGTTTCGCCCTGCAAAAAGTCGTGATCAACCGGACCCGCCAGCTATGGGATTATTATGCGTTGGAGTTGGAATTCGATTCCGGGCGGGGCAGTGACTATTACGACGGTTTATCGTTCGCTCAGAAGGCGAAGGTGAACCGCCCCTTCCAATCCGACCGTTTCGCCACCGTCGAGGATCTGACCGAGCCCCGCGATGTCATTCGCTTTACCCAGGGCCAGGTCAAACCAGGCGAACGGGTCCGCTTTGTCATGGCCATCACCCACACAGGGATACAGCCGAGTTTTTACCTCGTCCAACATGTCCGCCCGCCCTATGCCCAACTGGAAGAGTTGTTGGAAGAACCGCCGGAAACACCGCGCCGCCTGGCTGAATGCATGCTTGTCGTGGGTCCTGAAGGGATAGCCCAATGTCGCAAATAGAGACGCCGCTTACACAACTGCCGATCCCGGCCGAGGCCGTCGAGCCAAGACCCGGCAACGGCCATCATGGTTCCGGTTCAGGCAACGGTCCGGGTGGCCCCAATGGCCGGCCGCCCCGGTGGTGGTCCAGTGAGGACGTGGACTTTCGTCGTGGCTTGATCCTGGGTCTCATCGTCAGTGCCGCATGGTTGGGGATTTGTCTGGCCTATATCGCCGGTTATGTGGGTTGGGGTGCCATGGCCTACCTGCTGCCCCACGAACTGGCGGCTATTTTGAGCGCCGTTTTCGCTCCCCTGGGCGTGCTGTGGCTGGTGTTGTTTTATCTGCGCCGGGGCGGTGAATTCGCCGACCATGCCGCTGATATGCAGGCCGAATTGCGTCGTTTGACCTATCCCGACGAACAAGCCAACGCCCGCATCGAGATGATTTCCGATGCCCTGCGCCGCCAGGCCGAGGAACTGACCCAGGCTTCCGAGCAGGCCACCAATCAAGTCCGCCAGGTGGAGACCCTGCTGCGGGAGCGGGTGGAGGATATCGGCCGCAGTTCCACATCGTCCAACGCCCGCACGGCGGCCCTGGTGGACGAATTGGGCGGCCGGGCCCGGGCCCTTGAAAGTGCGGCGGACCGCCTGTCGGAAAAAGGCGAACATATCAATGAGTTGCTCACCGATCAGGCCAGCGATTTCGAGGTTTCGATCAGCCAATCACAAGACCGGGCGGAAGATGTTGTCCATGCCCTGAACAACCAATCCGAGGCCCTGGCGGAAGCAATGGATCAGGCCGAGGCGCGCGCCGATCAATTGACCGAAGGCGCCAAGAGCCGGGCCGACCAGTTGGCCGAACATTACGACGCCCGCTTGGCGGCCATGGAGCAGACAGCGGCGGAGGCCCAGCAAAACATATCCGAGCGGGCCAACGACATGGCCGATGGCCTGTCCCGATCCATCAATGACCTGGACCAGAAATTCGGTCAAAGCATGGACCACATGGACCACCGCGCCGGCACCTGGAGCGAGGAAGCCATGGCGCGGGCCGACCAGGTTCGCCTTCACTACGGCAACCGCCTGAACGAAATCGAGCAGACCGGGCAAAAGACCCAAACCACTATCTCCACCCGCAGCGCCCACATGGCGGCCAACCTGCAGGAAAATCTGGCCGATGTGGAAGGTCATTTTGATACCGCCATCGAACGGCTGACGGGCCGGGCCGACGGCATGACGGACGCCGCCAAGTCCGGAGCCGACGAGGTCGTCACGCATTTCGAGGCCAAGCTGGCGGACATTGCCCAGGATGCCGACGACAGCCAGGCCGCCATTGCGGCGCGCGGCCGGTCCATGGCAGATGACCTGAGCCAAGATCTGACCCGGATGGGCCGTGATTTCGGCGAGAACATGGATCAATTGACCCAATTGGGTACCGAGATGACGGACGCCGCGACCGCCCGGGCCGACGAGATGCATCGCCACTATGGCGAGCGGCTTGCCGATATCGCCCGGCGGTCATCGGCGGCGCAGAGCACGCTAGCCACTCAAAATGAGCGTATGGCCACCCACATGCGTGAAAACATGGAAAACATGGAGAAAACCTTTGATCTGACAATCGAGCGCCTGAACGGCCGCTCGGACGATCTGCGTGACGGCGCCCTTGAGCGGGTCGAGCAACTGCGCCAGCAATATCAGGAAAAGCTGTCGGTGATCGAGGAAGCAACGGAAAAGTCCCATGGCGCCCTGGCCGGCCGGGCCGACCGCTTGGCGGATGGCATGGAGCAGAACCTGAACGACCTGTCGGACCATTTCAATCTGTCAATCGACCGCCTTGAAACCCGCACCGGCCAATTGAACACCAACGCCATGGCCCAGGCCGACCACATGCGCCGGTATTTTGGCGAACAGATGGCGGAAATGGACCAAACCTCGGGCGATACGAAAAAGGCCACCGAGACAAGGGCCAGGGACATGGCCGAGGGCATTCGTGCGGTGGTCGATCAATTGGGTCAGGATTACGGCCAGTCCCTGGACCAGTTGCTCGCCCGGACCGGTGAAATGACAGATCAGGCCATGACCGGGGCTGATCGAATACACCGGCACTACGACCAACATTTGGCGAAAATCGAAACCACGTCGGCCCAGACCAACAAGGCTATATCCGATCAGGCCGACCAGATGGCCGAGGGGATACACCAGACCGTCACCAACATGGGCCAGGAAATGGACCAAACCATTGATCGTCTGGAATCCCGTGTCGCCAGCACTGGTGAACGCATTCGGGTCCATACCGATGATCTGCGCGCCGCCACCACCTCCGCCACTGAAGAGGCCGTGCGTCGCCTGGAAGAGATGAGCACGACATTGCTGTCGCGCATCGAACGGGTCAGTGGTGATATGAATGGCACCATCGACAGCATCAATCAGGACTGGAACAATCTGCAAGCCAACGTGGACGAACGCGCCGATGCCCTGGCCGACGTAGTCCGGCGCATCGCCTCCGATGTGTCCCAGCACGCCGATGTGGTCTCGGAGCGATTGCGGGAAGAGGAAGACGATGCGAAACGCGCCGCCGACCGCATGACCGTTCACGCCGCCGAGCGCATAGATGCCCTGTTGGAGGATATGAGTACCCGACGCGGCGCCCTGTTGGCGGGGACCGAGGATACCGTCGACCGCTTGCGCAAGACGGTGGCGAAGGTCGAGGCTGATTTATGCGGTCAAGCCGAAGCTTTCAACACCGCCGTTACCGATAGCGCTGAATTGAGCGAGGAAAAGGCCGAGACCGTGGCCCAGGCGTTCAAGTTACGGACCATGCAAATCTCCGCCGATACCAATCGTATCGCGACATTCGTCAGTCGCCGGACAGAGGAAATCGCCCAATCGTTCAAGGACAGCGCCGGCGTGGTTACCGATCACGCCGAAGATGCCGCCCGGCATGCGGCCGAGAGCGCCCAGGCCATTGGCGAGACATTCCAACAGCGAATTGACGAAGTCACAAACTCGGCGACGATCAATTCCGAGATTTTGGGCAGCAATGCCAGCAAATCGGCGGAAGAAATTCTGGCCGCCTTTGAAACCCGTATCGAAATGGTCGTCGAGTACCTTGAGGATCTGGCACAGCGTACCATTGGCCAGGCCGGCAAGGTGGAATCCGACCTGCGGGCCCAGGTGGATGACCTGGGCCTGGCGGTTGACGATATGATCAGCCGGGGCGGTGAGATGAACGAAACCCTGCGCCATGAAGGCAGCCTGTTGCAGGAGGTCTCAAGCCAGATTGGCGCCGAGGCGGTGCGTACCGGTTCCGCCCTGCGCCAGGATAGCGGCGCTCTGCGTCAACTCTCCGGAGAAATAGAGATCGTGTCCAAGGGCATCGAGGAGCGGGTGCAACAGCATATGGGAATGCTGGACAGCGCCGCCGACCAGACCGAGGCGCGAATATCCAAGGCAGGCGGTCTGTTGGCCGAAACTGCAAGAACCATGCATCAGGCCGCCCTACAAGCCGACAACCGCATTCAAAAAACCTCCCGCATATTCGATGACAGGGCCGAGGCCATCGCCGAGACCACACGGCAGTCCGTGGAGACAATCGGGCAGGCGGGTGAAGATGTGGAACAAACCCTGGGCCGGATCGAAATCACCACCACCGCCGCCGCTGACCAGATCGAGACCCTGATCGGTGGCGCCGAAGATAGGATCGAGACGACCGCCGCGACCGCGACCAGGCAGATCGAGAACCTGACCATGAGTGCTGAGGAGCGGATCGAGGCCCTGGCGGGCACGGCGGAAAGCCGGGTTGGTGCGTTGACCTCCAGAACCGAACAACGGATAGAAAACGCGACAACCGCCGCCTCGGGGCAAGTCGAGAATTTGACCACGGCCACCGAGGAACGGGTGGGCGCCATGGCGGGTACGGTTGAAAACCTCGTCGGTGAACTGGCGGCCGGCACCGAACAACGGATCGAGAGCGCAACCGCGATCGCCTCGGGACAGATCGAGAACCTGACCGCGGCCGCCGAGGAACGGGTCGGCGCCATGGCGGGCGCGGCCGAAGGCCGGGTTGGCGAGCTGACGGCAAATACCGAACAACGGATCGCAAGTGCCACGGCGGCCGCCTCGGGCCATATCGAGAGTTTGACAACGGGCGCCGAGGAACGGGTCGAGTCCATGACCGGCACGGCGGAAAGCCGTGTTGGCCAACTGACGGAGAGCGCGGAACAGCGCATCGGAAATGCAACCGCCGCCGCTACCGGCCAGATCATGAACCTGACCACGGTCACCGAGGAACGGATCGAGGCCATGACCGGCACGGCCGAAAACCGGATTGGTGAACTGACTTCCGATACGGAACAACGGCTTGAGAATACCACGGCGGCTGCGTCGGGACAGATTGAGAGTATCACCGCCACGGCCGAGGAACGGGTCGACGCAATGGCCGGTTCCTTGGAACATCGTGTTGGTGAACTGACCGCCGACACTGAACAACGGATCGAGAGCGCAGCCTCATCCGCCACCGCGAGCATCGACAGCATGACCCTTGGTGCCGAGGAACGGGTCGACGCCATGGCCGGTTCCCTGGAAAACCGAATTGGTGAACTGACCGCCGGTACCGAGCAACGGATCGAAACTGCAACGGTGGCGGCATCGGGGGATATTGAAAGTTTAACCATTGGCGCCGAGGAGCGGATCAACGCCGTAGCCGGCACTGTGGCAAATCGCGTTGGTCACCTAACGGACAGTACCGAGCAACGGATCGACGGTTTCGCGAAAGGCACGGAACTGCGCATAGATGAAATGACCGGAACGGCGGAACAGCGCCTGACCGAATTGACCAAGGGAACCGAAACGCGCATCCACGACGTAGCCGGCGCCACGGAACAGCGCCTTGGGACCTTTACCCAAGGCGCCGAACAACGGGTCGACCAATTGACCAACGCGGCCGAACAGCGTCTGGGCGATTTGAGTCGGGAGACCGAGGCCAACGTGGAACAGGTCGCCAAGGTGGCGACGGCGCAGCTTACCGGCGCCGCCGACACAGCCACCCAACGCATCAATGATGTGCAGGCGGCTCTGGACGAGAGCACGGCGGGCGTCGTGGAAGCCGCCGAACGGGCAGAGGGCGCCGGCCGCAACCTGGAAGATCGCATCGGCGATCTGGCCAAGGCCGGCGAAGGTGCCGAGGCCAACCTGCAGGCCAGGGAAAATGCCTATATCGAGGCTGCGGATACCCTGGTTTCGGAAGGCGAGCGTGCCTTGGCCCAGGTCCATGCCACGACCTCATCTCTGCGGGAAGAAGCGGACGGTGTGGCCGCCGCCGCGCAACAGGCAAATACCGCCATAGATGCGACCGGGGAAGCGCTGTATCAGAACGCCCAAAATCTGACCGCCGCCACGGATCGGGCCCAGGCCGAGGCAGCCTCGTTAGGCAACGCCATGCAACGCCAGGCGGAAGTCCTGGAAGAAGCGGCCGAGATGGCGGAAACGCATACCGCAAGCCTGAACCAAGGGCTGCAAAACCGCGCCAGCGCCCTGGAGCAGATCGCCAGCGCAATCGCCAAACAAGCCGAACAGATCGAGACAATCCTGACCAAAAGCACCCTTGCCTTGAACAGCGCCGCCTCCTCCGCCTTGGATGATCTGGCCACGGCCAGTGGCGCCTTGCGGCAGGAAACCGAAAACCTGGGCGCCAGCACCACCAAGGGCGGCGCCTATCTGAACCAAATCATGGAGCTGCTGACCCAAAGCAGCGCTCAGGCGGAAGGGGCCTCCGACAAGGCGGTCGAGAGCATGGCTGGGTTGGCGCAATCCCTGCACGGACAAAGCGATCAGCTTGACGTCGTCGCGGCGTCCGCGACCGCCCGCATTGATACCGCCCTGAACCGGTTCATTGCCCAAGCCCAATCCCTGACCGAGCAGTCCGAGGATACCAGCGCGGAGTTACTGGAGCGGGCCGATCAAATGAGCACGGTCGCCGGACAATCAAAAGCCGATCTGGCGGAAGCCATCGAAGTCTTGGGCCGGGGCACTGCAAGGGTGGCCGAAGCGGCGGATGAAGCGACATCCCGTCTGCGCGGGGCGCATACCAGTTTCGATAATGCCTCCACCGGGTTGAGCGAGGCATCGGACCGGGAGGCGACACGCATCCTGGGCGCCGGCATCGCGGTGCGTCAGGAAATCCAGAATGTCGCCGCCGCCGGCGAGCGGGGCGCGGAACGGATGAAGGCGGCCAGTCTGGACATGACCAATCGCGGCGATGAATTGCGCGGCGAATCCAATCGCCTGGCCCAGCAGATCGCGGAATTGAGCAAGGATTTGCGTCAAGCGGTCGAAGAGCTGTCGACCTCCGCCGAGGGTAGCGAAGGTCGCCTAGCGGGACTGGGCGAACAACTGACCCGCAATGCCGCCGCCCTGGAGGAGCTGACACAGCAAACCGGCCAGGTCGCCGACAAGGTTGGCGAGACCTATCGCCGCCAGGCCGAACAAATCCCTGACGCCGACTTTCTCGTATCGGATGACCAGCGGCTGAGTTTCGCGGAAGCAAACCGCCGAGCCTGCGCTGCCGCGACCCGCTTTCGAGAAAAGGGCATCGACGCCGGAGACACCGTCGCGTTTCTGATGGGGAGCTGCCCCGACTTCGCGGTCGCCGCTCTCGGGCTCAACAAGCTCGGCGGCATCTGGGTGCCGACCAACACCGATTATAAAGGA
>JABIRL010000282.1 GCA_018667855.1 Rhodospirillaceae bacterium
AATGCAGCAGCATGCCCGTAGGCATCGGCTGAAACACTATGCTTTCGCAGAACGCCATAGGCTCGGCCTAACCGCATCCAACCGTCAAAATCATCCGGCTCGTCACGCAGCCGATCAGCTAGGCGTTGCACCATGGATTGGATGAACTCCTGTCGTTCGGGGGTCGACAATTTGGCCGCTTCAGCCATGGCGGCACGATCAGGACCTGGAGCTGTCGGGGAAGATGTTTGAGACGGCGGCGCAGACGACTGTATTCGATCGGCGGGTACCGCTTCCGCTAATTGCTCTTCGGGATCGACGTCGAGTTGTTGTGCCACGCGACGAATTTGCTCCGCCAATGCCTGTCGATTATCGCTGTTCGGCGGCAATTCCCGATACAAACCCAACCATGCGTCATAGGCTTGTTGCGGACGCCCTCCCTGCAAATCCGCCAAAGCGATGAAATAGCGGGCCGCCGGGCTGTTGGGCGCCAGTTCCCGGGCCTTTGAAAACGCGATCAACGCCTCTGGCGTAATGATGCCGTCGGCTTCCTTGGTCAATATGTCGCCAAAGGCCACAAGTAGATCGGCGTCACCATCTGACAGCGCGATAGCCTTGCGAAGCGCTTTTGCCGCTTCGTCAAACTGCCCCAACGCTGCCTGCGACCTGCCCAGCAATGTCCAGCCGTCCAGGTCGTTGGGTTCTTCTTTCAGCCGTTGAGCAAGGCGGGCAACCATTTGTTTGATCTGTTCGTTTTGATCATCGGTTAGAGCGCGCGGCGAGGGTTGGGGCGGGGGCGGGGCGACATCGCGGGAGGCCAGTGGTTGGTCCGGCTGGGTAGGCTGGCCGATCTGGCTATAGAGAAGCAATGTCAGGGAGGGCAGGAACAAGGCGATCAGAACCGCTGTCATTGCCGATGGCGCGGCGGGGCCATGGGCGCTTTGCCCATGTTCGGCGGCCCGTAATATGCGCCGTTCAATTTCCCGCCTGGCTTCCCCCGCTTCGCGTTCCGTCACGGTATTGGCCGCCAATTCAGCGTCCACTTCGCGCATTTGATCGCGATAGACTTCCAAATCGTGATCCAGACGGTCAACGGCGACTTTGCCGGGGCGCAGCAATGGCCAAAGGATCGGCAGGATCGCCGCAAGGGACAGGCCGCCGATTGCCAACCACAAGGTCATTGCTGGTCCCTGTCGGCCAGCAAGTTCTTCAGCCGATCCTGTTCCTCGGAACTTAACGGCTCAATCGCGCCGGCGACCGGACTGCTTCGACGCCGATACCAAACGACCATCACAGCAATTGCCAAAATCAGAAATAGCACCGGTCCAATCCACAACAGGGCGGTTCCCGCCTTTACCGGCGGCTGCAAAAGAACCCAGTCACCGTACCGTTCAACGATGTAGCGGATCGCGGCTTCGTCATTATCACCGGCAGTGATCCTTTCCCGCACCAGGATACGAAGATCGCGCGCCAAGGCGGCATTGGAATCCTCGATGGACTGATTTTGGCAAACCAAACACCGCAGTTGCTTGTGAATGGCGCGGGCGCGTGCCTCCTGTCGGGGGTCATCCAGAGGTTGATCGACGGCGACCGCCAGGGCCGGTTCGGACAGCCCGGCCAGGCACAAAACCACGAATAGGCTTCGCAGAAAGACTTTTAGCATTGCGCGGTGCCGCCTTGCCGCAGCGCCTCGACGGCGGGAAGCAGTTTCTCGTCCAGATCCTCTTGTCGAACCGGTCCGATATGTTTGCAGACAATGCGGCCTTCTGCGTTGACCAGGAATGTCTCGGGCACCCCATAGACACCCCAGTCAATTCCGACCCGGCCCTTGAGGTCAGCGCCAATCCGGTCATAGGGATCGCCATATCGTCGCAGCCAGTTGAGTGCGGCCGTGCTCTCATCCTTATAATTAAGGCCGTGCACGGGCACGATATTCCTTGCTTGCAAATTCATGAACAATGGATGTTCGGCGCGGCACGATACGCACCATGAGGCAAAGACATTGACCAGTGAAACCTCGCCCGACAGATCGGCGGACTTCAAACCCTTCGGGCGGCCGGGTATCGCCGGTAAATCGAATTGCGGCACCGCCTTGCCGATCAGCACGGAGGGGATTTCTTTTGGCTTCAAACTCAGACCGACAAATAAAAACCCGCCGATAACAAGTGCGATGGCGAGAGGAACCAGCCGTAACCACCTACGTTGTGGATTTTGCTCTTCTATTTGTTCGCTCACGTTTTCAGGTCCTATTCGCCTGCCACGGATTTGGCCACTTCCAGCGGTTTGGCGTTCTTGTTGCGACGGGCTGGCGCGCCGACGCGATGGCGGCGGTCACTTAATGAAACCAGACCGCCCAAAACCATGAATAGGCAACCCATCCAGATCCAATGGATCATCGGCTTGTTGTAAAACCGGGTCGACCAGGCGCCGTCCGCCGTCGGATCACCGATCACCGCGTACAGATCGCCGCCCCAGCCGGTTCGGATTGCGGCCTCGGTTGTTTCCATGGGTGGCTCGGGATAGCTGCGGGATTCGGGCGTCATCAGATCAACATGGGCGCCATCCCGGCGGACCTCAAAGGACCCGCGGACGGCGTCGTAATTCGGGCCCTTGATGGCCGTCGCGCCCAGGAATTTGAATGAATATTCTCCGACCGCCACTTGTTCGCCGGTGCGCATGACCTGCAATTTCTCCACCTGCCAGGACGACGACGCCACGATGCCGATGATGACCATGCCGGCACCGGCATGGGCAAATGTCGTGCCCCAGGCGGACCGTGGCGATCGGGCCAGACGGCGCAGACTTTCCCCGATGGGCGCGCGGAAAAGACGCAGGCGATGGGCCGCTTCTTCCAGGGCGGCGGCAATTATCCAGACACCCAGCGCGATCCCGGGAATGGCCATCCAGGGGCCGTCATAGGCCAGCACAAGCGTCAAAAACAGGGCCGCCAGCGTGGCGGCAATGGCGAATTTCAGCCTCTGTAGTGCGCCTAGAATATCGGCACGCTTCCAGGCCAGCATCGGCCCCACGGCCATGGCGATCAAGGCGGGCAACATTAAGGGGCCGAAAGTGGCATTAAAATATGGCGGGCCGACGGTAATTTTATCGCCCGTCAGGGCATCGAGAAACAAGGGGTACAGCGTGCCCAGCAGAACCGTGGCGCAAGCGGTGGACAAAAGTAGATTATTCAACACCAATCCGCCTTCACGGCTGACCGGCGCGAACAGGCCGCCGCCCTTCATGGCCGGCGCCCGAACCGCATAAAGCGTCAATGAACCGGCGATAACGACGATGAGAAACGCCAGAATGAACACGCCCCGGGCAGGGTCCGTGGCGAAGGCGTGCACCGATGTCAAAACACCGGAGCGAACCAGGAACGTGCCCAGCAAACTCAAGGAAAAAGTTACGATCGCCAACAGGACGGTCCAGTTTTTCAAGGCGTCCCGCTTCTCCACGACGATGGCCGAATGCAACAACGCGGTTCCCGCCAGCCAGGGCATAAAGGAGGCATTCTCAACCGGGTCCCAGAACCACCACCCGCCCCAGCCCAGTTCGTAATAGGCCCACCAGGAACCGAGCGCGATACCCAAGGTCAGAAAACACCACGCGGCCAGGGTCCAGGGCCTGACCCATCGGGCCCAGGCGGCATCGACCCGGCCTTCGATCAACGCCGCGACGGCAAATGAAAACGCCATGGAAAAACCGACATAGCCGAGATACAGGAATGGCGGATGGAAGGCCAATCCGGGATCCTGCAACAACGGGTTCAAGCCGCGGCCGTCGATGGGTGCGGGCAGCAATCTTTCAAACGGGTTCGATGTGAACAGCACGAAGGCCAGAAAACCAACGGCGATCATGGCCTGCACCGATAGTACGCGGGCGCGGAAGGAGGCTGGCAGATTATTGCCGAACATCGCCACTGCTGCGCCAAACAAGACCAAAATCAACAACCACAATAGTAATGAACCCTCGTGATTGCCCCAGACTCCGGAAATTTTGTACAGCAGCGGTTTGGCTGAATGTGAATTAGTGGCGACGTTGAGAACGGAAAAGTCCGACGTCACATAGGCATGCATGAGAGCGGCAAAGGCGACCACCACAAGCAGGCACTGCACCAGGGCGGCAGGGCGAGCCAGAGCTATCCAGCCCTGGTCACCGCGCCAGGCACCAAGCAATGGTATCGTTGCCTGGATCAGGGCAACCGACAGCGCCAATACCAGCGCATAATGTCCCAGTTCGGCTAGCATGCCCCTAGGCCACCTGGTTGGGCAGGGGCTGGCCGGCGAATTGAGCCCGCAGATTATCGATCGTCAGGTTACCCATGGCGGTCCTTGTTTCGATCGTGGCGCTTGCCTGATGCGGTTGAAGAACGACTTGTTCAAACGGAAACAGTGCTTCCGGCACATTTGGCTCGTCGGCGAAAACATCCAGACCGGCACCGGCGATGATGTGTTCCGAAATAGCTGTAACCAATGCCGCCTCGTCCACCACTGTTCCGCGGGCAATATTGATTAGATATCCCTTTGGGCCGAGGGCCGCCAAAACTTCGGCGCCAATCAAGTTCCGTGTTGCCTCGCCGCCCGGGCAGGTCAAGGCCAGCACATCACAGGCCTCGGCCAATGCGACGGCGTTTTCATAATAGGGGTAGGACACATCGTCCCGTTCGGTACGGTTGTAGTAGACAATGGACATGCCGAAGGCCTCCGCGCGGTTGGCCAGTTCCAAGCCGATGCGCCCCAGGCCAACTATTCCCAGGCGGCGGCCACGAGGTGAATCCGTGAGATCCATGAAACCTTCTTTAGTCCAACGTCCCGCGCGTACATAACGATCACCAACAACGACTTTCCGCAAAGTCGCCAAGATCAGGGCCATCCCTAGGTCCGCGACGCAATCTGTCAAAACTTCCGGCGTGTTGGTCACGGCGATATTATTGGCAGCGGCATATGTTGTATCGGCACCATCATAACCGACGCCGAAACAAGCCACGATTTCCAGATTGGGCAACAGTTGCATCATCGCCGCATCGACTTTTGCGAAGCCAGGCATGGCGATGCCCCGGATGCGATCCAAATTTTCCGTAAACAGCGGCGACCGTTCACTCTCGTGGCCGAGGACGATCAAATCGAATTCTTCCCGGGCGCGGTCGACGATCCAACTTGGAATCGGGTCTATCAACAGCACGCACGGCTTTTCACTATCCCCATCACGTCTCATTCATGGTCCCCCTGCCATTGTCCAGCTTCTTTCAATGCTTCCGCGACTTCCTTTGGCATGTATGTTTCATCGTGTTTGGCCAACACCTCCGTGGCGACAAATTTGCCGTCCGCGGCGACACTCCCCTCGGCAACGATGCCTTGCCCTTCTCGGAACAGATCAGGCAGAAAACCGCGAAATCGAACGTTAATAACCTCCACAGTGTCGGTCACGCGAAAAGTAATCGTGACGCCGTCCTTTTCGCGGCCTAACGAGCCTTCCTCCACCAAGCCGCCGATGCGTAACCGACGGTTCGGGGGAATAGGCTGCTGTTCCATCTTGCGCGCCAATTCGGTCGGCGAATAAAAGAAAACAATATTTTCCTCGAACGCCATGAGCACCAAAGCCGCCGCGGTCGCGAAGATCAGCATGAATCCCGATACGATATACAGGCGACGGCGTTTCCGGGTCATTCGGCGACATCCTCCCGCTCGCGGCGGCTGTTTCGCAAAGTCGCCAGGATTTTTTCTGAATTCCGCCAGCCGCGCATGCTGGCGACCCACAACAGCGCCATGACGAAAAGGACAATACCAAAGGCCGGCCAGACATAACCACCGTAACCTCCCATTGACATGAATTCCGTCACACTTTCCATCAGCTTGACCGCTCCGCCAGGCGCAACGCCCGTATACGCCGCAAGTTCAATTCCATACGCATGCGAGCCAGCAGTAAGGTGACAAAATAGGCCTTGAATGCCAAGGCCATGATCAAAAGTGGCCACAGCATACTGGGATGTATCGCCGGGCCATCCATGCGCAGGACACTGGCCGGCTGATGCAGTGTGTTCCACCAGTCAACGGAAAACTTGATGATCGGTACATTGACCGCACCTACCAGAGCCAGTACCGCCGCGGCCTTGGCCGCCTTCTGACTATCCTCGATAGCCTGCCACAAAGCCATATAGCCGAGATAAAGAAATAACAGGATCAACACGGAGGTCAGCCGGGCATCCCAGACCCACCAGGTCCCCCACATGGGCTTGCCCCAAAGAGAGCCCGTGACCAATGCCAGGAATGTAAACCCGGCGCCAATGGGCGCGGAGGCCTTGGCCGCCAGATCCGCCAGTGGATGCTTCCAAATCAGTGCGACGGCACTTGCCACCGCCAGGAAGGAATAACAGAATAATGCCATCCAGGCGGAGGGCACATGAACGAACATAATGCGTACAGTTTCGCCCTGTTGGTAATCGGCCGGGGCCTGCACCAAAGCCAAATACAAGCCAACGATCAACAAGATCGCGGCAAGGCAGCCGGCCAACGGTTGAATTCGTCCGGCAAGTCGCGTGAAACGCGCTGGATTGGCAAAATAGTGCATCGACATAGGCTGAGGTTTAGCCCCCCCTTGTCATGGGCGCAAGCGCCTGTGCAGTAACAAATTGTCGCGGCAAATTGAGTTCTAAAATCCTTATTCCAGAGATAGCTTGACCGCCGCCGCCGCTGCCCAGGGGCAAAGCGGCAAGCACGCAACCGTCAGCGCTGCCAATAACAGCAAATGCGGTTTGGCATTCAGGCCGTGGACGGCCGCGTCAATCGCCGAAACACCGAATATCAGAACAGGAATATATAGTGGCAGAACCAACAGTGACAACAAAACGCCGCCGCGCCGCACGGTCAAGGTCAAGGCCGCGCCAATCGCACCAATTAAGCTTAACGCCGGCGTTCCGATCAACATTGTCAACATCAGCGCGGCAAATCCTTCATCATCCATATTCAGCAACACGGCTAGGATCGGCGCGGCCAGCAGCAGCGGCAGCCCCGTGGTCAGCCAATGGGCAATAATCTTGGCCAGAACCACGCCGCCAATCGGCAGCCCTGACAGGGCTAACTGCTCCAGGCTGCCGTCTTCGAAATCAGCCTGAAACAGCCGATCCAATGACAACATCGCCGCCAATAATGCGGCAACCCAAAGCACGCCGGGGGCGACCCGCGCCAAAACTGCCGGTTCCGGTCCAATACCCAGCGGAAACAGCGTGACCGTCAGGACGAAGAACACCAGAGCGAGAAATGTCGCGCCGCCTTGGCGCGCGGCTAAACGCAGATCACGTTGGATTATCGCGCCTAGCTGTTTCATTGCGGCTTTAACCGCAGCAATTCGGCATCGTCCAGGCCCAGTTCGATATGTGTTGCGGCCATTACCATGCCGCGGGCTGCGCGATGATCAGCGATCACCCGCTGCAGGCAGGCAGTGCCGTCAGCGTCCAATGAGACAGTGGGCTCGTCCAGCAACCAAAGTATGGCCGGGGACGCCACGAGGCGGGCCAATGCCGTCCGCCGGTGCTGACCGGCTGAAAGATATTGCGCTGGGGTATCCCCGAGGTGCGAAATATCAAAGGCCGCAAGGGCTGCGTCGATGCGGCCTTCGCCGTCACCCCTGATGTTTGCCCACAGGGCAATGTTTTCTCGTACGGTCAGGGCGCCTTTCACGGCATCTTGATGCCCGATGAAGTGCAGTCGGGCGCGATGGGCCTCGATATCCTCGGAGATATCGCCGCCATCCCACTTCAATTGGCCGTCCGCCGCACGCAATAGCGTTGCCGCAATCCGTAGCAAACTGGTCTTCCCGCAGCCGTTTGGGCCGCGCAATACCGCCGCGCCACCCGGCGCGATGGTGAAATCCAAGTTGGAAAAAATCCGCCGTTCGCCGCGTTCACAGACTATGCCGCGCCCCTGAAACATTAATCCTTGTTCTCATCCTCGGCCAATCGATGGCGGTTCATGGTCGGCAACTGCATGATGGAGAAAATGAGCGTCAGCGGCATGATGCCAAAGACTTTGAAGCTTACCCAATTATCGGTCGTCGTATTGCGCCAGACAATTTCGTTCAAAACCGCCAAGACGATAAAAAACAAGGCCCAGCGAATGGTGAGAATACGCCAACCCTGGTCGGTCATGGAGAACATGCTTCCCATCAGGCTTTTCAGGAAAGATTTGCCCCAAAGAAGTCCGCCCAACAGGATTACGGCGAACAAGGTGTTGACGATGGTCGGTTTCAGCTTAATGAATAGCTCGTCCTGGAGAATAAGTGTCAAGCCGCCGAACACCAGGACAAAAATACCGGTTACCAAGGGTAAGGTGGGCAGGCGCCGCTCCAGCATCCAGGTAACGGTCAATGAAAGAAAAATTGCGACCATGAACACGCCGGTCGCCCAGAAAATACCGGCCCGTGCGTTGGTAATGAAAAACGCCACCAAAGGTCCGATTTCCAAAGCCAGTTTGAGCAATGGATTGGGGGTGGTAGCTTTGCTTGCTGAATTTGACATGGCGAACATATAACCTGGATCGCAGGGAACTGAAACGAAACAGACGCGGACCGCGCAAAAAGGTTGCCAAAAAGGTTGCCAAAAAGGTTACAGGGATGAATGACAACGCAAAACGAATGGCGGCGGCGGCGGCTGTTGAAATGGTCGACGAAGGCATGCGCCTCGGCATCGGTACCGGATCAACGGCGGAGCAGTTTATAATTTTACTTGGGCAAAGGGTACAGGCCGGACTATCGGTGATCGGCGTTCCCACATCGGATCGTAGCGCGGCATTGTGTCATGAACTTGGCATCGCCTTGACCACTCTGGACGAGACGCCGACCCTTGATCTGGCCGTGGACGGGACCGACGAGTTCGACCCGGCGTTGAACTTGATCAAGGGCGGCGGCGGCGCTTTGTTGCGGGAAAAAATTGTTGCCGGATCGGCCAATCGGCTTGTTGTCATCGCCGATGCCAGCAAGCAGGTTGCTGTGCTGGGTGCTTTTCCGTTGCCGGTGGAAATCATCCCCATGGCGCGGCAACCCATAGCGCAGCGGCTTGCAGCTCTCGGCGCGACCGTCACCTTACGCACTAATCCCGCCGGCGCACCGTTCCGGACTGATGAAGGCCATTGGATCCTGGATGGCGACTTTGGCCCTGCTATTTCGGACCCGGCCGGGTTGGCGCGGGATCTGTCAAGCTGGCCGGGCGTGGTCGAACATGGTCTATTTTGCGGCATGGCGGAATGCGTCCTTTTGGGGACGGAGGATCAGGTGACAATCGTCACGACCTAAACTTGTTGAAATGCCCATTTGATTTGGGTGTTTTCTGGGCTGGTCGTGGTTGACAGGACAATTTGCTGGCCACGCCGAATACGATCGCTTTTTCCCATATAGATGCTGTCCGCCATGGTAATTTCGGCGCCACTTGCGCGAAACCGCCAACCCTGACCATCTGCCAGACGCAATAAGACAGCAGAACCACCGTGAAGGGCCGATGCCTGTACATCCGGATGCAGATGGAAACGCACCACGACGGGGTGCGCGCCGGCGCCCGTGGCGATACCTTCAGGGCCCTTGGCCTCCAGGCAGTCCTCACCTCGAATATCCGCTCCCGTGGCCGCAAGATATAGCCGGCGACGATGGATTAGCCCAAAACGTTCGAGATAGCCGCCGTGATGCAGCTCCAGCCAGACGTTTCCAAATTCATCTTCATGGCGGCGGCAATGAAGCCGGGCCGGGTCGGTTCCAAAACCACCATCCGGGAATATCGGCCAGGCATTGGCATTGCCAATGTGTAGGGTTGAATGAGCGGCGGTGGCCCGCGCCGCTTCTCGCCAATCTTGGTTTCTATACCGGCCGCTGCCGCAATTGACGACCAAACGGTGTTTACCGATGGACAACTCGAAAGCACCGCCGCCCGAATGCGCATTTCGACCTGAAACACCGCGCGGCGGCGCGCCCGTCTCAGCCAATAATATTGCCCGACCAGCTGTCAACCGCTGAAAGCCCGATTGCGTTGCGCTTAGCAATGCCTTGCCCTTCACACCGGCTTTTTCCAAAGTGATATCGACCTTGCCGCTATCCTCTTCGAAGCCTCCGTTGAAAAGCGCCAAACCGCCGTCGCCATGACGCAACCCGCGCAATTGGGGCACCATAATTGCTATTGTGTCCAGCAACCATCCGGGGATTGGCATCCCGCGTTGTTCCATGCCATCCCGTAGCGCGATCATTCGTCTTAGGGCCCGATGCGAGTCGGAAGGCGCCCGGCTGAAATAGCCGCCATCAGACAGAATAAGAGTCGAGATCAGGGTTTCTATTTGCTGTAAATATTTTTCTAGGGCGCTGTCATTATTGGACAGGGACATCGCGCCATAAACGAGACCAAGTACGGCCGAAAACTGATCCGAACCGAAATCGGCGTCGCCCAATGTGCGCTGCAGGTGTTGCCATTGCACGGTGATGGAGGCGAGATAGGCATCTGCGAACGCCTCATCGCCACCCTTCAATAGAAAATGTCCATGGCCCAACCACGACGTCAAACGCCGTCCCATGGTCCCTGGCGCCCAGGTAATGAGGTCTATATCACCACATAAATCTATCCAGGACCGGACCAGACGGCGGGCTTGCGACCGGGCCGTGTCGCCGCCCGCGGCCTCGAAATGACGAAGCCATTCAAAGCTGTGTAGTTCCGACAGCCATTCCGGATCCTCGGGTCGCAGACGCCATGGCGGTTGGTTCGGCGCGCTGGCTTCACGGCCGGCAAATCGGTATCGGCCACGAAACAACTCATTGGCCTGCTCCAAATCGCCGGGCCAGGGGTCCTGGGGCAGGAATGCCAGGCGTTCGGCCTGGCGCCGCTCCAGAGAATAGCGATACAAGCGGGTCCGATAACCAGCGTTCTTCAGCCGCCTCCAGCTATCGTTCATTTCAACATGCTTTTCCTGGTTCTAATCGGCGGTGGCCCGTAATGCCTTGATATTATTTGCGTATTGTTCGACCCCGCCGGTAAACGTCGCCGTTCCGGCGACCAACACATCAGCACCCGCCGCAATCGCTTCGGCGGCGTTGTTCGTGTTGATGCCACCATCGACTTGCAAATCAATAGTGCGTCCAGTCGCATCGATTAATACCCGCAAGCGCGAGATTTTTTCCAGTTGACCGGTAATGAACGACTGTCCGCCAAAGCCCGGATTTACACTCATTACTAGAACAAGATCGAGATTTTCCAACAACGGCTCGACCGCAGAAACCGGCGTGGCCGGATTCAACGCCAAACCCGCCCGCGCGCCCTGGTCCTTGATCAATTGGATGGTCCGGTGCAAATGTGCGCCAGCTTCCGCGTGAACAGTAATGATATCCCCACCAGCTTTGATGAAATCCGGGATATAGGGATCAACGGGACTGATCATCAAATGCACATCGAATGGCAGTTCACTATGGGGGCGAAGCGCCGCCACCACGGCCGGTCCTATGGTCAAATTGGGCACGAAATGGCCGTCCATGACGTCAATGTGGATATAGTCGGCCCCGGCTTCGCTGACTGCCCGGATTTCATCCCCCAGGGCGGCAAAATCGGCGGAGAGGATGGATGGCGCGATGCGGGTAGCTTGTTGCATGGCCGCTAGGTAGCAGGTTGGCCGGTTCGTCGCAAGCCGGGATGGTTCAGACGGCGCGGATCAGCCGACTGGCGAAGAATCCATCCATTCCGCCTTGGTAATGAGGCAGGGTTTGCATATCCCCATCACCTGTAATCAGCTCATCAAGACCAAACAACTCCCTGGCCTCGATCGGTGCGCGGCGGACCGGTGTGTCACCTGCCAGAAGCGATTCAATGCGTCCTTCGCCCTCTTCCGGCTGCAGGGAACAGGTGCAAAATATCAATGTCCCGCCCGGAGCCAGCATATCGATGGCCGCGGCTAGCATCTGATCCTGCAATTCCGCCGCGTTGGCCACTTGGTCCGCCGTGCGCAGACGCCAAATATCGGGGTGCCGCCGAATAGTGCCGGTCGCGCTGCACGGGGCATCAAGAATGATCAGTTCAAACAACTCTGACGGCCGCCATGTCAGTATATCGGCAACTACGGTTTCGGCGCGCAAACCCAAACGAACCAGGTTCGCTTGCAGCAACGCCAGCCGCTTCGGTACGTTATCAACTGCCGTCACACGCGCACCCAAAGCCGCCAATTGAGCGGTTTTCCCACCTGGTGCCGCGCACAGGTCCAATACCGCCCGGCCCGCCACTTCGCCCATCAATCGTATGGGTAGCGCCGCGGCCGCGTCCTGGACCCACCACTCCCCCTCCTCGAAACCAGGCAGCGCCTGGATAACGCCGCCCGCCGGGCGGCGTAGCGATCCTGTATGCAGCATTTCTGCGTCCAATTTCCGCGCCCAATCCCCAACTTTCCCTTTGAGCGTCAGATCCAGAGATGGCTCCGATAACATTTCCTCTATCATTTTCATCGTTACATCATCGCCGTAAGCCTTGGTCCAGGAATCCCTGAGCCACCCGGGACAATTCAGAGCAATTTTATCCTGTACCGCCAATATTGCGGATTTTTCCCGGATCAACCGTCTCGCGACCGCATTGACCAGGCCGTTCAGATGTCTCAGCCGCGGCCCCATCAGCCGCACAGCACCATCCGCGACCGCATGATCCGGCGTGCCAAGAAACATTGTCTGTGCCGCCGCCAATCGCAGTGCCTGGCGGGCCGGTTTGGCCGATTTATTCAATGGCCGGTCCAGGCAACGATCAATGGCATCATCGATCTGTCCGAGCCGCCGCAACACGGTGACAACCATCAACCTGGCAAAAGCCCGATCACGCGGGGCCAGCCCCGCCATCCGTCCGCCTTTTTCCTGCTCATCGGCCAGGGCCGAATCCAGCATCTGCCCACGTTCCAAGACGCGGTGCAAAACCTTCGTGGCGGCGGTTCGCGATCGGTGCCCGGTATCACTCATATCCATCTCATTCCAACCGCTGGCGTCGGTTCCCGGACGCTGGTACCTTCAACGCAGACATTTTGCAACCGACCGGCAGTTCGTATGGAGACAATGAAGATGCCAACCGACCCGAACGAAACGACGAACCAAGAGAAATTGGACAACGAACCAAAGGGCGAGACCGTGAAACCGGCCAAGGAAATCGGAGGCCCGAAAGGACTTGAACCCACCCGTTATGGCGATTGGGAACGCAAGGGTATTGTTTCCGATTTCTAGCGGCCAAACCACCGGCCTGAGGGAACCGTCCGCATTGATCGCCGTTCCGGCGATGTAGGAATTTGCATTGGATACAGGAAAGCAGGCCATGGCCCGGCTTAAACCGTCGCTACCGGCCGCAATTCCGTCGCACGGATTGAAGTTGCGAATAGGCCTCCTTACATCTTCTTTAGGATTTTCCCCCATTTTGTCGTCTGCGGCGGTCGCAAAGCCGACGTGGAACGCCTATACAGACATTTACGGAACTCCCAACCCGGCGGAGAGACCACATGAGCCAAATGCCGGCCGATATGGCCAATGACCTGGATCTATTGTCCGACCTCGTCGCCAAGGCGAAGCGCGGCGGCGCCGACGCCGCCGATGCTGTTATGTTCGAATCAATGTCATTGGAAGTCAGTTACCGCCTCGGCGCACGCGAGGATCTGGAGCGTTCCGAGAGCAAGGACTTAGGCCTGCGCATCTTCATCGGTGCGAAACAGGCGATCGTGTCTTCGACGGATATATCCCTTTCCAGCCTGGATGAATTGCTCCAGCGCGGGCTATCCATGGCGGCCGCCATGCCCGATGATCCCTACTGCGGTCTGGCCGATCCGAACCGTTTGTCACAAGACATTCCCGATCTTGACCTTAACGACCCGAGCGAGCCAACCCCCGACAGCCTGTACGAATTGGCCGCCGAGGCCGAGGCTGCCGCCCTCGCCATCGACGGCGTCAGTAATTCCGAGAGCGCGGGCGCGGGCTGGGGCCGCAACCGGATCGGCCTCGTGACCTCTGGCGGTTTTGCCAGCGGTTACGCCACCTCGTCCCATTCCTTGTTCGCCTCCGTAATCGCCGGTGAAGGCACGGAAATGGAACGGGATTATGATTTTTCCTCCGCCCGGCACGGTGCCGATCTGGAGGCCGCCGCGAAGGTGGGTGCCGCCGCCGGCCAACAGGCTGTCGGACGCCTGAACCCCCGCAAGGTCGAGAGCCAGCGGGTACCGGTAGTTTTCGACCCGCGCGTATCCCGCTCGATCCTGGGGCATTTTTCGGGCGCCATCAGCGGCGCGTCTGTGGCGCGGGGCACATCGTTTTTGAAGGACAGACTGGGTAAGGCGGTTTTCAAACCCGGCGTCACAATTGTTGATGATCCCCACCGCCCGCGCGGCTTGGCATCGAAGCCGTTTGACGGCGAGGGTGTCGCCAACCGGGAATGGCTGTTGGCGGACGATGGCGTGCTAACGACCTGGATCATGGAATCCGCATCAGCCCGGCAGCTGAAACTGGAAACCACTGGGCATGCCAGCCGCGGCACGTCCGGCCCGCCCTCGCCGAGCACCACGAATTTGTATATGCGCCCGGGCGATATGAGCCCGGAAGACATGCTGGGCGACATTCCGGCCGGCCTCTACATCACGGAGCTGATTGGTTTTGGTGTCAACGGGGTGACCGGCGATTACAGCCGTGGCGCCGCCGGTTTCTGGATCGAAAATGGCGAACTGGCCCATCCGGTATCGGAGTTAACCATCGCCGGAAATCTGAAGGAGATGTTTTTGCAGACGACCCCGGCCGATGATTTGACCTTCCGCTACGGCAGTAATGCGCCGACGTTGCGCATTGATGGTTTGACGGTGGCCGGAACGTGAGTGAGTTGGAACAAGACCACGCGCTGTTGCTGGAAACGGTACGCGAAGGAGGCGCCCTGGCGCTCAGCTATTTTCATGATGGCGTGAAGCATTGGGACAAGGGTCATGATGATCCGGTGTCCGAAGCGGATCATGCCGTGGACGATTTGCTGCGCCGAAAGTTACTGGAAGGCAGGCCGAATTACGGTTGGCTGTCGGAGGAAACAGAAGACGACCCCAAGCGCATGGACTGCCGTGACATCTGGATCGTCGATCCAATTGACGGTACGCGCGCCTTTATTCAACAGCGCGCCGAATTCACGGTCTGCGCAGCCTTGGTCCGAAACGGCCGGCCCGTAGCGGGCGCGGTCTATAATCCGGCCAAGGAGGAATTCTATGACGCCGTCCTGGGCGGCGGGGCCCGCCTGAATGGAGAGCCCATTCAGGTCAGTGCGGCGCCGGATTTTGAAGGCGCGCGACTGCTGACCGGTCGAAATTTATTCAAGAATGCCGGGCCGTTGCATGAACCCGCGAACGTCACAATCCACATGGTCAACTCCATCGCCTATCGTATGTGCCTGGTCGCCGAGGGGCGATACGATGCCTGTATTTCCCTAGCG
Source organism: Rhodospirillaceae bacterium (assembly GCA_018667855.1). Classification (GTDB taxonomy): domain Bacteria; phylum Pseudomonadota; class Alphaproteobacteria. The sequence goes on from JABIRL010000282.1 coordinate 15,413, forward strand.
GGGAAGAGTGATTGGGATATCGCGGCGGCCGAATTGATCCTGTCGGAAGCCGGCGGCGTCAACACAAATTCCCATGGCCAGGACTTTGCCTATAACCTTCCCGATCCCCGGCACAAATCCGTGATCAGCGCCGGCCCGGCCTTGCATGCCCATGTCCTGCAATTCCTCGAGACCATTGACCGTCCGCCCGGCGCCAGATGGTAGCAGCCGCCGCGGTCAAACGCCGGCGGCGCGTGCTCGGTGCGTCATGCAGCACGCATTTCATCCATGATGGATTTTCCGACCTGATTATCATTCTGCTGCCTTTATGGCAGGCGGAATTTGCCTTGAGCCTCAGCCAGGTCGGAGCGATATCTTCGACCTATTCCGGCGCCATGACTATTGGTCAGTTGCCCGCCGGGCTCGCCTCGGAGCGCTGGGGCGAACGACGTATTTTGGCTGTTGGCACGGCATTGGCCGGATTGGGGTTCTGCCTCTTGGGCTTTGCCGGCGGTGCCCTGGGGCTGGCCGTGGCGCTTGCCCTGGCCGGCATCGGCACCAGCCCGCAACATCCCCTGAATTCAACACTCGTGGCACGGGCCTATGAAGCCGGACCCATGCGGGCCGCGCTGGGTATCTACAATTTCTCAGGCGATTTGGGAAAGATGGCCGTGCCTGGATTGGCGGCAGTGGCCCTGGCCAGCCTCGATTGGCGCTACGTCACCACAAGCTATGGAGGGTTCGGCATTGTCGCCGCATTCGGCGTTTTGCTTCTGTTTCGTATTCTAGGCGCGGGCGGGCCGCCATTGACGCCCACTCCATCCCCAGACAGCGATCAAGAAACGGGCCCATTAACAGGTTGGGGTATTCGCCAGCGCCGGGGATTTATGCTGCTATCCGCTACATCCATGATCGATGGCGCTTGCCGGGCCGCATTCATGACCTTCCTGCCATTCCTGCTGATCGCCAAGGGGGCCGGGATCGAGACGATTGGATTTGCTCTGGTCCCGGTCTTTGCCGGCGGTGCGGCGGGTAAACTGATTTGTGGTTTGATCGCCGAACGTCTGGGTATCGTGCGGACCGCGGTCTTGAGCGAAGTTGCCACGGGGGCCGGAATTTTGCTGCTGCTGCCGCTGCCGTTGGAAGTCTGTCTTGTCCTGTTGCCGGCCGTTGGCGTCGCACTGAATGGGACCTCATCGGTGCTCTATGCTAGCGTCGCCGAATTTGTGGCGCCTGAACGTCATGGCCGTGGCTTTGGCCTGTTCATGACCCTGACCATTGGCGCCTGGGCTATCTCGCCCACCATCTTCGGCATTCTCAGTGATCAATTCGGCGTCGCCGAAACGTTGGCCATCGTTGGTCTGTTCGCCCTGACGACGGTTCCCCTGGCCCTGGCCTTGAATGGCCCCTTGCGAGCCGCTAACGATAGTCAATCCGGGTAACATATTTGTCGTCGTCGTGGGCATCCCAGTACATCTGGCGCAGACGCAGGGTCAGGGGGCCCGGGCCGCCATCGCCGATGGCATTGTCATCCAGCCGGGTTATCGGCATGACGCCGCCGGCGGTGGATGAAATGAAAATCTCATCCGCCTGGCGCAACTCCGCTTCCGTCAAGGTGCCCACATCGACTTTTACATTCAGGGACTCGGCCAGTTCGATCACGGTCTTGCGGGTGATACCCAGCAAGACGCCGCTTGCGGGCGTGACCAACCGGCCATCGATATTGGCGAACAGGTTGAAGCCGGGTCCCTCCGTTATATTGCCCTTACCGTCGGTCAAAACCACCGTGTCACGGTCCTGGTCATAGGCTTCAAACAGGCCCTTCACCATGTCGCCCCAGTGGAAGTTTTTTACCGTGGGATCGACCGATTCAGGTGCGATGCGCGGCACGCTGCTGATGGTCATATGCAGGCCCTGTTCCTGCTTTTCCGGCGATGCGATCCAGACATAGGGTATGGCCAGAGCATAGAAGCGGTTCTCGCAGGTCCTGGGGTCGCGGCCGCCGGGCGGCGGCGTGCCCCTGGTCAAGATCATCTCAACATAGGCTTCCCGCAGACCGGACCGGCTCACACATTCGGCCAAAATGCCTTTGATTTCATCCCGGTCATGGGGCGCCTGCATATGCAATTTTCCGATGCCCCGGAAGAACCGGTCTAAATGATCGTCCAGCCGGAAAAAGCCGCCGCCCCAGACCGCGACGACGTCATAAGTCACATCCGAGCGCAGAAAACCCCAATCTGTTATGGGAATGCGCGCCTCGGCGATGGGGGTGTATTCGCCGTCGATAAAGGCCGTGCCGTCGGCGACGGGATTGGAGAGTTCAGGAACGGATTGGCGCTGGCTCATGACATCCTCTTTATCCAGATACGATTGTCGTGGAAAGCGGCCCCGCCGACGGGTGCGACGGGGTCGGCCCCGGTCAGGACATTGATCCCCTTGCCGCCCTCGAATGCGTCGTTGGGCCAGATACTCTCCACCACCACGACGCCCCGTTGCAGGCCCTCGAATATTTCGACGGCGATGGGCACAACACCCCTGTTATTGCCCAGGATGACCGTGTCATCGGTTGCGACATCCAGATCGGCAGCGTCATCCGGGTGGATCATGACGGTGGGTTTGCCTTCGCGGGCGGCGGACGTGGGCGTTTCGCTAAACGTTGAATTCAGGTAGCCGCGCGCGGGCGCGGTCACCAGGCGATAGGGCATGGCCTCGGTCGCCTCTTCGATGACCGCCCAGTGATCGGGCAATCTTGGCATCGCCTCCTGGCCGCCATCGGGGCCGAAACCGTGGGGCAGGACGCTTTCCCATTTTGGGGCAAAGCGGAACTTGCCGTCCGGATGGTTGAAGCCTTCGATATAGTGGGCGCGGTCAAATTCAGGCTGACAGTCGATCCAGCGCTGCTGCCGCAGGGTTTCCACATCGCCCCAGCCGGATGCCTGCAGGGTGTGATCGATGATTTCCAGCGACGTCATCTCAAATCCCGGATGCTTCGCGCCCAGGCGCTTGGCCAGGGCCACGATGACGTCATGATTGGAACGGCATTCGCCGGGCGCCTCGACCACCTTTGGCCCCAGGGTGATATATTGGTGACCGCCGCCCTGATAGACATCGTCATGTTCCAGGAACATGGTGGCGGGCAGAACTATATCGGCGGCTTTCGCGGTCTCGGTCATGAATTGTTCATGCACACAGGTGAACAGGTCATCGCGGGCAAAGCCCTGACGCACCAAATTATGGTCCGGCGCGACGCGCATTGGGTTGGTATTCTGGATGAACAGCGCGGTGACGGGCGGGCCGTTTTTCAGGGCAACGGGGTCGCCGGTCAGAACCGGGCCGATCCGCGATTGATCCAACACGCGGATCGAATGGTCCATGACATCCAGGCCTTCAACCAGCTTCCGGTCCCAGTGATAGATCGAACCGTTGTTGTGGAAGGCGCCGCCGCCTTCATGCAGCCAGGCGCCGGTGACGGCGGCGATGCAGGATGCCGCATGCATGTTGACGACGCCATTGCGTTGCCGGGAAAAGCCATAGCCCAGGCGAAAAAAAGTCTTCGGCGTTTCGCCCACCAGCTTGGCGAAGGCTTCTATATCCGCCACGGGGACGCCGGTGATGGCCTCGGCCCAGGCCGGCGTCTTGTCTTGCAGATGCGCCTCCAGCTCGGCCGGGCAATCGGTATATTTCTCCATATAATCACGGTTGGCCAGACCATCCCGGAACAGGATATGCATCACCGCGCAGGCCAGGGCACCATCGGTGCCGGGCCGCACGCATAGGAATAGATCGGCCTGTTCCGCCGTGCCGTTTCTATAGGTATCGATATGAACGATCTTAGCGCCGCCCCGGCGCGCGTTGGTGGCATGGGTCATGACATTAATTTGGGTATTGACTGGGTTGGTGCCCCAGATCACCAGGCAATCGGCCTTGGCCATCTCGCGCGGATCGGCGCCCGCCAGGCGCCCGGTGCCGGCGATGAAGCCGTTCCAGGCGGAGGTGACGCAGATCGTGGCGTACATGCCGGAATATCTTTTGGCGTGGCGCAGGCGATTGATGCCGTCACGCATGACCAGCCCCATGGTGCCGGCATAATAATAGGGCCAGACGGCCTCGGGGCCGTCACGCTGTTCGGCCAGCAGCAAACCTTCGGCGACCTCATCCAGCGCCTCATCCCAACCGATGGGCGCGAATTCCCCCGAACCCTTGGCCCCGGTGCGCCGCAGCGGCTGGATCAGCCGGTCCGGATGATGGATACGCTCGGCATAGCGGGCCACCTTGCCGCAAACCACGCCGGCGGTATAGGCATTGTCCCGGGCCCCCCGCACGCGGCCTATGGTCCGGGCATCCAGCTTCTCCACCTCCAGGGCGCAGGTTGAAGGGCAGTCATGGGGACAGGCGCTAAAACGAATTTCCGGCTTGGCATTCATAAATTAGGTCTCCTTGCCCGGATTATGCCGCTAGCCCACGAAATGCGCCAGCGCCCTGGCTCGAAAATAGACGCAATCGGGCCGATTAGGAAAAATGGTGGCTCGTCCACCGGCGCCACATAGCCATAGTCGTCCTTCGGGCCCAGGCCCATTTCATCCAGGGTGGGCTCGTAGGTGGGCCAGGGGGCGATTTGGGTGTTCAGGTCGTCGATGATGAACTGTTTTTGTTCCGCCGTACCCTTGAAGTAGTCCCGGTCCTCCTGATCCGTTAGGCCGGCGTTGGGAATAAACGCGGGCGTTTCGGGGTCGTTGGGGAGGGCCTGGTCATAGAGGTATTGATTGGCGGTGACGTCATAGACCTCCGCTTTCTTTACCGCCTCCATCTGGGCGTTTTTCTGCGCCGGTGTCGCGGTCTTGGCCCAATCGAAGGCATTGGTCGTCTCGCCAATGATATGGTTGCGCTCGGCCCGGTCGGCGGATTTGTACTTCTTGGTCAGGCGGGTGTTAGTGCGGTATTGCTGGCCCAGGCCGATCAATTCGCCGCTGTGACTTAACGGCTCGTCCAGTGTGTCCAGATGGGCGAACAGCTCCGGGGCGCGGGTCTTTTTGCGCCGCCGGGTCTTGGGGTCGGAATATTCCTCGTATAGATCCTTCTCCTGGAATCAAAGGGATCAGAGTTATTTGACGAAGAAATCAGTTGGGAATTCCAAATAGAAGCGCGTTACGACTTGGAAGAATCCATGCAAATCAATTTAATCCGACCCCATTGATATGACCTCATTAGTAGGTAAATTTCCGCTGAATTTATCGTAGTGGGATTTTTTGAGGGGCACCATTCTACAATGCCATAGTTGCGACACTCGCCCATAGTGTGTAATTTGGATAAATTAAACTCCTATCCTGAATTTGATCCTTCCGAAAGGAACACAAAAATCCGTGGATTCAATAAAATTAAGGTGTTTTCTTGTTTTCTACTGCTCGGTATCTTCATAGTTCCAGCATTGGCTTTGAGCGAGGAAAAGTACCGAATTCGTAGCGGTCACAAGGTCTTTGAATCCGTGAGTAACGGGTTGAAATTCTTTCACTTTCAATTCGAGCTAACGCCTAACAATACGGTCATGCCCACGGATGCGCGGATATTACGCCGTGGCTATGAGAAAAATGCCAAAAACTACAGGATGGCAATACTCGACGAGAAGAGCGAGGCGTTCAAACATGGGATGTTCCAAGTATTTTTGCCCGCCGGGCTGTTCCCATTCACGAGTAGTGGGGACGGCTACGTCATTCTCAGGATGCCCCAAACATTATCAATCGAGCGGCGTAGAGCAAAAAGATATGTGCAGGCAAAGCAAGATCTTTTCTATCGTATCAGAAATATGGTCGAGAACCGAAAGGGCTCGATTGACGTGATCATAGAACTACCAGGACGCGACAATTTGATGCTCCCTGTTCGGCGCAACGTGTTTTTTCGCAGCGGTGGTGGCGCATACATCAACTATGTCGGACAGTACAAGGGAGCGCGGTGATAGTTTTGCTCATTGTACAATACAAAATGTGCGCTCTGGGCCATTCGCCTTGAGGCTCTACGGAAGAGCGACTTGCCCGTCATCAGGAAAGGCCTTCAACGCCTAACAATTGAAATTCTTGAAATCAGCAAGAAGATCGATACGGCGCGCGGGCTACTCAATCTGCTTTAGCTGTTATCCTGGGACAATCAACAGAACAAGTGCCTGAACGACTACGGCAGGCGTTCCAGGCGAACGCACGTTCATCATTGCCGACTCGTGATTTGGGTAACGATCTCCCACCGCCGTGACGGCGGTGAGAGATTCTTGCCCGATCCACTGAGCGGCGGAACGGATGCGGAACCTATGACATCGGTGTTCTTAACTGGCTCCTACCACCGATATTCTTCTCATATTCGCGATATGAACTTATGAATTTATCAACCGTACCCCACCCCTCCTCCGTGTTGTAATACTTCTTCCAATAGGCGGCTTGCCCATCAAGATTCGCCGGTATGCCCTCCTTCCAACGAAGCAATGACAGTCGGGCGGCGATCGCCGACAAATACGGATTATCCCGGAGTTCCCGCCAGGTCACGGTATTCCAATCCCTACCGAGTTTTGCGCTGATTTTTGCCCGCTGTTTCGCCAGACCTTTCTGTATCTGTGTCTCGCGGAATGTTCCTTCATCAACTTGAAACACGCCGCCATAATAGCCGGGACGGGCCGTATCCTCATGCTGTCCCAGATGGCTCTCATAGATCGCTATTTTCCTCATGAAATCGTTCTTGGTTGGAAACAACTCTTCGATCCAAGCAATCACCGCATCCATTTTCGTTTGCGTTGGCGGCACATACTTGTGGCTCTGTTCCCACGCATGATTCTTGGCATCCTTCGATGAACCACTCGAGGAACCGGCCTTGGCGCTGGAAGAAGCAGGTGAATTCTTGTCGGTTTGTTCACCGGCATCACTCATGAACTTCCTATTTTGATTGGAGGCGACTTGGTCGTAGTTACTTTTCTCTTCACGCCAATCGTCGGATTTGTCCGTCCTTGGTATGGTCAGAATGTCGTCGGTCGACGGTTCAGTCTCTGTGTCTTCGGCGGATTTAATTGCCAATGCGCCACGGGTTTTGTCCACAGCCTCCACCGGCGCCACATAGCCGTAATCGTCCTTTGGCCCCAGACCCATTTCGTCCAGGGTGGGTTCATAGGTGGGCCAGGGGGCGATTTGGGCGTTCAGGTCGTCGATGATGGCTTGTTTCTTTTCCGGCGTGCTTTTGAAGTAATCGCGGTCTTCCTGGTCCGTCAGGCCCGCATTGGGGATAAAGGCCGGCGTTTCAGGATCGTTGGGGAAGGCCTGGTCATAGAGGTATTGATTGGCGGTGACGTCATAGACCTCCGCCTTCTTCACCGCCTCCATCTGGTCGTTTTTCTGCGCCGGTGTCGCGGTCTTGGCCCAGTCGAAGGCATTGGTGGTCTCGCCAATGATACGGTTGCGCTCGGCCCGGGGGGCGGAGTTGTATTTTTTCGTCAACCGGGTGTTGGTGCCGTAGCTCTGGCCCAGGCCGGCCAATTCGCCGCCGCTGTGACTTAACGGCTCGTCCAGTACGTCCAGATGGGCGAATAGCTCCGGGGCACGGGTCGTTTTGCGCCGCCGGGTCTTGGGGTCGGAATATTCCTCGTATAGATCATCCTCCCCGATGGTATCGAAGTTGTTGTTCCGGGCCGACAGATAGTCCGGGGTGAATGAACTTTCGGTCCAGTCCACGTCCTTGTTGGGTTTGCCATCGCCACAGATGTCGATCAAAACTGTCTCCTTTCGGGAGGTTTGAAATGTGGGGATGTGCCGGCCGCGAAACGACAAAAGGCCCGGGGCGCACACGCGCCCGGAGCCTGGTTCAAATCGTTTCAATACTAGAAATCAGCGGAAATTAGTTAGAAAACGGCACAAAAAAAGCGCCAAAACCGGATGCTTTTTCGGGGCTTGCCCAATTCCGGAGGCGCTTATTGTAGTGTGGTAATACTACACTATGTAAGTTTAAATTGCAAGGAAAAAATTCAAAACCATCTAACAACAGTCAGCTGGCGCCCTGGCACTGTTGCGGCGGTCTGATCAGGTGCTAGTCAGCGCCGAGTTTTTTCCAGACGCCGGATGCGGTCATGACGGTTTGACCTTCGATCGTCAGTTGGCCCTTGATAAAGATCAGCGAGCGGGTTTCGCGGGTGATGTGACCGGTGCATTCGATCCAGTCGCCGGTTCTGGCACCTGCCAGATAGTCCACGTTCAGGGTCACCGTGGCGCAGGGCTGATCGTTGAACCGCTCCCACACCATGTTGCCCAAGGTGTGATCGGCGAAGGTGACCAGCATGCCGCCGTGAACCACGCCGCGGCGGTTGCCATGATGGGGGGCGGCGCGAAAGCCGCAGGTATAGTCATCCCCATCCCGCTTCTCATAAAGGGGGCCGACGAAACTTTCGAAAGTTTCACTTTCGGCGGCCAACTCGAAACCCGCCGGTACGTCCGTACTCATGCACCACTCCCTAACGCACGATTGATATGTCCTAGTGGTCCGATCCCAACGGATGGTCCCCATCCGAGAGGATCGAAAGACCACTAGACTCTGAAGAATCGTGGTGCGCAAGACACCAAACAGAAAGACTCTTCTGTTTGGTTCGCACCACCAGCCCGGTTTAGCGCGTTTGCGGTGTTAATTGAAAGGCCGCTTTGCTACCTTCGGCATCCGAATCTGAAAGAGGCACTCATGACCGTAACGATTTATCACAATCCCCGCTGCTCCAAATCCAGGGCGACCCTGCAATTGCTGCGCGACAAGGGCATCGAACCGACCATAGTTGAATATCTGCAGACCCCGCCCGATGCCTCAACATTGAAAGAAATACTGGGCCTGCTGAACATTGGCGCTCGTCAGTTTATGCGGAGCAAGGAAGATGCCTATGCGGCGAACGGTCTGGCAGACGATGGTTTGGACGAAAGCCAATTGATCGCTGCCATGGTGGCTGATCCCATTTTGATCGAGCGGCCGATTGTCCTGGCAAATGGCAAGGCCGCGGTGGGCCGACCGCCCGAAGACGTTTTGGAAATTCTCTGAATTTATCTTATTCGGTGAGTCTTACTCGGTGAGACTTACTCGGTGATGCGGCGGCCCGTGATCATAGCCTCAAGCACGTCCAGATCCTCGGCAGTCAAATCGTCGAAACGCAGGCCGGATTCTTCGGTCTCGGTGTCGATACGGACGACCGTCGCCATGACCTCGAAGCTTAGTTGACGGCCCCTGCGCTCGCCTGAAACTTTGATCATCAGACTGCTGTAAAGTCCCAGATTGGGCAGCACGCCGTCGATACGGACACCGCCCAGACCCCAATCGAGGCTGTTGTATTCGACGCCATCCGCCTCAACCGTCAGCGTCAACAGAGACAGCCGCCGATCTTTGCGCTGATTGTCAACCATGCCAGATTTAATACTGATTTTTCGCATATCTACCTATTCCCGAGCTTCAGGATAGGCGGCGAATGTTCACGAATGGTTAATGATGATCACGGATTGGAAAAAGCTGTGCGCAAGGCCGTCGCCACCTGCTCAATGGCCACTTTCCCCTGATCGACGGCGTCGGCAAATGAGAGAAATCCATGCACCATGCCCTCATAATTGCTCAGCTCCACTGTGACACCCGCGTCTTTCAGGCGTTCCCCATAGGCAAGGCCTTCATCCCGCAGGGGATCATGCCCCGCGACGATCAGCAATGTGGGGGCCAAACCCGACAGGTCCTCGGCCAGGATGGGCGAAAACCGGGGGTTAGCGACGTCTTCCGGCTGCTTCATATAGTGATCGTAAAACCATAGAATATTGCCACGGGTCAGCAACATGCCCTCGGCGAATTCATGATGGGACGATGTTTCGGGCGTCCCATCCAATACAGGATAAATCAAGACCTGTAGTAGCGGTGATCGATCGCCTTCATCCCGGATGCCGATGGCGGTGACGGCGGTGACATTGCCGCCCGCGCTATCGCCCGCGATGGCCATGCGCGTGGCGTCACCGTCCAGTTCATGGGCATGGTCGCTGACCCATTGATAAGCGTCCAGGGCGTCATCGACGGCGGCGGGAAACTTATGCTCCGGTGCCAATCTGTAATCCACCGAGACAACGATGCAGGCCGCCCGGTTGGCCAGGGCCCGGCACAGGCTGTCATAGCTGTCCAGACTGCCGATGACAAACCCACCGCCGTGATAAAACACCAGGATCGGCAGCGTCTCCCCGGCCGCGGGTTCGTAAGGCGTATAGATGCGGATGGGAATATCGCCGTCAACGCCTTCGACCCAACGGTCCTCCGAGCGGTAGACATCCTCGGGCCGGATATTCAAGGCCGGCGCTGTATCCTCGAAGATCTCCCGCGCTTCCTGTGGCGATAGGGTATGAAACTCCGGATAGGGCGATTTTTCGATCAGCTCCAGGATATATTCGACTTGCGGATCCAGCGTCATTGTACGGTCTTTCCCTGATTGTGGTCTTGAATTCGTCCAGTTCGTCGATAGCCGGCGATCGCGGCGGCCAGATCGCCGTGTTCCCGGCAACCGGTGCCGCATATATTCTTCAGTGCGCCCAACTGCGCGGTCGCAGCAGCCAGATCATCCAGGCGCAAATAGAGCTCCCCCAGATACTCGTTAGTGCCCAGATGGCCCGGCTCCAGCGCCAGCGCGCGGGCATAACGGCGCCTGGCCTGATCGTAGCGTCCCAACCGGGCATTGGCATAGCCCAGATTGCTCAGGGCATCGATATTGTCCGGATTGCGGTCCACCACATCACGCAGCAGTTCGACCGCGCGCTTGAAATTCCCGGCTTTGATTGCATCGATGGCTTCACCGTGAGCGGGATCGTCGGCGGCGAATTGGGCACCTTCCTCTCCGGATGTACCCGCCGCCCTGACCGGTCCCATGAGCAATACAAGAACACAGACAAGAGTAACCCTGATCATTTTCGGCCTCCTTGTCCGAATTCCCTGTCCGGTTTCCTTGACGGTGTCGCAAAATCCGCGATGACGGGGTTTGCGGATTGCGTTAAGTTGCCGCCCGTAAGATGTCAACCTGGGGAGATTATAGATGACCAATCAACAGCCAACCACGATCCGTCTGCATCCCAATGACAACGTGATCGTGGCCCGGGACGATGTCGCCCAGGGCGCCCAGGTCGCGGGTGAAGCGGTCTCGGCCAATGGCGACGTGCCGGCCGGGCACAAGATCGCCACCCAGGCAATCGCCAAGGATGAACCGGTCCGCAAGTATGATCAGATCATCGGCTTTGCCAGCGCCGAGATAACGCCCGGCGATCATGTTCATACCCACAATGTGTTGGTCAAGGATTTCGAGCGGGATTACATGTACGGCGCGGACGTAAAGCCCGTGGACTATGTCCCCGAACATCAACGCGCCACGTTTCAGGGTATCCGCCGCGCCGATGGCCGCGTTGCCACACGGAATTACATCGGTGTTTTAACATCGGTGAACTGTTCCGCGACGGCGGCCCGCATGATCGCCGATCATTTTCGTGGTGATGCGTTGGCCGACTATCCCAATGTTGATGGCGTGGTGGCCTTGACACACGACTACGGCTGCGGCGGCTGTACGGGCATCGGTCTGAACTACATTCAGCGGACCATATCGGGCTATGCCAAGCATCCGAACTTTTCGGCCAATCTGCTTCTGGGGCTGGGCTGCGAGGCGAACCAGATCGGCGCCATGATGGAGGCGGAAAAGCTGAACGCGTCCGATAAACTCCACGCCTTCACCATTCAGGACACCGGCGGTACCGAAAAGACGGTAGCGCACGGCATTGGCCTGATCGAGGATATGCTGGCCGATGCCAACAAAGTGGAGCGGGAAACGATTCCCGCCGGCGAATTGATTTTGGGCATGGAATGCGGCGGCTCGGATGCCTATTCCGGCATCTCGGCCAATCCGGGGCTGGGCGCGGCGGCAGATCTTTTGGTCCGCCACGGCGGTACTGCCTGTCTGGCGGAGACACCTGAAATTTTCGGTGCCGAACATCTTTTGACCCGCCGTGCCGTTAGCAAGGAAGTGGGCGAAAAGCTGGTCGCCCATATCCACTGGTGGGAAAACTACACCGCCGCCATGGGCGCCGAGATGAACAACAATCCATCGCCCGGCAACAAGGCCGGCGGCCTGACCACCATCCTGGAGAAATCCCTGGGCGCGGCGGCCAAGGGGGGCACCACCAATTTAGTCGACGTCTATGCCTATGCAGAAAAAATCGTCGAAAAGGGTTTCGTCTTCATGGACACGCCTGGCTACGATCCTGCCTCCATCACCGGCATGGTGGCCGGCGGCGCCAATGTTACGTGCTTCACCACGGGCCGAGGCTCTGTCTTCGGCTGCAAGCCGGTACCCTGTCTGAAACTGGCCACCAACACGACCATGTTTGACCGCATGGAAGGGGACATGGATATCAACTGTGGCCGTATCGTGGATGGCGCGGCAACGATCCAGGAAATGGGCCAGGATATCTTTGATCTGATCCTGGCGACCGCGTCGGGCGATCTTTCAAAATCGGAGCAGCTTGGCATTGGCGCCGATGAATTCGTGCCCTGGACCGTCGGTGCGATCCTGTAAGGCCGGACCAACAAAGGCAGAATCATGGATTTTCGATTGGATGGCCGGCGGGCCTTGATCACCGGCTCCACCCGGGGCCTTGGCCTGGCTATTGCCAGGGCCATGGCGGAACAAGGCGCGGCGGTGATCATCAATTCCCGTACCGTGGATGAATGCGTCGCGACCGCCGAAACTCTGGCGGCCGCCGGTCACGATGCCCTCGCGTTGCCCTTTGATGCCGGCGATGGATCATCGCGGGAAGACGCGCTCGCCGAAGCCGGTACGATTGATATCCTGGTAAACAACGCGGGCATCATCCACCGGGCGCCATTGCCTGAATTTTCGGAGGAAAAATGGCGCGATGTGTTGAACGTCAATCTCACCGCGCCCTTTCTGTTGGCGAAGCAGCTTTCCGAAGCCATGGTCGCGCGGGGCTGGGGCCGAATTATCAATATATCCTCGATCATGGGGCAGATCGGCCGGGCCACCATACCGGCCTATGTCTCGTCCAAGCATGGCCTGATCGGCCTGACCAGAACCCTGGCCGTCGAACTGGGCCCCCATGGGGTTACGGTGAATGCCATCAATCCAGGTTATTTCGCGACAGAGTTCAACGCGCCACTGATTGCCGACAAGGATTTTGACGCCATGGTCAAGGGGCGGACGCCCCTGGGCCGTTGGGGCGACCCGGCGGAATTGGCGGGCGCGGCTGTATTTCTGGCCTCCGACGCGGGCGGCTATGTCAACGGCGCCAGTCTCACCGTCGATGGCGGCATGACGGCCGCCCTGTAAATCCTTGCCCGTTATCGATCAAATCATCTTTGATATGGACGGTGTTTTGTGCCGCACTGATTTCGCCCGCCGTTTGACCGTTCTTGGCGATATTACCGGCCTGGAGCCCAGGGCCGTCGATGCGGCGATATTTCAATCCGGTTTCGACGATTTAGCGGATCGCGGTCACTATTCGGCGGCCGAATATCTCGAACTATTCGCCGCGCATTTGGGAGTGCCGGTGTCGCGGGAAGAATGGCTGGCGGCGCGGCGGGCGGCCATGACGCCGGACCACGACATGTTGGCCTTGGCGAAGCGGTTGCAACGGCGTGTCCCTGTCGCAATGTTGACCAACAACGGCCCCCTGTTACAGGAGGGTTTGGCGGAAGTCTTCCCCCAGGCCGTGGCACTATTCGGGGACCATGCCTATTTCTCCTGCCAGTTCCGATCCACCAAGGAAGAGCCCGCGATCTTCCATGCTATTTCGCAAACCTTGGGCGCCCGGGTTGAAAACACCCTTTTCATCGACGATTCCGAAGTCTACATCGCCTCGGCCCAATCAGCAGGATTGGCGACCCACCAATACATGGGCATTGATGGCTTGATGAGTTTCATGCGCCAAATCGGCCTATCGCCGGATTGACTGATAAATCAGCTGCCGGTTGCCAGAGCATTGACGTAGCCATGATGCACATCTTCCAGTGCCCTGTCCTGGCGTCCTTGCAAGCAGCTGTGCAGACTGCCCGCCAGGCCGTTGTTGGCGCTATATTGGCAGTAGTCGACAATGAAACGTGCCGTGGATAAATCATTATCGGAGCCGCCGGCTATTTCGGACACAGCCTTTTTCCAGGCCGTCGCCAGAACTTTGTTGCTGGCTTTGTCGCCAGCGGGCAGGGCATTGATGATGTAATTGCTGATCCGCGCTGTCAGAACCGCCTTGGGTTCCGCGGCGAAGGCGTCCTGGGCAACGGTCTTGGCATGGGCTTTCACTTGCCGGATTTCCCCTTGCGCCAGCGGTTCCGCATCACTGGCCAGAGCCAGGGGCCGCAAAACGGCGCCGGCCGCGACAATAACATCGGGACGGGCGGCAAAGGTCTGCTCTAGCCAGGTTCGGGCAATCTCCAGACGCACGGACAGATGGCTGCGCAAGGCTCTGATCCGGGCTGTTTTCGGGATTGGCCGGTGCACGGCCTGGCCTGCCGTGTTCCGACCGCTTAGGATCAGCGCCCCTAAATCCAGCGGGCGATAGCTTCTTCCAGCCTCGGGCATCCGGCGTTCCGGCTGCAGGCACATGGTCGCCAGTTCGACGGCACATCGTCCCTCGGCGCACTGCAAGGGCAGACGGCCGCCGCCATCCAACAGCACCAGTAGCTGTGGCGCGGCGCTGGCCGATCCCGCGTGGCTGCAAGCCAACAGCATTCCGCCCACAAGTCCGGTCAGCAGCTTGCGAACAAATGACGGATGTCTTCGGTATTGTTTCGTGTGCATGAGGTGTCCTCCAAAGGCAGCGAGGCGATGTAATTATGGCAATTATTTGTGTTAAATGCACGATGCCGATTGGATATCATGATCGTGCCCGCGAAATTGAAAGACGCCGTCATGGCCGTGCCCATTGTCCATCACCCCAGCTACACAGTGCCATTGCCCCACCGGCGCGGCTTTCCCATGGGCAAGTATGGACGGCTGATCCAGCTTTTGCGTGACCAGGGGCTGGCCACGGCGCAGACCCTTCACGAACCGGATTTGGCGCCGCGCTGGTGGCTGGAACTGGCCCATGATTCCGACTATGTGGACGCGATACTCTCGCAAACGGCGGATGAAGCGCTCATGCGCCGCATTGGCCTGCCGATATCCAGCCAGTTGGCGGATCGTGCCCAGACTTCTGTCGGCGGCACCGTCCTGGCGGCGCGCCTTGCCTTGCAGCGGGGGATCGCCGCCAACAGCGCCGGCGGCAGCCATCATGCGGGCATCGGTCATGGGGCGGGCTATTGCGTCTTCAACGATGTCGCGGTGGCGGCCCGGGTCCTGCAGGCCATGGGGCTGGCCATGAACATGCTGGTCGTGGATCTGGATGTGCATCAGGGGGACGGCACGGCGGAGATATTCCGTGGCGACGGCGCGGTTTTTACGTTTTCCATGCATTGTCAGGATAATTTTCCTGCTCGCAAGCAGCCTGGCGACCGCGATATCGGCCTGCCCGTGGATCTGGGCGATGATGCTTATCTGGAAATCTTGGCGGAACAATTGACGGATCTGCTGCCGCGCTTGAAACCGGATCTGGTGTTCTACAACGCCGGTGTAGATCCCCATGTGGACGACCGCCTGGGCAAACTGTCCCTAAGCGATCAGGGCCTGGCCCGTCGGGATGCGCTGGTCATCGGCGCCTGCGCCGAAAAAAGTATACCTATCGCCTGCGTGCTGGGCGGCGGCTATGACAATGACGCAATGCGACTAGCCGGGCGCCATGCCTTGTTATACGGTGCCGCTGATCATTGTTATCGTGGCTTAAAGGGATTTGGTGGTGAGATTTCTCATTCTGCTGGTTAGTATTCTAATGGCAATGCCGGCATATTCGGCCCTGGCCGCCGATGACTTGATGGTAGAAGGGTGGGCTCGCGCGACGGCGTCCAAGGCGCGCAATGGCGCAGCCTATCTGATGATCAGGAATAATTCGGGAACAGCGGACAAATTAATTTCAAGTCGGTCCGATGCCGCCAAGCGCGCCTCGCTGCATAACCACTTGATGGATGGCGGCGTCATGAAAATGCGCCCCGTCGATGCAGCGGATGTCCCGGCTAACGGTATGGTGATGATGAAGCCGGGCGGGTTGCACATCATGTTGATGGGTCTCAAGGCGCCCCTGAAAAAAGGTGAAACGCTGCCCCTGACCGTTACCTTTGAAAAGGCAGGGGTAAAGGCCATTCAAGTCAAGATTTTGAGCATGGGCGCCAAAGGCATGGACGGTAAACACAAGATGCACGGCAAGAAATAACATAACGCACAAGATTGGATGGAAAACCGATGAGCAAGACTGTCGATTACTATGTCTCCCTGGCCTCACCCTACACTTACATGGGCGGGCGCCGCCTGCCGGAGATCATCAAGGATACGGGCGCCGAATTTCATATCAAACCCGTCATGGGCGGCCAGCTTATGGCGACGACGGGCGGTTTGCCCGTGGCGAAGCGCCATCCCGCCCGTCTGGCCTACCGTCTGGTGGAGTTGGCGCGGTGGAAGCGTCATTGGACGATCCCAATGAACCTACAGCCAAAATTCTTCCCAGTGGACGACAGTCAGGCGGCCCAAATGGTGATCGAGGCACAGCAGTCGGGGCAGGACGCCATCGCATTGTCCAATGTCTTTCTGGCCTGTGTCTGGGAGAAGGAGCAGGATATCTCGGATAAGGCTGTTCTGGTCGCGGCGGCAAATCAGGCAGGCTTCGACGGCGATGCCCTTGCCGCGCGCATCGGTGCCGAAGATGTGGCCGCCACGCATCAGACGAACACCGATGAAGCCATCGAACAACAGGTCTTCGGGATGCCTTGGTTTGTCCATGACGGCGTGCCGTATTGGGGTCAGGACCGCATCCGTTTCCTCGCCCGCGCCTTGAAAGATTAAGCTGGGGCATGGCTGATCCGGCACCCAGGGTTATCGTCAATCCGGCGGCGGGTCAGGGCGCCTGCGGCAGGGCCTGGCCGGAGATTGAGGCGGGTTTACGCGCGGCTCTGGGTGCGATTGACGTCGTTATGACCACAAAGGCCGGTGAAGAAACCGGCTTGGCCCGCCAGGGCGTGGCGGACGGGGCCAACCACTTCATCGCGGTGGGCGGCGATGGCACCATGAACGGCGTCGTCAACGGCATCATGGTCGATGGCGCGCCGGCCCATGACAAAATTGCCCTCTCGGTTATTCCCGCCGGCACCGCCAATGAATTGGCCCGCGCGATCGGTGTGCATGGCGACCAGAGCGGCGCCATTCAGGGTATCGCCTCGGGCCGGGAGCAACGGTTCGATCTGCTGCAGGCGGATTGCGGCGCCCTGGACGGTGGCGACCATCGCCATTACGGCGCGCTGGCGGTTTCCTGGGGTGGCGCGGCCGAAATTGTGTATCGCACCAATAATTCGAAATTCCTGAAGAAACTCGGCGGCCGGTTCTCCTACTACGTCAATACCTTGATGGTTACATTGACCTATCCCATGCAGCGGTGTGATTTGACCATTGATGATCAACTGTTCACGGACCAAGTGTATTATTCCGGTCTGATCTGCAATACCGAGATGCTGGGCGGCGGCATGCGCCTGGCGCCCGGCGCCGATCACAGTGACGGCGTTGCCGATTTTCTGTTTTTCAAGGATATTCCACGGCGGCAGATCATTTTGCAAAAGCCCAGTTGGCTGTTTGAAGGCCATCATATCGAACATCCGAAAGTGGATTACGTCCGCGGCCGGGAATTCACGGTCAAGGGCGGCGCAAAAGCCCTGGTCGATGCCGACGGCGAAACCATCGGTCGACTGCCGCTTGCGGTCACGACCCTGAAACAGGCCCTGCCGGTCATAGGTTAGGGTGTTTCCGACTAACGTCGAATCACCAA
Source organism: Rhodospirillaceae bacterium (assembly GCA_018667855.1). GTDB lineage: Bacteria > Pseudomonadota > Alphaproteobacteria. Next base: position 33,310 of record JABIRL010000282.1, read on the forward strand.
GCCAGCCCGCTCCCCCTGGGGGAGCGGGCTGGCTTGGCGTTTCCATTTCAAAGGGAAAGACTCTAGTTCACCGTTTCCTCGCCATTCCGTAAACGTTCCGCTGCCGCCTTGATGAGCCCGATAGCGGCGGCGGTGCCGATTGATGCGGCGAAGAAAAAATAGAGACCCGGTTCCGTTGTTGCGTTCGCAATTGCACTCGCCTTGACCGAGAAGACCACCAGGGCGACGACAAAAACGTCAACCATCGACCATTTGCTTAGAAAGCCGAGCCATTTGAGGCGCCGATCAAAATGCCCCGAATGAATGTCGGTCCGCCGCCACAGCGAAAAGGCCTGGGCCAGCTTGACCAGGGGAAAGGCGATCGAGAACAGCAACACAACCAGGGCAATGAAAATTTCGCCTTCCATGAATAACGTCATAATGCTGTCCATGATCGAGAACTGTTCGGTGAAGACAAAGAATTTGTCGACCCGCAGCACCGGCAGAAACAACCCCAGGCCAAGGGCGCAGAATGACAAGATCAAAAGCGGTCCAAGGGCCCTATCCCAACCGCTTCCCTCGTCCGAAACAGAACCCCGGGCGGGCGGGCCCAAAATCATGGTTCCGAATTTGCTCAAGATCTGGCCTAGAAATTCCATGTCCCACCGCAACACCCCTGCCGTCCCCGGAAATTGGGCGCGGCGCATCATTCTTCCACATTTTGCGAATTGTTGAAAAAGAATGGTGCCCACAGAAAGATTCGAACTTTCGACCTCTCCCTTACCAAGGGAGTGCTCTACCCCTGAGCTATGTGGGCCTTGAATACCGCGAAATTGGTGATGCGGCTTGCCGCTGTTGCAACGGTCCGGCAAACTGCCACAACTGGCGGTGCCAGGGCAAGCGGGATATGGGGCCGTGGGGTACATGACGAAAAATAAATCGAAAGAACCGGCCAAGACCGCCCGCGAAGAGCGCCAGGAGCGTCTGGCGCGGGCTTTGCGTGATAATCTGCGCCGGCGCAAAGGTCCTGGGGAACCGCCCGCGGGTAGGCCGGCTGAATCGAAAGAGAGCACATAAGTTCCGTCGCCATCACAAAAGCGCCGCAATCTTGGCGATATATGGCCCGGGGCACATCCCATGGCGCATCCCGAGGGGAAAAATTCGAACATCCGCAGGTTTCCAGAGCCGGCGCGATGGGTTAGAACCCCTGCCGACCGGCTAACAATCGGTGCGCTTGGGTGCGCGCCCTGTAAGCGTCGGCTAAAGCAAAGGCAATTAGGGCCTAAATGGATAAAATACGCATACGCGGCGGGCAACCGCTACAGGGCAAAATTGCCGTCAGCGGCGCGAAGAATGCCGCCCTGCCCCTATTGGCGGCCAGTCTGCTGACCGATGAAGCCCTGGTTCTGCGCAATCTGCCGCATCTGGCGGATATTGCCACCATGACCCATCTGCTGGCCCAGCACGGCACGGACCTGTCCATGGCGGGCACGCACCCCAGCGGCGGGCACATGGGTCAGGTGCTGGAATTGCGTACCGGCGATATCACCTCCACCGAGGCGCCCTATGACATTGTCCGGAAAATGCGCGCGTCCGTCCTTGTTTTGGGCCCCTTGCTGGCGCGCTGTCATCAGGCGCGGGTATCCCTGCCGGGGGGCTGTGCCATTGGCACCCGCCCGGTGGATATGCATATCCGTGGGCTGGAGGCCCTGGGCGCGGAGATTGAACTGGATGACGGTTATGTGGTGGCCCGGGCGCCGGGCGGATTGCGCGGCGGCGTCGTGGTCTTTCCCCGGGTTTCGGTCGGGGCAACGGAAAATCTGCTGATGGCAGCCACCCTGGCTAAAGGAGAGGTGATCCTGGAGAATGCCGCCCGCGAGCCGGAGGTAGGCGATCTGGCCAATTGTCTGAACGCCATGGGCGCGCGGATTGAAGGGATCGGCGGCGACACCCTGCACATACAGGGCGTCGACAGGCTGCGGGGCGCGGACTATGCGGTGCTGCCTGATCGGATCGAGGCGGCGACCTACGCCATCGCGGCCGCCATTACGGGCGGCAAGGTGGAACTTGTCGGCGCCAGGCCGGCAACCATGGAGGCCGTCACGGCGGCCCTGGCCCAGGCCAACGTCTCCATACGGCCCAGCGACTGTGGCGTCATGGTGGAAACCGGCGGTGGTGACAGTGACGGTATCGCCAGTATTGACGTGAGCACGGCGCCCTATCCCGGCTTTCCCACCGATTTACAGGCCCAGATCATGGCCCTGATGACGGTGGCGGATGGCGCCGCGATGATCACTGAAACGATTTTCGAAAATCGCTTTCAACATGTGCCCGAATTGATGCGCATGGGCGCGGACATCACGGTCAAGGGGGCCACGGCCATGGTGCGCGGGCGCGGCGGTCCGGGCGGGGCGGGCCTGCATGGGGCCCCCGTCATGGCGACGGATCTACGGGCCTCGGTCTCTCTGGTGCTGGCCGGATTGGCGGCGGAGGGCGAAACGACGGTCAATCGGGTCTATCATCTTGACCGCGGTTACGAACGGCTGGAGGAAAAACTTTCAGCCTGCGGTGCCGATATCATGCGGTTGACAGTGTAAGGATTGGAGGCGGCGATGGTCAATAAGTCACTACGCCTGCGGGCGGAAGATGCCGCCGACCTGGAGGTGATCTCATCCGTTCTGCAGGATGCCATCGCCCGCATTGAGGATATGAGCCATCTTCCGCGCTTGCGGCGCTTTGCCATGGTCATGACCCGATTTCGATGGGAAGTGGCCGATGAATTTCGTGGCGAAGGCGGCATGCGTGTCCGTTGCGGCGTATATTTTGATGACGTTCTTCGGGTACGCACACAGGGTATAGATATGGCTGACAGGGAAGGTCTGTTGCCCCTGCTGGCGATTACCAGCGAGGAGGCCGACCATGGCGTCACTTTGCAGCTGAATTTCGCCGGCGGCGGCACCATTGTGCTGGAGGTCGAGGCCGTGCATTGCCACATCAGCGATATTGATCAAGGCTGGCCCACGCCAAGCCGGCCGGATCACGACCTTTGACACGGTAAGCAGGAAACAGGAAATCCGTGATGTCGCAGAAATTTGTCATCGCTCTGCCAAAGGGCCGCATCCTGAAAGAGGCCATGCCGCTGTTGCGCAGCGCCGGGATTGAGCCGGAAGCCGCCTTCGATGATCCGGCTTCCCGGCTGTTGCGGTTCGCCACCAACATTCCGGATCTGGAGATCGTTCGGGTGCGCAGCTTCG
>JABIRL010000283.1 GCA_018667855.1 Rhodospirillaceae bacterium
CCGGCGGTATCGATCAGGCGGATTGCCTGCTCCCGCCATTGCCAGGCCACGCCGATGGCATCGCGGGTCAGGCCCGGCTCGGGCCCGGTGATCTGCCGTTCTTCGCCCAGCAGGCGGTTGACAAGGGTGGACTTGCCCGCGTTGGGCCGGCCCAGAATGGCCAGTTGCAGGATATGGTCGCCCTCGTCGTCCTCATCACCATCGTCCCCATCACCGTCGTCGCCGGCGATCTCCTCATCTTCGAGCGTCCTGGCGGTGGCTTCGGCGTTGGCCGCGGCGTACGCCTCCATGGCCTCTAGAATACCGTTATGCAGGGCCACCAGGCCCTCGCCATGGGCCGCCGAAACCGCCAAAGGTTCGCCCAGGCCCAGGGACCAGGCTTCCGCCAGGCCGCTGTCGCCGGCCGCGCCTTCGCATTTGTTGGCCAGCAGCAGCACCGGTCCGTTGCGCCGGCGCAGCCAATCGGCGAAATGACGGTCCAGGGGCGTCACTCCGGCCCGGCCGTCGATCAGCATCAGGGCCAGATCCGCATCATCCAAGGCGGTTTCGGTCTGCCGCTGCATGCGTCCTTCGAGGCTGTCAGCATCGGCGTCTTCCAGGCCGGCGGTGTCGAACAGCCGGAAACTCAGTTCGGCGAGATTACCCTCGCCCTCCCGGCGGTCCCGGGTCACGCCGGGACGGTCATCGACCAGGGCCAGGCGCTTGCCCACCAGGCGATTAAACAGCGTCGACTTGCCCACATTGGGGCGGCCGATAATAGCAATCGTGAACGTCATGGCTTATTCCGCAACATTTACCTTAGGGCGACCAGATCGCCGTCGTCCGTCAGGACGTAGAGGGAGCCGTCTGCCACCACGGGCGGGATCAGGGCCCCTTCCGGCAGTTCAATACGGCCCAGCGTACGCCCCGAATAAGGCGACACGGCGACCGCATAACCTTGCGAGGAGACCAGCACCAGGCGGTCCGATACCAGCACCGGGCCGCTCCATTGAATGGGGTCGGCCTTTTCCTCTTCATCCTCGTAGCGGGGCAGCTGCGCCACCCAGCGGATCCGGCCGCTTTTTCGGGCCAGGCAGACCACTTCCGCCTGGGTCGTTACCAAAAAGATGAAATCGCCGGCCACCCAGGGGGTTTCCATGCCGGCGATATCCCGGTCCCATATGCGCCGGCCGCTGCGCAGGTCGATGGCCGCGATCCGGCCCGAAAAACTAATCGCCAGGACCAACTCGCGGTCGATCACGGGGCTGCCGCGAATTTCGCTCAAGGTCGATAAAGCCGCCAGACGCCGGGTCCGGACCAATTGATCGCCCCAGACCATGCGGCCGTTCTCCAGGCGCAGGGCGAACAGTTCGCCCGAAGAATAAGGCACCACGACCAGGCCGCCGCCCACCGCCGCGCTGGGCGCGCCGATCAGGCCGGCATCCTCGGGAATTCCAGCATGGCTCCACAGGGTCCCGCCGTCCGTGGCGGACAAGGCGTGCAGCTGATTGTCGTAGGTGATGACAAAAACCCGGCCGCCAATGGCCGTCGGGGCGCCGCGTATGGGCGTGCCGATACGCCGTTGCCAGATTTCCTGGCCATCTTCGAATGACATCGCGTGGACAAAGCCATAGCCCGTGGTGGCATAGACCACGCCGCCATCAATACTGACGCCGCCACCAATGACGCCCTCTTCTTCGTCTTCAGGGGTTAATTCCCGGCTCCAGAGTTTGCGGCCATCGTCGACGGCAAAGGCCGAGACCGTCGCCTCGGCATCCATGCTGATCAAGCGGCCGTCCTTGACCACCGGCCGGGTCAGCAGCTTGCTTTCGCTGCCCGATCCGGCGCCGATACTGATTTCCCAGGCCCGGCGTAGATCCTCGCCCACCTCCAGGTGATACATGGCATGGTTGGCGAAGCCGGCGGCCTGGGGCCAGTCGGGATTACGCCAAGGCCGGGGCAGACGGACATCCAGATCGGCGATCGCCGCATCAGGCTCCAGCGCCTTGTCCAGCTGTAGGATCGAAATGCGCTCCCCTGGCAGGGGCGGCTTCTCCGTACCGCCCAGCCAGTCCGGCAGTTCGCACGCGGAAAGTACCGATGCGAAAATGATCAAGGCAGCCGCCGTAGACCAACGGCTCCGCCTCACGGGACTAACCCTCCCCTCCCAGGGCGGCCAGCATCTGGGTCGCGCGGTTACGCATGCCTTCGGGCGCGCCGGCATCTTCCGATAGGGCCTTGAACGCGGCGCGGGCGCCAGCCATGTCGCCGTCCCGGTGTTTCAGGACGGCCTGCATCTCCAGCCCGGAATAACGCCAGGGTGCGCCCTGACCGGTCAATTCGCCGATCCGCCGGGTCAATTCCTGGGTTTCGCCATCGTTAATCAACAGCATCACGGCCTGCAATTTCGCCAGGCCGCGGAATATGTCGTCGATATCGTCATCGGCGGCGATCAGGTCGAATTCCGTTACGGCGCCGGCCTTGTCTGCGGTGTCAATCCGGGCGGTCGCGGCCTGGAATTTGGCGATCACGCCATAGCCGGTATTGGCATCCGCCGCCAGGGACTGGAAGGAATTGATGGCGGCGGCCGTGTCGCCTTTTTTCAGCAGACCGGCGGCGGCCACATAACGACCGGATTCCTCCGACCGTTGCGCCGCCTTGTATTCCCGCCAGCCGACCCGGCCGGCGGTGCCAACCACAATGGCAACGCAAATAATGATGACGTAGATACCGTACTTGCGCCAAAGCACCATGGCCTTGTCGCGTCTGACATCCTCGTCGACTTCCTGGAAAATATCCGCCACGCGGGCACACCCCACCACTTTTGGCCGCAAATCACCAAAATTCGCCAAAATTCTAGGAACTTGCGGCATTTGAAAAAAGTCGGCCAATCTAGCCTGCGCGCGGCGTTCGGGCAAGCGGTCAGATGCCATGGGAAACAAGGAATTTCCGCCCCCGATGGGCGGCTCTGTCCGCTATTGAATATCGGGGCCCGGCAAGGCGGGTAAAAGCGGCGCGATCACCTCGGCCAGGGCCAGCAATTGGCCGTCCGCCAGCGGCCGCGCCATCAATTGCAAACCAAGCGGCAGACCGTCGGGCGACAGACCACACGGCAGGCTAACAGCCGGACAGCCCCCGTGGTTGGCCCATTGGGTGAAATCCGCCTGCCCGGGCGGCGGCGATTGTTCAAACGGAAATGCGGCTTGCGGTGCCGTCGGCAACACCAGCAGGTCGACCTGATCGAACAGCTTACGTATTTCGAGGCCCACCGCCACCAGATGCCGTTGGGCCGCGACCAGACGATGGGCCGGGGCCGCGCGGCCATAATCCAGCATCTTCGCGAAAGCCTCGGAAAAATCATTCCGGCTCGATAATAATTCAGCTTCCAAAGCATATCCGGCCTCGGCTTCCGAAATCAGCAACCCGGCCAGGCGGCTACCGGTGGGGTCGGGATTGGGTAAGGTGACGTCCGCCCTGACCGCGCCGTGTTGTTGCAAATTATCCACATGGGTCTCGAAGTCGGCCCAGATGTCGGGATCGCAATCGGTAATATCAGCACCCAACGGCACGGCGAAACGCAAACCTTTCAGGTCCGCTGGACCGGCACGCAGGGCGCGATGTGGATGGGCGGATTCCGCGCTGTCGGGATCGTGGCCCGCCAGCACCGACAGCATCACCGACAGATCCCGGACCGAGCGGCACAGCGGGCCCACATGATCCAGGCCATAACTCAGCGGCACCACCCCACGGGTGGAGATCAGGCCATAACTGGCTTTCAACCCGGCCAGGCCGCAGTAGGCCGCCGGCAGGCGGACGGAACCCATGGTGTCGGTCCCCAGCGCGGCGGCGCAAAACCGCGCGGCCACGGCCGCCGCGGACCCGCCGGAGGAGCCGCCCGGCGTGTAGCCATGACGCCAGGGGTTGTGGGTCGGGCCGTGGTGGTGGTTGTCAGTAGTAGCGCCCAGGGCCCCTTCATGCATATTAAGCTTACCCATGATCACCGCGCCCGCATGGCGCAGAAGATGCGCGGCGGTCGCGTCCTGGTCCGGCTGGCGGAATTTCGCCATGCCGTTGGTAGTGGGCACCCCGGCCAGATCGATGTTGTGCTTCAGGGCGATGGGAATACCGTCCAGGGGCGACAAACTTCCGCCGTTGGCACGGCGTTCGTCCGCCGCGCGGGCTTGCCGCCGCGCGGGATCGGCCAACAAAGTGATGAAACAGTTCAGGCTGTCTTCATACTGATCAATGCGCGCCAGATAGGCATCCAACAAATCCTCCGCCGTGAAATCGCCCGCTTCCAGGCCGGCTGCGGCGGCGGTGATATCCAGTTTCGTCAGATCAGCCACGACAATTATCCTTGCGCCGGGATCATCAGATCCACCAGCCTGCTCACATCGTCCAGGGTTTCCAGTTCCTCGACCGTTTCGATCAACGCCTCCACGCTGGCCGCATCCATGGGCCGGGGCGCCGCCGCGCAATTGCCGCGGAATTTGTCCAGATGGGCGGCGTGCGTCATGGGATTTGCCGGGCTGCCGTAGACATCCTGGATGGCGATGGCATGGTGCGCGCCTGATTTCAGGATCACGGTGATGGCGACCGGCACCAGGGCGTTGGGATCGGGGTTGTCATCGATCTCAATCCGGATGCGCCGGGCCAGGTCCATTGTTTCGGGGTCGGTCAGGGCGCTCGGATCATAAGCATCGACGCCGATGCCGTTCCGGTGCAAGGCGTGCGATGTAACGTACTGCGCGCACAGGCGGGCATAATTGGTGGTCATGGTGTCTTCGACGGGCCGGCCCACCAGATGGTGGATCAGGGGCGGCACAGCGGCCTCGATCCGCTCAATTTCAGCCGCCGTGAAGCCCTCTTGGCGTTGCAGGCGTAAACAGCCGTCGACGATGCCATGGGTAGCCCGACCGGAGGGGTAGGGTTTGTGAGACAATTCGGTGATGCGCCAGGTGCGGCCCAGATCGCGCAACAGAACATCGCGATCATAGTCATCCTCGAACAGCCGAAAGAACCCAAACGGGCCTTCCAGAATATTGCGCGGACCCTGCAAACCGGCCGCCGCCATGTCGCAGGCGACGACGGCATTGCGGGCATTGAAGCCGACCTGCATGCCCAGCAGCGCCGAGCCTTCCGTATGGGCCTGCATGGTGCCGCACATCTGACCATATGCGATGGAATAGGCATGGCGCAGGGTTTCGCTATCGAAGCCTTTTAATTTGCCAATGGCGGTGACGGCGGCCAGGGCGCCGGCGGTGCCGGGGCGGAAGAACTTCAGGCCCGTGGTGACGGCAACGGCGATATGGCAGGCCACGTCCACGCCCAGAATAGCGGCCAGCATAAGATCCTTGCCCGTGACGCCGCCGTCCCGTTCCGCCACGGCCATGGCGCCGCCCAACAGCACGGTCATGGAATGCACCACGGCGCCCTCGTGGACGCAGTCGAATTCGGCGTTGTGGATCTGATAGGCGTTGCACAACGCGGCCGCCGGCGCCGGCAAGGGCTGGCCATGGCCCCAGACGCGGGCATCGTCTCCCTTGCCCCACTGGCTGGTCAGCTGGATCATCTCATCAACCCAAGGGCCGCCGCCGCCCGACAGGCCGACCCCGAAACTGTCCAATATGAAGGTCTTGGCCGCTCTGATCGCCCCCTCCGGAACGTCCGGAAAGGCGGTGTTTCGTACGTGCTCGACGAAATCCTCGATCGCATCCATTCTTTTTGACCCTTACCTTGCCCCCGCCCAAGGCTATACAATACCCCAAATTGAAATTGTAAAGCGTCATAGGATCGCCATGCCCAAAACAATTGCCGCCTCTGATTTGCCTGCTATGTTGCGACCGGGCCAGACCATCTTCGTGCAAGGCGCGGTGGGGGAGCCCCTGGTGCTGGGCCAGGCTCTGGCCGAAGCGGGGGACGCCAGCCGGGGCGTGCATTACTTGTCCTGTCTGGTGCCGGGCATTAACCGGACGGATTTCTCGGCCTTCCATGAGTCAGCCTCCATGACGGCATTTTTCGTTCAGGCTGAATTGCGGGACTCTTTCGCGGCCGGCAAGGTTAGGTTTCTGCCCCTGCATTACAGCGGCATCTGCAGCTATATGAAAAACCACTCCGCCGTCGATCTGCTGTTGATGCAAGTCGCCCCGCCGGATGAGAACGGCATGTGCAGCCTAGGCCTTTCCGTGGATTTCGTGCCCTTGATGCTGGACAAGGCCAAGGTCGTCGTGGCCGAGGTCAACGCGAATATGCCCTCTCCACCCGGCAGCCCGAAAATTCCTTATGAGCGGCTGGATTATGTGGTTCCAAGCGACCGCGCCCTGCCTGAAATGCCGACCGGCGATCTGCCGCCGGTGATCGAGACCATTGGGCAAAAGGTTGCCCAATTGATCCACGATGGCGATTGCATTCAGATTGGTATCGGCAAGGTACCCGCCGCCATTCTGACTTGCCTGAAGGACCGCAAGAACCTGGGTCTGCACGGCGGCATGGTGACCGACGAAGTGGCCGAATTAGTGGACGTTGGCGCCCTGGATTGCAGCCTGAAAAGTATCGATAAAGATATCCTGATCTGCGGCGCGGCCATGGGTACCCAGCGGGTTTTCGACTGGGCGGCTGGGCGCGAGGATGTGATCTTTCGGGGTGCCGACTACACCCACAATGTGCCCGTGGTGGCGCAGATCGACAATTTCGTGTCCATCAACTCCACATTGGAGGTGGACCTGACCGGCCAGGCTAATTCGGAAACCCTGGACGGCCGCCAGATCAGCGGCACCGGCGGCCTGGTGGATTTCGTGCGCGGCGCCCGTATGGCCAACAACGGCCGCTCTATCCTGGCGCTGTCCGCCACGGCGGCCCGGGGCAAGATCTCGCGTATTGTGCCCACCCTGACCGCCGGTTCGGCGATCAGTTGCCCCCGCGCCGATATTGACTACGTGGTCACCGAATTCGGGGCCGCCCGCCTGAAGGATAAATCGGTGGACGAGCGGGCCGAGGCTCTGATCGCCATCGCCGCGCCGGAATTTCACGACGAATTACAGCGGGCCTGGGCCCTGCAGCGGGACCGCATGCGGGGCATAATTGGTTCGTCTGGATCTTAACCATTCCTTTATCACGTTCTGTTGTTATAGGACCTGGACCATTCCATTTTGGTCAACATAACGACGGAGTTTCGCCAGGATGTTTGGCTGGCTAAGAGCAGTATTATTGGTCGCCGTGGCGCTGAATGGCGCCGGGTGCACCGCCGTGGCCGTGAAACTGGTGGACGAGGTGGATTCCACCGTATCCAAGCTGGTGCAATCCGACTGCGAGATTATCCGCGTCATTCACGGCATGAACATCTGCCGCAGCGACGGCAGCCAGGCGGTGATGCCAGCGGCGTACTGCTATCGCACCCTGGGCGGTGTCGATTGTTACGACCGCGCCGACCCCGGCGACCGCCCGATTACCCGCCACGCAACCCGCGCCACCGCCGGCCTGGAATAGCCGCCGTCTCGAATTTTTTCGTCATCCGAAGTGTTGATGGGGATTTGGTGGAGCCGAGCGGGATCGAACCGCTGACCTCCACGTTGCGAACGTGGCGCTCTCCCAACTGAGCTACGGCCCCCGAAATCCGCTGGCATATAGGTACCATCCGTGGGGGCTGTCAAGAGGGCTGTCGGGGGGTGGAAGTTCCGCCGGCCCCCAACTTGCATGCTTGCGTTGGCGGCTGGGGGGCATTACATCTGTGGCGACTGCCGGCAAGGCGCTTGCATAGGTATTGGGAAGGGGCTGGGGCTGCTCATGTGTTCTGTTATCGAATTGGTTTCAAGCGTCGTCATGCTGTACTTCTGGATGATCATGATCCAGGTGGTGATGTCGTGGCTGGTGGTTTTTAACGTCATCAACACGCAGAACCGCTTTGTCTTCATGGTCGGCGATTTTCTGCACAAGATTACCGAACCGGCGCTTGGTCCCATACGCCGTCTGATGCCCAATCTGGGCGGCATAGACCTGTCACCGGTGGTTCTGATCCTGTTGCTGATTTTCCTGCAGAACCTGCTGCGTGAAGTCAGCGGCTGCGGCCACGGATTCTAGCACCACATCAAGCTACCGCTCAGCCGCCCTCCACTCCCTGGGTGTTTACGTATACCGCATAAAGCGATTGGCTGGCCGCCATGAACAGGCGGTTGCGCTTGGGCCCGCCGAAACAGACGTTGGCGCAGCGTTCGGGCAGGGCGATGCGCCCGATCTTGGCGCCGTCGGGGGCGAACACCAGAACGCCATCCAGCTCCGCCGATCCCATGCCCCAGCCGCACCACAGATTACCGTCCACGTCGGAACGCATGCCGTCCGGCGTGCCGCCGGGACCGGCGTCGATATGCACCCGTTTGTTGCCGATCGTGCGGCCGCCGGTGGCAACGTCATAGGCCAGGATTTTCCGGTTCGGCACGCCACGGGATTCCACCACGTAAAGAATGCTCTCATCCGGTGAAAAACACAGACCATTTGGGCCCAGCACATCGTCGGCCACCACGGTGATGTCGCCATTGTCCCCATCGATGCGATAGACCGCCTGGGGCACTTCCGGTTCCGCCTTGTGGCCCTCGTAATTGCCCAGAATGCCAAAAGGCGGATCCGTGAACCAGATGGAGCCGTCAGACTTCACAACCACATCGTTGGGCGAATTCAGGGGCTTGCCCTGCCATTGGTCCATCAGAACCGTGATGGAGCCGTCGTACTCCGTGCGGGTCACGCGCCGGCCGCCATGTTCGCAGGTGACCAGGCGGCCCTGGCGGTCCCGGGTGTGGCCGTTGGCGAAATCGGTCGGCTTGCGATAGGTGCTGACGCGGCCGGTTTCTTCTTCCCATTTCAAAATGCGGTTGTTGGGGATATCGCTCCACAGCAGATAGCGGCCGTCGCCGAACCAGACCGGTCCCTCCGCCCAGCGGCAGCCGGTATACAGCCGCTCCACCGCCGCCGAGAAGATGCGATAGGGCTCAAACCGTTCATCCAGGGTCTCGATCGCCGGGTCCGGATAGCGGGGATGATCGCGCCAACCGGCAGTTTTCGGATGCTTGGTCATTGGGGTCTTTCTTGCTGTCCCATTACTCGCCTTCGAACGACATCAGGGTGCGCACGGGTACGCCCATCTCTTCCAGCCGGGCGCGGCCGCCCAGTTCGGGCAGGTCAACGATGAACGAGGCGCCAACAACCTCGCCGCCCGCATCCCGCACCAGCTGGGTGGTGGCGGCGGCGGTGCCGCCCGTGGCGATCAGATCGTCGACAATCAGGATTTGATCGCCGGCTTCCACGCTGTCGATGTGAATTTCCACCTCGTCCGTGCCGTATTCCAACTCATACTCCACGGAAATGGTCTGCCAGGGCAGCTTGCCCTTTTTGCGCACGGCGACAAAGCCGATGGAGAGTTGATGCGCCACCGCGCCGCCCAGGATGAAGCCCCGCGCCTCGATCCCGGCGATGGCGGTGATGGAACTGCCGGCAAAGGGATACACCATTTCGTCCACGGTGCGCCGAAAGCCCGCCGGGTGCTGCATCAGGGTGGTGATATCCCGGAACATGATGCCCTTTTTCGGGTAGTCGGGAATGGTTCGGACCAGGTCCTTGAGGTTCATGATACGCTTCCTTGTGCCTTTGGTGCGGCTAATTTGGTGCGGCTAATTTGATGCGGCTAAGACGCGGCCGGCGACGGCGTCCAGTTTGGCCAGCAGGGCCGGGTCCCGCTTCTCAGGCGCGGTCATCAGGGCCATTTCCAGAGCCTGATCATCGCCCGAGGGGCAGATGGCGGGGCGTTCCCGCATCCTTGGCGCCACCCGCTTGACCAGTTCGCGGGCATGATCGGCGTTGGCCAGCAATACCCGAATAATATCCTCCACCTGTACCGCATCGTGATCCGGATGCCAGCAGTCGAAATCGGTGACCATGGCCACGGTGGCATAGGGGATTTCCGCTTCCCGGGCCAGTTTCGCCTCGGGCATATTGGTCATGCCGATCACCTGACAGCCCCATTGGCGGTACAGGTTGCTTTCCGCCAGGGTCGAGAATTGCGGCCCCTCCATGCACAGATAGGTGCCGCCGCGATGTACGGGCACGCCCACATCGCGGGCCGCCTGTTCGCACCAATCGCCAAGGCGGCTGTTTACCGGGTGCGCCATGGAAACATGGCCCACCATGCCAGGCCCGAAAAAGCTTTTCTCCCGCGCGAAAGTACGGTCGATAAACTGATCGACGACGACGAAGGTGCCGGGCGGAAGGTCTTCGTTGAAGGAACCGCAGGCCGACAGCGAGATAATATCGGTCGCGCCGGCGCGTTTCATGGCATCGATGTTGGCACGGTAATTGATCGAGCTTGGCGTTTGCACATGGCCACGGCCGTGGCGGGGCAGGAAAACCATATCCACGCCGTCCAGATTTCCGAACAGCAATTCATCCGATGGCTCGCCCCAGGGGGTGTCCATTGCCTGCCAGCGTGTGTCGCTTAGTCCGTCGATTTCGTAAACGCCGCTGCCGCCGATTACACCCAGAACCGGCGCCCCATGGATATCGCTCATGAATTGCTCTCCCAAACCACAATATGCAGGGTTTCGTATACGGTGCTTCAGGCGGCGCTGGCAAGGTGGATTGCATCGGCCCCAGCCGCAGCACCGGCTCACGGGCAATGGAACTGGGCGAGAGCCCTGGAATAACTTCCATCGCCTTATTCCGCCGCCACCGATGCCGTGTCATAATATTTAAATGGCGCGCGCATCAGATGAACAGATGAATGACGGAATTAGATTCCCTTGCCCGGGTGCGGGGCAGCGAACATGCGGGTAACCGTGTTGGGATGCGGCACCTCCGGCGGCGTGCCCCGGATCGGTAATGTCTGGGGCGTATGCGATCAAGAGGAGCCGCGAAACCGCCGCCGCCGGTCGTCAATTCTGGTGCAAAGCGCCACCACCAATCTGATCGTGGACACCACCCCCGACCTGCGGGAGCAATGCCTGGACGCGGACCTGAACCGTCTGGACGCGGCCCTCTATACCCACGACCACGCGGATCACGTGAACGGTATCGACGATTTAAGAGGCTTCATGGTCTTGCAGCGAAACCGTATCCCGATTTATGGCGATGCCGGCACCATTGATAGTCTACGGCAACGCTTCGGTTACATTTTCGCCTCGGCCCGGGATTATCCCCCCATTGCGACCGCCCATGCCATCGATGGACCATTTTCCGTGGGTGATATTGATATTTTGCCGTTTCAGCAGATTCACGGCGGCATGGACAGCCTTGGTTTTCGCTTCGGCGACATTGCCTACTCAACCGATCTCAGTGATTTGCCGGAGGCCTCATTCGAAATGCTGCGCGGTCTTGATGTGTGGATCGTTGATGCCCTGCGCCCGAAACCACATCCGACACACACCCATCTGGCCCGGACCCTGGAGTGGATCGAACGATTGCGGCCGAAAAGGGCGATTTTAACCCATATGACCTGGGATATGGACTATGCCACCCTGTGCCGGGACCTGCCCCCCGGGGTCGAGCCGGCCTATGACGGCCAGATCATTGAGCTACCCGGATAATACGTCTGATTGGGAAAGGCCAGAAATTGAAAGGGCGCCACGGTTTTTGCCGCGGCGCCCCGTCATGGGCTGTGCCGGAGGAGGAGGGAACCCGGCCCAGCGACATCAGTCAGGACGGATACGGCTGATGTCAATTCGTTCGTCTGATACGCATCGAACTGACAAACAGGTTAAGGCCAATAAATTAACAATTAGTTACTTTGTAATAATAAATATAACTTATTGCGTATCATTATTACATTTAGCCATGGGCCATTTAGCCATGAATCAAAATTCGTCGGGCGGTATAAGGTGATCGTTCCACCTTTGACCGCGCCGTGGCATAATAACGCCATGAATGAACAACGAGGTGAAGCCATGGCGGAAATTGGGGTCGCCAAGGATGGGGGCGATCGGGGGCATTTATTTCTGGTCGACGGATCCGCCTATATCTTCCGCGCCTATCATGCCCTGCCACCCTTGACCCGGAAAAGCGACGGTCTGCCCGTCGGCGCCGTTTCGGGTTTTTGCAACATGTTGTCGAAACTGGTGGACGACGTGCGCGATGGTGGGGACGTGGACTATTTCGCGGTGATTTTCGATGCCGCGCGCAAAACTTTCCGCAACGATATCTATCCCGAATACAAAGCCCACCGTCCACCGCCGCCCGAGGATTTGCGGCCGCAGTTCCCCTTGGTCAAACAGGCCAGCGAAGCCTTTAATCTGGCGACCATCGAGATGCCCGGGTTCGAGGCCGACGATATCATCGCAACCTATGCCCGCCAGGCCAGAGAGGCCGGCATGGCCGTCACCATCGTCAGCTCCGACAAGGATCTGATGCAGCTGGTCGGTGACGGCGTGATTATGCACGACCCCATGAAACAGCGCCGGATCGGCCCCGACCAGGTACAGGAGAAATTCGGCGTTGGCCCCGACCGGGTGATCGACGTACAGGCGCTCTGCGGTGATGCCACCGACAATGTTCCCGGTGTGCCCGGTATCGGCATCAAGACCGCCGCCCTGCTGATCAACGAATATGGCGATCTGGATGGGGTGCTGGACCGGGCCGAGGAAGTCAAGCAGCCCAAGCGCCGGCAAAGCCTGATCGACCACGCGGATCTGGCCCGGGTCAGCCGGGAACTGGTGACGCTCAAGGACGATGTGCCGGTCACCTTGGGCCTGGATGATCTACGCTTGAAGGAACCGGAGGCGGACGTGCTTTTGGCCTTCATGGCGGAGATGGAATTGGAACGCCTGGCGGGGCGTATCGCCCAGCGCCTGGGCGGCGAAATACCGCAAATGGCGGCCGCGCCGTCCGCCGAACCCGAAGCGCCGGACGGCCAGGACTATCAATGCATTCAAACCCTGGCCGAGCTTGAAACCTGGGTCGAACGCGCCCGCGCCGCCGGTGTGGTGGCGGTGGATACGGAAACCACGTCGCTGGATGCCATGGTAGCGGATCTGGTCGGCGTCTCGCTTTCCGTGACGCCGGGGCAGGCCTGTTATATTCCCTTGGGGCACACCGGCCCGGTCCCGGCGGGAGAGCTGGACCTGGAGGGCGCGGCGGCGGCGCCCGAGCAAATCCCCATGGATGCGGCGTTGGCTCTGTTGCGGCCTTTGTTGGCCGATCCTTCCGTGTTGAAGGTGGGCCAGAACCTGAAGTACGACATGTTGGTATTGCGCCGTTACGATGTTGGTATCGCGCCCATGGATGACACCATGTTGTTGTCTTATGTGACGGAAGGCGGCCTGCACGGCCACGGCATGGATGAATTATCCAAGCTGCATCTGGATATCCAGCCCATCCCGTTCAAGGAAGTGGCGGGCAGCGGCAAGTCGCAAATCACCTTTGATCAGGTGCCTCTCGATAAGGCCACGGAATACGCGGCGGAGGACGCGGACCTGACCCTGCGCCTCTACCAATACCTCAAGCCGCGTCTGCTGGCGGAGCGCAAGCACACCGTTTATGAAACCCTGGAGCGTCCCCTGGTGCCGGTCCTCGTCGATATGGAACAGGCCGGCATTTTGGTTGACCGGGCAGAGCTGGCCCGCCTGTCGGCCGACTTCGCCGCCCGCATCGTTGTGCTGGAGGGGGAAATCCACGAACTGGCGGGGGAAACCTTCAACGTCAATTCGCCAAAACAGCTGGGCGAAATCCTGTTCGACAAAATGTCCATACCAGGCGGCAAGAAGACCAAGACCGGCGCCTACGGCACGGGCGCCGATGTCCTGGAAGGTTTGGCCGCCCAAGGCCATGAGCTGCCGGTGAAGGTGCTGGAATACCGCCAGCTGGCGAAGCTGAAAAGCACCTATACGGACAGCCTGCAAGGACAGATCAATGGCGTTACGGGCCGGGTGCATACCTCCTATGCCATGGCGGCGACATCAACCGGGCGGCTGGCCTCGACCGATCCCAACCTGCAGAATATTCCCGTACGGACCGAGGAAGGCCGGCGTATCCGCAAGGCTTTTATCGCGGCGGCGGGCTGCAAATTGTTGAGCGCGGATTACTCCCAGATCGAATTGCGCATCCTGGCCCATATCGCCGATATCCCGGCCCTGCGGGAAGCCTTTCACGCCGGCCAGGACATTCACGCCATGACGGCGGCCCAGGTCTTCGACATCCCCATGGAGGGCATGGACCCGATGATGCGGCGCCGGGCCAAGGCGATCAATTTCGGCATTATCTATGGTATTTCCGCCTTCGGTCTGGCCAATAATCTCGGCATCGCGCGGGGTGAGGCGCAAGCCTATATCAACGCCTATTTCGAACGCTATCCCGGCATCCGCGACTATATGGAACGGACTAAGGAAAGCGCCCGGGAACTGGGCTATGTGGAGACCATATATGGCCGGCGCATTCATATGCCGGGCATCAATGACAAGAACCCGGCCCGGCGCGGGTTCCACGAACGGGCCGCTATCAACGCGCCCATCCAGGGATCGGCGGCGGATGTGATCCGCCGCGCCATGGTGGCCATTCCCGGTGCCCTGGATGCCGCCGGTCTGGGCGCGACCATGCTGTTGCAGGTGCATGATGAATTGATCTTCGATGTGCCCGAGGCCGAGGTCGAGGCGACCATTGTGGTGGTCAAACGTATCATGGAGGGGGCCGCGCATCTGTCCATCCCCCTGACCGTGGACGCAGGGGTCGGCGGCAGCTGGGCCGAGGCGCATTAGGGGCCCGGAAATGGTTCTTGGCATGGGCAAGGGCTGGGCGCGGAAAATCCGGCTGGCGAGCGGTTTGTTCCTGTTCGTTTTCGTGACGACCCATTTTCTCAACCACAGCCTGGGCAATATCTCCCTCGACGCCATGGAGGCTGGGCGGGAGGTTTTCATCGCCGTCTGGCGCAACTGGCCAATGACCATTCTGTTATATGGCGCCATGTTGCTGCATGTCCTGATGGCGCTATGGGCCATTTGGCAGCGACGGACCTTGCGCATGTCCGCACCGGAAGCTTTTCAGGTCCTTTTAGCCGCGGCGATCCCTTTTCTGCTGCCGGCCCATATCCTGGCGACGCGCGGGGCGCACGAGATATTTGGCGTCAACGACAGCTACCTTTACGAAATCACCGCCATCTGGGTTTGGTTGCCGCAGAACACCTGGATACTGACGGCGGCGCTGTTGGCGGTGTGGAGCCACGGCTGTATCGGCCTGCATCAATGGCTTCGATTGCGCCAATGGTATGCCCGTGCCCGAATCTGGCTTTTTTTCGCGGCAATTCTTTTGCCAGGCCTGGCATTGTCGGGCTTCGCCGGTGTCGGCAAACAAATCGCCCTGTGGTTCCGGGATGAAGCCTGGCGCGAGGACGCCTTTGCCTCCTTCCGTATCGGGGACAACCAAAAGGCCTTGGTGGATTTCGTCTACGGCACCATGGATTACGTCATTGCCGGAACCATCGTCGTTGTGGTCTTGCTGCTGATCGGGCGTTGGCTGCGTGGTCTCTGGGCCCGGCGTGGAGCCCGCATCACAATTTCTTACCCCGATGGCATGCAGACGGCGGTGGAGCCGGGTCTGAGTATCCTCGAAGCTTCACGCATGGCGGGCGTGGCCCATGCCTCGGTTTGTGGCGGGCGGGGGCGCTGTTCCACCTGCCGGGTCCGCGTTGCCGAGGGAGCTTCGGCACTGCCGCCGGCCGGCGAGGATGAATTGAAGGTGCTGGCTCGCGTGGGCGCGCCCGACAGCGTGCGCCTGGCCTGCCAATTGCGCCCCATCGCGGATATCTCGGTTGTGCCCCTGTTGCCCTCCACGGTCGTTGCCGATGGCAGCCATCTGCGGACCAGTTATCTGCAGGGCAGCGAACGGGAGATCGCCGTGCTGTTCGCGGATCTGCGATCATTCACCGAGTTCTCGGAAAGCAAATTACCCTACGACGTGGTTTTCGCCCTGAACCAGTATTTTCGTGGCATGGGCCAGGCGGTGGAACAGGCGGGCGGTCATCTGGACAAATTCATCGGTGATGGCGTCATGGCTCTGTTCGGGGTTGAGAGTGACCTGGAACAGGGCTGCCGCCAGGCCCTGGCGGCGGCGGCCGGCATGGCCCAGGCCCTGGATCATCTGAACCATCAATTGCGTCACGATCTCGAAGAACCGTTGCGCATGGGCATCGGTATTCACGCCGGCCCGGCAATAGTCGGCGAAATGGGTTACGGCGCGGCAACCACGATCACCGCCATCGGCGATACGGTCAATACCGCCTCGCGCCTGGAAAACATGACCAAGGAATTTTCGGTCGAGGCAGTCATCTCGGCAGAAGTGGCACAACAGGCCGGCGCCGATCTAGGGAATTTCGAGGTGCGCCAGGTGACTGTACGCGGCCGGGCCGAGGTCATGGACGTTCATCTTGTGTCAGACTTGCGCGGCCTGGGCGGCCCCGTGCCTGCGCAACCGCGCCGTAAACGGGTCCGCGTGAAGGCGCCGACCCCATAAGATAACCCAAAGAATTGGGGGCCGCACCAAACCGGCGCGGCCCCCAAAAAAGCATGTCTGGGGTATGTGCGGCTGGCTTAGAAGCCCATGCCGCCCATGCCGCCCATATCACCCATGCCGCCCATTCCGCCCATGCCACCCATATCGGGCATGGCGGGGGCACCGCCGGCGCCCGCTTTCACGGGCTTGTCGGCGATCATGGCTTCGG
This sequence comes from Rhodospirillaceae bacterium, assembly GCA_018667855.1. Lineage (GTDB taxonomy): Bacteria > Pseudomonadota > Alphaproteobacteria. Next base: position 16,661 of record JABIRL010000283.1, read on the forward strand.
TGGTGATCAACAGGCCGGCGACCGAGGCCGCATCCTGCAAGGCGGTACGCACCACCTTGGTGGGATCGACGATACCGTCCTTGATCAGGTCCACGTACTTTTCGGTCTGGGCGTTGAAGCCCCAGGACGTGTTGCTGCTTTCCGAAACCTTGGAAGCGACAACAGCGCCGTCCACACCCGCGTTCTCGGCGATTTGCCGGATCGGGGCCTGCAGGGCGCGGCGGATGATGTCGATGCCCGCCTGCTGGTCGGGGTTCTTCACCTTCAGCTTGTCCAGGGAACGGCCGGCATAGACCAGGGCGGCACCGCCACCCGGCACGATGCCTTCCTCAACGGCGGCCCGGGTCGAGGACAGGGCATCGTCAACACGATCCTTGCGTTCCTTGACCTCGACTTCCGTCGCGCCGCCGACCTTGATGACGGCCACGCCGCCGGCCAGCTTGGCCAGGCGTTCGTGCAGCTTCTCCTTGTCGTACTCAGAGGTGGTATCGTCGGCCTGGGCCCGGATTTGGGAGCAGCGGGCGGTAATGTCGGCCTTCTTGCCGGCGCCGTTGACGATAACCGTCTCTTCCTTGGTCATGGAGACCCGCTTGGCGGTGCCCAGCATGTCCAGGGTGACGCTTTCCAGCTTGATGCCGAGATCTTCCGAGATCACCTGGCCGCCGGTCAGAATGGCGATGTCTTCCAACATCGCCTTGCGACGGTCACCGAAGCCCGGTGCCTTGACGGCGGCGACTTTCAGGCCGCCGCGCAGCTTGTTGACCACCAAGGTGGCCAGGGCTTCGCCCTCAATATCCTCGGCGATGATCAACAGGGGCCGGGCCGATTGCACAACGGCTTCCAGGATCGGCAGCATGGCCTGCAACGAAGACAATTTGGCTTCGTGCAACAGGATGTACGGATTTTCCTGCTCTGAAATCATCTTCTCCGCATTGGTGATGAAATAGGGGGAGAGATAACCCCGGTCGAACTGCATGCCCTCGACCACTTCCAGCTCGGTATCCAGGCTCTGCGCCTCTTCCACCGTGATGACGCCTTCGTTGCCGACTTTTTCCATCGCCGTGGCGATCATTTCGCCGATTTCGGTCTCACCGTTGGCGGAAATGGCACCGACCTGGGCGACTTCCTTGCGGCCGGAGATTTTCTTGGAGCTTTTTTCCAAGGCGTCGACCACGGTTTCCACCGCCAGGTTCACGCCGCGGCGCAGATCCATGGGGTTCATGCCGGCGGCGACGGATTTCGCACCTTCGCGCACGATGGCGTGGGCCAGCACGGTCGCGGTAGTGGTGCCGTCGCCCGCCACTTCGTTGGTCTTGGACGCGACTTCACGCAGCATCTGCGCGCCCATGTTTTCGAACTTGTCCTTCAGCTCGATTTCCTTGGCGACGGTGACGCCGTCCTTGGTGACGCGCGGGGCGCCGAATGATTTGTCCAGCAACACGTTGCGGCCTTTCGGGCCCAGGGTCACCTTTACCGAATTCGCCAGGACATCCACGCCGCGCAGCATGCGGTCACGGGCGTCCGTGCTAAATTTTACGTCTTTTCCAGCCATTGATTTTTGGCCTCCTTAAGAATTGATGTGATGGGAAGAGGGCGTTCGAGCGCGCAATCTAGGCGGCTTTCTTGCCCTTCTTCGCCTTCTTGGCCGGCTTGTCCACAAGCACCGCCATGATATCGGATTCGTTCATGATCAGCAGTTCCGCGCCATCCAAGGTGACCTCGGTGCCGGACCATTTGCCGAACAGGACTTTGTCGCCGGTCGCCACGGCGCAGGCGACACGGTTGCCTTTTTCGTCGCGGGCGCCGGGGCCCACGCCCATGACAATGCCCTGCATTGGTTTTTCCGTCGCCGTATCGGGAATGATAATGCCGCCGGCGGTTTTGGTGTCTTCATCGGCGCGCTTGATCAGCACGCGGTCGTTCAGCGGACGAAGCTTCATAGGTCCTCACAATCGCTGTTGGTTGCAAAAAAAATCGGTTTCAAAGATGCGGTTCCAAAATGGCTGTTTCCGCCAGATTTCACCGTCCAAGGGCGCTTGCTAGCACTCTATGGCGGCGAGTGCCAGTGATTTAAGGGGGCAAGCGCCCCGGTTCAAGGATTCTTTTTCCGCCGTGCGGCCGAATTTTGTTAGCCACCGGGGCAAGTGAGTGCCAAGTTATTGAATTTGCACAACTTTCAACGACTGGTTAAGCTTTTTGTGGGATCCTGTATTGATTCGGAGAGTGGGTTGGTTGCCAGAGATAAGGAGTACTGTCATGGCCACCTTGAAAACACAACTCGATGGCTACCGCCTGACGACAGCGGAAATTACCTATCGCCTACCCGACCGGCCGGTCTTGTTGCAGACCTATCTATGGCAGGAATATGACCTGGCCCCCCGCTTCCCCCGGCTGCACGAATTCCTCGCATTCTGGGAAGAAAACCTCGACGGCCCCCTGCATTCCGTCCGCCTGGCCTCCGCCAAACTGGTAACGCCATCGCAATTCCGGCATTTGGATGGGGACAAGATCATCCACTAAGTCGCCGTCATGCGGCTATTTGGGGGCGGTGGCGGAACCTGTGCGATGCCGCTTCCCGCCGCGGTTCTCGCTTTTATTAAGTTAAACTGTCACCGAAATAACGATACCGCACATCGTCATCGCAACGGAGCTTTCAAAAACCGATCAGGAACCGGCTCTGGTAGACCAGTCCGGGCCGGCCGCCGCCGGGCGAGCAGCTGATCCAGACCTCGAGCTCTGCGGGCAGAGCGGGTATAAGGCGGAGCGGCGCCACGAGGCTGATGATGCCGCCGCTGCGGCCGGCGGCGAACAAGAGATCGCCCTGGCGGCCGCGCCGGATCGTCACCTCACGGCCATTGTTCCGGCGGAAGACGGCGACGGCGTTGGCGTCGGCATCAAAGCAGCGTTGCAGATTGTCGGGGTTCGAGAACTCCGCTGCCACGGCGTCCTCCTTATGCAGGAGGTTGAGATTGAGCGTGCAGCCGGGCAGCTCGTCCGGCCGCGGCCCCGGCCGCACGAAAGTAATGTTGTTCCCGACGACAGGCTCCATGGGGTAGCGGTTTGCGGCGCAACGGATGCTGCCGCGGACGACCTCGAGCACGTCAATCACGATGCCAGGCACGGGCACCGGCGCCGTGTCCGCTTCCATGGTCACCCGGATTCGCCCGCCGTGATAGACGTAGGGTTGGCCGCCGATCAGGGCGGAGACATAAGAGAACATCACGACCTGGTTGGGGTTCCGCCCGAACAGCACCGCATATGGGATCTGCAGGTTGATCACGGACGGATTTTGGTTGCTGCGGGACAGGCGAACGCCGCGTTGAAACTGCGCCGCCCTATTCAGGGCATTGGCGCCGATGGCGCCGGGGTCGAGCTCCAATCTGCTGTCCCGGATTGCCAGGTTCCAGAACGCGTTCGCGCCGCGATGCGCGGCCGGCACCTGATTGTTGACGGAATGGAGAAACGTCAACCGCACGGAACACAGGGGACGCCGTTCGGCGGCAACAAACGGCACCGTTAGCGCGTCTGAAATTTGCGGGTCCTGTGTCGGCCGAATATTCAGCCGTTGACCGAACGGGTCCGGCGCCGGACACACCGCGAGGGCGCGACTGAGCTTCAGCACCTGAATGGAGATTGGGGGCTGTTGGGCGAACGCCGGCGCGGTTGCCATGGCCGCGGCGAACAGGACTCCGGCAATGCGGATCATGCCCCTGAATCTCATCTGAATCTCATCTGACGTTCATCGCCGCGTATCGCTGGTCATTCCGGTCCCCAAACGCGAAACTGATGCGTGCCCCACTGTTAAGCTGCGGTCATGTCTTTCATCCCGCGTATCTTGAGGTTGAGACTAATCGGCGTTTCAGAATATAGCAAAAAGAAAATTTGACATAAGCTGGCTTCGTCGGGCACCCAAAAAAGCCGCCCGGAATTGTCTATTCCGAGGCAGCGAATGCCGGTGACACGTAACAAGTACATGTCACCGGGATTCTTGTGCTGGTGTTGCGGTCGGCTTTCTTGATTCGCCGCTAGGCCGCCGTCATGCCGCCGTCGATGACCAGTTCCGAGCCGGTAATCCAGGCAGCTTCGTCCGAGGCCAGATAGGTACAGCCCATGGCGATGTCCCTGGGCGTGCCGAAGCGGCCCAATGGCGTTGCATCCATGCGGATTTGCGCGATCTCCGGATTTGAATGGCCCGGTTGGGTCATCGGGGTATCGACAAAGCCCGGATGGATGGAATTCACGCGGATCTTATCGGGGGCATATTGCACGGCCGCCGCCTTGGAGAAGATCCGCACCGCGCCTTTCGAGGCATGATAGGCGGCATTAGCGAAGGAGCCGACGATGCCGCAGATCGACGATATGTTAACCACCGAACCACCCCCCGCCCGGCGCATGGGCGCGATTATCGCCTTGGTGCCCAGGAACGTGCCCGTGGCGTTGACCTCCATGATCTGGTTCCATTTCTCCAGCGTCTGATCCTCAAGCAAACCGCCGGCGGTCAGGGTGGTCTGGATGTTCTGTTCTGGGTCGCGGCCCGATATGCCGGCGATATTGGTCAGGATATCGATCTTGCCGTGCGCTGCCTCGACCTCCCTTACCAGGTCCGCCCATTGACCCTCGTCCGTGACCTGGAGGGAGCGGTATTCCGCCCCGCCGCCAAGCTCGGCGACCACCGCTTGCCCCAGGGCGTCGTTCAAATCGCAGACCACCACCGTGGCGCCCTGTCCGGCGAAGACCCGCGCCGTTTCCGCCCCGATGCCCGACGCCCCGCCCGTGACGATGGCTACCTTGCCGCTTAACCTTGTGCCCGTATCCATGGTTTCCTCCCGTTATATCAATGTTTGATGGATGTTGGATCGTGCGCGCCGAATTGGCAAGGCCGGCCCGCCTTTGCAGCAACGCTAAATTCGGGCACTGTTGCGCGACATTCACATTCAAGGACGCCGCCATGCCAAAATTAGAGTGCTTTTTCGATTGTTCCTCGCCCTGGACCTATCTGGGCTTTCATAACCTCCAACCCCTGGCGGCGGAGCTTGGCGTGGGGATTTCCTGGCGGCCGATCCTTGTGGGCGGGTTGTTCAACACCGTCAATCCCTCGGTCTATCACAGCCGGGAATATCCGGTACCGGCGAAGCAAAATTATATGCACAAGGATATGCAGGACTGGGCGCGCTATAGCGGCATCGAGATCCGCTGGCCCATGACGATCTTTCCCATCAACAGCGTTAAGGCCATGCGCGGCTGCATCGCCGCCGACCGCCAGGGCAAGCTGGTGCCGTACGCCACGGGAGTGTTCGAGGCCTATTGGGGCCAGGACAAGGATATTACCCAGGATGCTCTGCTGGCCGAAATCGCTGTCGCCGCCGGACTGGATGCGGCGCATATGGCCGCCGCCATTACCACCGACGAGATCAAGGCCGCATTGATCGCCAATGGCGAGGAGCTGGCCGGGCGCGGCGGTTACGGCTCGCCGACGTTTTTTGTCAACGAAACCGATATGTATTTCGGCAACGACCGCATGCCCCTCATACGCGCCGCCCTGACAGTCTAGGCCGAGGACTGTATAGTCGGCCTTCCAGTTGGATTGGTGAGGCGCGAATGACGGCGGATATTCTTGACGGCAAGGCATTTGCACTGGGCCTGCGGGGCATGGTGGCGCAACAGACCGCGCAACTGAAAGCGCGCCATGGCCTGGTGCCGGGCTTGACCGTGGTTATCGTCGGCGATGATCCGGCCAGCCAGATCTATGTGCGCAATAAGGGCAAGGTGGCGGCCGAGATGGGTTTCCTCTCGGACACTATTCGTTTGGCGGAAGATACCTCCCAGGAACGCTTGCTCGACGTCATCCATGGTCTGAACAATGACCCGGCCGTGCATGGCATCCTGGTGCAACTGCCCGTGCCGGCGCAGATTGACGAAGGCGCCGTCATTCTGGCCATTGATCCCAACAAGGATGTGGACGGCCTGCATCCCATCAATGCCGGGCGGCTGTCCAGCGGCCAAAACGCCATGGTGCCCTGTACGCCGCTGGGCTGTTCCATGCTGCTGGCGGACCGTTTCGGAGCGGGGGGCATGGCGGGCAAGCGGGCGGTCATGGTCGGGCGTTCCAACCTAGTGGGCAAGCCCATGGCGCAATTGCTGCTGGCGGAACATTGCACGGTGACCATCGCCCATTCCCGGACCCGGGATTTGCCGGTGCTGTGTGCCGAGGCTGATATCCTGGTCGCCGCCATCGGCCGGGCGGAAATGCTGGGCGGCGACTGCATCAAGCCGGGCGCCGTGGTGATCGACGTGGGCATGAACCGCCTGGAACTGGACGACGGCAAGGCGCGGCTGTGCGGCGATGTGAATTTCGACCAGGCCAAGGAGATCGCGGCTGCGATCACTCCGGTGCCGGGGGGCGTGGGTCCCATGACCATCGCCTGCCTGATGGTCAATACGGTGACTGCGGCCTGTTGGGCGGGCGGCATTGACGGCGCTATGGCGAATTGAGTTTGAGGAGAAGAACATGATGCGTTTGCGGCAGTTTGTTTTCGTGGCCGAGGATCTGAAATCGGCGGTGGTCGACGTGGGCGCCACCCTGGGTCTGGCGGTCTGTTACAATGATCCCAATGTGGGCAACTTCGGTCTGCACAACGCACTGCTGCCCATCGGCGGCGACCTGATCGAGATTGTCGCGCCGATCCGGGAGGGCACCACGGCCGGCCGCTATCTGGAACGGCGCCAGGGCGACGGCGGTTATATGATCATCCTGCAATGCGACGACGCGGTGGCGCATCGGGAGCGGATCGCGGCCCTGGGCGTGCGGGATATCTGGCGCCACGATGATGATGACTGCCACGCCACCCATTTCCATCCCGCCGATGTGCCGGGCGCCATTCTGTCCATCGACGACATGGGCCCAGATGGCGATCCACGGGTGGAGCTGTCGCGCTGGCAATGGGCCGGCCCCAACTGGCAGGAATTTGTCCAGACCCAATCGACCAAGGCCCTGACAGCGGTGGAAATTCAGGCCGATAACCCGGATGCCGTGGCTGCCCGTTGGTCAGAGGTGCTGGATCTGCCGCTTGAAAACATAAACGGCATGCCTGCCGTCAAGCTGGACAATGCCCATATCCGTTTTGCCGCCGACACCGATGGCCGGGGCCTGGGCATCGGCGCCATCGATATATTGCCCAACGACCGGGACAATATTTTGCAAATGGCCGACAAATTCGGTCTGCGCCAGCCGAACGGTCAACTCATGATATGCGGCGTGCGGGTTAATCTGGTCTAGCCATGTCGGATGATATGACCGTTGAAAACCGCCTCGGCGCGCTGTTTGAACACCTGGGCATCGAACGGGCCCATTTCGGTGTGCAGAACACGGCCGAAATGGATCATTTTCTGGCCGACAACCCGGACCTGATCGCCTCGCTCACCATGGCCGGACCCAATCGCTTGCAGGCCGCGACGGTCGCCCCCGTGGGGGATCGGCTGCTGGTGGTTTATGGCGACGGCGGCGCGGGTGTGGAGGCCGTGGCGCTGGCCGCCCCGGACCTGCCGAATGCCCGCACCCACTGTCTGCAAGACTTCGCCGTCCTGACCTGGACGGATGTTTTCGCTGAACGCGGTGACGAGATCATGCCCCCCTGGCTGGATTTCCTGGCCGCCGCCGAAGCCGGCAGCGCCGCAAGCACTTTGCAATTGGGCACAACAGAGGGCGAGGTGGCGGGCATCACCTATCGTGCCAAGGGCAGCGGTCCGGCGGTGGTGTTGCTGCCCATGCTGCTCTCCGCTTCGCAATGGGAACCCATCATTGACCGCCTGGCACAGGACTATTGCGTAATTTCCCTGGGCGGACGGTTTCTGGGCGGCGTGTCCTTCATCGATGGCCGGGGCCGGGACCGTGGCTATTTGCGCGCCGTGCGCAGCCATGTCGATGAGATTGATATTCAACCGGGCGAGAGCATCCTTGATGTGGGCTGCGGCCCCGGCACCCTGGACCGCTGGCTGGCCCGTTACACCAAGGGCGCCAACAAGATCACCGCATTGGATGTGAACGGCTATTTCCTGCGCGAGGCCGCCGCCCTGGCCAAGGCGGAAGGGGTGGATGACATTATCACCTTCGGACCCGGCAACGCCGAGGATCTGCCCTGCGCCGATAGCAGCTTCGATGTGGTGATGTCCCACACGGTGATGGAGGAATGCAACGCCGAGAAAATGCTGGCGGAGATGATCCGCGTCGCCAAACCCGGCGGCCGCGTCGCCGTCATGGTCCGCTCCACCGACCGGCAAGCCTTGTGGAACATGCCCCTGGATGATGCGGTGCGCGAAATTGTCGAGGAACCGGTGCCGTCCGTTGGCGTGGACGGCTGTGCCGATACCTCGTTATACAGCCGCTTCGGGACAAGCGGCCTGACGGATCTGCGCCTGTTCCCCGCCGTCATGACCGTCGGCGACCCGGCTTCCTATTCCTGGCGTTATTACGAGCCTTACATCATGTCCCAGCTGGACGCGGCCGGCGTGGCCGATTGGCACCAAGCCAAGGCCCGTGCGATCGCCGATAAATCGATCCTCATGGCTCGCTGGATGCACTGCGCCGTGGGCACCAAGGCCTGATGGGCGACGGCCCCGGCGAAACCTTGAAAACGCCGCCGCCGCGCGAGGGTTTCACCGGCCGCATTCGCTCCAGCCCCCTGACAGAGCCGTGGGAGCCCGTTCATACGCGGCGGTTATCCGACCGGGTTGATATAGGCCTGTGGCTGCGGCCGGCGCATTGCAACGCCCGGGGTTTCGTGCATGGCGGCCTGATCTCCACCCTGGCCGACATTTGCATGGGCCATAGCTGCCGCGCCGTTCTGCCGGAAGGAACCAGTCTGCTGACGGTGAATCTGTCCGTTGATTTCCTCGGCGTCGCCCACCCCGGCGCCTGGCTGGAAATCGTCGCGGAGGTGATCAAGACCGGCCGCAATCTATGCTTCGCGGAATGCAAGATCACCGCCGACGATCAACTCCGCGCCCGTGCCACGGCGACGTTCAAAGTGGTTTGACGCACGCTCCTGGCTGCGAATAGTCGGTCGGCCATGAAACTAAAATAATTTTCAACTATTGACATAGATCAAAGCGCGCGCTCGTGTGGTTTCGCACAATAGTATCAATCTAATAGAAAGGTACTGTTATGCCAGCTAGTGAGATGTGGTATTTGATTTTGGCTATTGCTGTATTTGTCGGATTTATGGGAACACTTGCGTATGCCTCACAGTCCGAGGCGAGTTCACGCAAGAACTAAGTAATTGACAATTACGCGCCTGCTTCACCTCTTTGCAATAAACGACAGCCAATGATGCGCCAGGATCCCTTGGCGTCCTTGGTCATTGTGTAAAGAGCAAGGGCTTTGTGCCCGTCCGTTCCCGTAAATCGGACAAATTGAAGCCATTCACCTTTGACAGTCGCCATCTCGCCGAATTCCGCCCGGTGATGACGATAGACTTGCGGATAGGCCGCGCGCACCATGGCCATGAAATTTGCGGCTGTCCCAAATAATCTTTGGATCATTGGCGAGGCGATGGAAAAGGCCGTGCCCGCGTCATCGCGGGCAAAGGCGCCCAACTGCCTTTCAATTACGGTCTGGATTTCCGCCTGATCCGGGGACGACAGCTCTTTCGCGACCAACACCCCACGAGATCCTGGTATCAAGAGCAGGCAAAGCAAGACTATGAAAAGTATGGCCGTGAAGGGTAGACGCCGGAGACAACGGGTCATGGTTGAACCTCACACATCGACGAGCCTGCTTTCAATCCTGCCGCATCCCATGAGTATTCGCACGTGAAATTTGGTGCTAACCTTGTTTTATCTGGGTTGTGAACGAGGGTGCTATGAGCGGCGAAAATTATACAAATACTCGCGGCAGTGTGCGGACCAGCGAGATATTCGGCGGCAAGGATCGCGCGCCCCGCCGGTCGCGGCCAGCCCTGACCGTACAGGAAGCCGCGCGGGAGACGCCGGTATTTGCCGAAACGGATGTTCTTGTGGTTGGCGGTGGCCCGTCGGGCACGTCCGCCGCCATCGCCGCCGGACGCCTTGGCGCTGATGTCATGCTGGTGGAGCGCTACAACCATCTGGGCGGATTACCCACGGGCGGTCTGGTGATCTGGATCGACCGTATGTCGGACTGGAGCGGCAAACAGGTCATCGCCGGCATGGCCCGCGACATCCTCGACCGGTTGCCAGAGGATGCGGTGCAGGGCCCGGCGCGCACCGATTGGGGCTCAACCGATGCCGCCACGGCGGCGTACTGGTCGCAGCGCACGGCGGCCTTTCACGGCGTCACCACCTGGTCGCCGACCGTTGATCCGGAAGCGTTGAAGACTTTGTCCATGCAGATGGCGCTGGAGCAAAAGGTCCGCCTGACCTTCCATGCCTATGCGGTAGAGCCCATCGTCGAGGACGGCGCCATGCGCGGCGCCATATTCGAAAGCAAGGAAGGCCGCCAGGCGATCCTGGCCAAGGTGGTGATCGACACCACCGGCGATGCGGATCTGCTGGCCCGCGCGGGTCTGTCGTTCGAGACCGACAGCGACCCCACCGATATTCATTCCTGCATCAACACCGCTTTTATGATCGGCGGTGTCGATATGGCGCGCTGGATCGATTTCAAGACCGGCGACGAACAGGGCTTCAAGGATTTCATGAACCGGGGCCGGGAGCGCCTGCAATATTTTGAACGGCCGTTTGTTTCCTGGCGCAACGACGTCGCCCTGTTCATGGGCCCGCGTCTGGCCGGCTACAGCGCCGTAGATGTTGAGGACCTCTCCGAGGTCGAGGTCCGCTCCCGGCAGTTGACCGTCGGCCATGTGGAAACTTACCGCGAGCATGCGCCGGGCTTCGAAAACGCCTTTCTGATGCTGGGCGCGCCACAGATCGGTGTCCGCCACAGCCGCCGCCTGATCGGCGAGAACAAGGTGGTCCGCGCCCAATGGGACGAAGGCAAGGTCTGGGATAACGAAATCGGGGTTTCCACCTCCCTGGCGCCGAAGTTCCCGAATATCTCAGTCCCTTACGGCGCCCTGGTGCCTGTGGGCATCGAAGGTGTGCTAGCTGCCGGCCGCCACGTGGCCTGCGATACAAATTCACACGGTTTCCTGCGCGAGGTGCCCCAATGCTGGCTGACCGGCCATGCCGCCGGCATCGCCGCCGCGTTATCGGCCAACGCCGGCATCGCGCCAAGAACACTTGATCCCCGGCTTATTCAGCAGGAGCTGTTGAAACAAGGCGCCTACCTATCGCCGTCGATCGAAGCGGTGGCGGCATCGGGCACCAAGGCGGCGGAAGAGCCTCAAAAACGGCGGTCCGTTCCGATCACGCCGATACCCGCTCGGCGATGGCGATGATGCGCGACATCTCGCGCAGTACCGGTTTTTCGATCAGCTTGCCGTCGACCACCACCAGGCCCGTATCGGCGTCGGCGAAGGCCTTCAGGATGCGCCGGGCATGGGCCACGGCGGCCTCGTCGGGGGTAAAGACGCCGTTCAGGACGGGGATTTGTTTGGGGTGGATGGAGCCTTTGCCGGAGAAACCCAGATCCCGCGCCAGGGTGGCTTCCCGCGCCATGCCGTCCAGGTCGTCGAGATCCAGATAAGGGACGTCAATGGCGTCGATGCCCACGGATGCAGCGGCATGGGCGACCCTGCTGCGGGCATAGAGCAGCGGTTCCCAGGCATTCTTGCAGCGCAATTCGGCCGCCATGTCGACGCCGCCGAAAAACAGCGCGTCGATGCGGGGGCTGGCATGGGCGATATCGTAGGCGGCTTCCAGGCCCTGATTGGTCTCGATGATCACGTGCAGGCGGGTATCATGGCCGCGCTCGGTCAGCAGATCATCCAGCCAGACAATTTCGTCCGGTGTCATCACTTTGGGCAGCATCAGGGCGGGTGGCGGCGTGTCCGTGGCCAGCACGGCCTGCACATCGGCGATACCGAACTCCGTGCGCAGGCAATTGATGCGGACGATGCGTTCGACGCCATCGTCGGCCTGTGGTTCGGCGAACAAGGCCAAGCCGCCTTCCCGCGCCGCGGCCTTGTCCTTGGGGGCAATCCCGTCCTCCAGCTCCACGCAGACAATGTCCGTGCCCGAGGCCAGGGCCTTGGGGAACATATCGGGCCTTAGGCCGGGTGAGAATATGAAACTGCGCCGTGGCCGTACCGCGCCCTCGGTGTTGTCGGTCATGCCTTCTTCCTTTGTCTTGCTGCCGTTCACGATGATCATATCCCGACGATGGTTAACAGCGATCAGTGTGCTTGTCACGAAACACCCTGCAAGTGTTTTGTCCTGTTACCATTTTAACGCTTGCAACGCATCCCGCACGGTGCCATGTAAGGCCACTCGTTGCACCTCGCCACGTCGGAACCTGCTCTTGGGCCGGTTGCGAGTGGATTCCGTGCATCTATGAGAGGTGCGGCTCGCCTGATACCGGAAGCCGCTACTAAATTGATCGTTTGAAGGGAGTAGCAATGGCTACCGGAACAGTGAAATGGTTTAACCCCACAAAGGGGTTTGGTTTTATCGAGCCTGCTGATGGTTCGAAAGATGTCTTCGTGCATATCTCGGCGGTGGAGCGGGCTGGCCTGCAAAGCCTGCGTGAAGGCCAAAAAGTTGAGTTCGAGCTTGTCGCGGGCCGTGATGGTCGCTCGGCGGCGGAGAACCTGGTCGCGCAAGACTAGAGTAATTTTTTTCAAGCGGGTTCGCTTGGTTCGGTTATTCTACATTTAAGGTCAAGGTCATATCCCCAGCGGATATGACCCGCGAACGACCTCGTACGTGATTTTGTGTTTGCGTCCGCGGCCGGAAATTCCGGCCGCGGCGTAATCCTGTTCGAAATCGACAGCCCAATGGATTAGTCGATTGTGGACAACTTCCACGGGCTAAGAAAACACAGGCGGTACCCATGGCGCGAAAGCCAAATTACAACTTTGAACGCCAGGAACGCGATCGGCGCAAGGCCGAGAAAAAGGCGGCAAAGGCGAAGGCAAAAGCCGATAAAGCCGAGCTAGCCAAGACCGGGATAGATCCGTCGGCGCTTGATGATGCAATTGACGATAATCCGGCTGGCGACGATCCAGCTGACGATGATCCAACTGAAACTGTAGAGCCGCAATAGCTAATTACCGATCGCTGCCCGCGTCCTCTAAGATGGCGACGATGCCATATTCCAAGCCCGCATCAGCGATGATACGCCAGGCATAATCAGCGAAACTGCGACCGACGTGCATCTGAAATGCCCCGGTATCACCTCGCCATATGGTTACGCCAATGCCCGCTAAGACGCTGCGCGCGCAACGCCCCGGGTCCATCTCCGGTCCACCCAGATCCAACGGACATAGCTTGCTCAGGACGGCGCCCGCTCGGGCCCCGGACAGGGCGATGACCTGTTGCCCATCGCCGTTGTCGATCAGCGCATGATGGCAGCCGGCCAGGTTTTCGGCCAAGCGGTCCCGGCCATTGCGACCCAGAATCAGCCATTCGCTGGGACCCAGCCACAGGGCCGTGAAATCATCACCGCCCGCCACATGACCGGGCGCCAGGGGCACGTCGATACCCAGGGCTTTGCGGCAACCCTCCAGGAATGCCGTATCATCGCTTTCACCGCGCAGAATAAGCGATGGGCGATAGGGCAGGGCCCGCATCGTCACGCCCGCACTGTCGGTATTGTCATTGCGTTTCGCCGCAAGAGCCAGATGGCCCAAAGGATCATGGCGTGGCGGATCATGGCGGGACGGATCGTGACGAGGCTGGTTCATTTGGCGGCTTCCCCCGGATCCAGAAAACGCGGCGCGGTCACTGCCGCCGGGACGGCACTGCCGTCAAATGCGATATGGATCGTCTCTCCATGGCGTTCATGGCCGCCTTGCAACAAACCCAAGGCAAACGTTCGCCCCAGATTGGGGCTGCGATAGCTGGAGGTGACATGGCCCTGGCCCCTTTGCGGTGGCGCGGGGTCGGCCCCCGCGATCAACTGGGCGCCTTCCGGTACGCGCAGTTGCGGGTCCTCGGGCAGCAGACCAACCAATTGCGGGCGGTCCTGGCGCATGGTGTCGCTGCGGGATAACGACCGCTTACCCAGAAAGTCCTTCTTGCTGCTGACCATGCGGCCCAGTCCCAGATCATGGGGTGTCACCGTGCCGTCGGTTTCCTGGCCCACCATGATAAAGCCGACCTCGGCGCGCAGCACATGCATGGCCTCGGTCCCGAACGGCGTGATGGCGTATTTCTCACCCGCCGTCATCAAGGCATGCCACAGGGCCGGGCCATGGCCGGCCGGCACATTAATTTCGAAAGATAATTCGCCCGTGAAGCCGATGCGGAAGACCCGGGCCGACAGGCCGGCCACCTCGCCGTCCTGCCAGCTCATATGGGGAAAGGCCTCTGGCGACAGATCCCAATCGGGGCATAGATCCGCCATCAACCGGCGGGCATTGGGGCCGCAGACGGCAGCGACGGCCCATTGCTCGGTGGCTGATGTGCAATAGAGCTGTAATTCCGGCCACTCGGTCTGGGACCAGCTTTCCAACCAGTCCAGCACATGGGCCGCGCCGCCCGTGGTGGTGGTCATGTGGAAATGGTCTTCGTCAAGGCGGGCGGTGACACCGTCATCGAACACCATGCCGTCCTCGCCCAGCATCAGGCCATAGCGGCAGCCGCCGACCTTCAGGCCCTTCCAGCCGTTGACGTAGACCCGGTTGAGGAATTCGGCGGCGTCCGCGCCCCGAATGTCGATTTTGCCCAAGGTGGTCGCGTCCATGATGGCGAGGCTGCTGCGCGCGGCCAGAACCTCCCGGTCCACCGCCCTGTCCATGTCTTCACCGGGTCGGGGGTAATAATAGGGCCGGTGCCATTGGCCCACCAATTCGAAGGCCGCGCCATTGGCCTGGTGCCAGCTATGCATGGGTGTGCGCCGCACCGGATCCAGCAACGTCCCGATGCGTCGGCCGGCCAGGGCCCCAAAAGTGACCGGCGAAAAGGGCGGGCGGAATGTGGTATGGCCAACCTCCGGTATCGCCACATCCAAGGCCTCGGCCACGATGCCCAGGGCATTGATGTTCGAGGTGCGGCCCTGATCTGTGCCCATGCCGGTGGTCGTATAGCGCTTCACATGCTCGATGGAGCGATAGCCTTCGCGGGCGGCCAGGCGCAGATCGGCGGCGGTGACGTCGGACTGAAAATCCACGAAGGCCTTGCCCTTGCCGGGAATGGACCACAATGGCCGCGGCGGTGATAGCGTCGGTTCTTCGCCGGCCACGGGTTTTCGCGGTCCCCGGCCTCGGCGTCGATGGCCCGCGTCATTGGCGGCCTGATTGCCGGCCTCCGCGCCAAGGGTCAGGCAATCCTGCAATGAACAATCACCGCCCGCCGTACCCACCACGCGGACGGCTTGCGTCGCCGGGCCGGGCAGGAAGCAGCCCAGGCCCTCGTCCCAAAGCAGCCGGGTACCGGATTGGGAAAGTAAATGCAGGCTGGGCGTCCAGCCCCCCGAAAAACACAACAGATCGCAGTCCACATGCCGGCCCAGACCGCCGATGACTTCGGTGCCGGCGTCGTTCAATTTGCCGATGCGTACACTGGTGACCGATTGGCGGCCTTCCACCGCCGTCACCGCGCGGTCGACCATGACCTCGATCCCGGCATCATCCAGGTCCGGCAACCAGCCCAGGGGCGCAGTCTGGCGTAAATCCACCAGTGCCGCGATCTTGATACCGGCTTTGCTCAGGTCCAGGGCGGCGCGGTAGGCGCTGTCGTTATTGGTGAAGACCACGGCCCGTTGGCCCGGACGGACGCCATAGCGGTTAATGTAAGTCTGCACCGAACCCGCCAGCATGACGCCGGGACGGTCATTGTTGGCTAGAACCAGCGGCCGCTCCAAGGCGCCGGTGGCCAGGATGACCTGCTTCGCCCGGACCTGCCACAGCCGTTGCCTCGGCTGGTCGGGTTCGGGCGCCGCCAGGTGATCGGCCACCCGTTCCAGCATGGTCAGGGCGTTATGGTCGTGGTAGCTGGTCACCGTGGTGCGCGGCAGCAGCCGGATGTTCTCCGCTTTGTTCAAATTCTTGACGATCGCCGCCACCCAGTCCATGCCCGGCGCGCCATCGATCGTTTGGCCGTTGCCCAACAGGGCGCCGCCGAATTCCGCGCCTTCATCCACCAGCAGAACCCGCGCCCCGGTCCGCCCGGCCCACAACGCCGCCGCCAGCCCGGCGGGGCCGCCGCCCACCACAAGTACATCGCAATGGGCATATTGCTTTTCGTATCGGTCGGGATCGGCCTCCGCCGCCGCCCGGCCCAGGCCGGCCATACGCCGGATCACCGCCTCGTAGGTGGGCCACATACTGGCTGGCCACATGAAGGTCTTGTAATAGAAACCGGCCGGAAAAAGCGGCGAGAGGCGATCATTCAGGGCGCCCAGATCAAAATTCAGGCTGGGCCAGCGATTTTGGCTCTCCGCCACCAGACCGTCGTACAACAGCACATCCGTGGCCCGCACATTGGGTTCGGCCCGGCCACCCGTCCGCAGACGGACCAGTCCGTTTGGCTCCCCCCCCCCCGCCGCCATCAGGCCCCGGGGGCGGTGGTATTTGAAGCTGCGCCCGACCAGACGAACCCCATTGGCCAACAGGGCCGAGGCCAGGGTATCGCCAGGATGACCCTGCATGGTTTGGCCATCGAAACGAAAACTCAGAGTTTCCGAGCGTTCGATGCGGCCACCCGTATCAAGACGATGTGTCTGCGGGCTCATTCGGGCAGCTCCGGCTTGGCATCGCCGACCCGATAGACGGCCAGGATGTCATGGCTGATGGTGCTGCGGGCCACATTGAACCAGCGGCCGCAGCCAAGGGCGTGGCGCCAGCGTTCGAAAAACACGCCCTTTTGGTTGGATCGCATGAAGACATAGTCACCCCAGGCGGCATCGTCCATGTCCTCGGATTTTGTCGGGCGGACGATATGACCTTCCCCGCCGCAGGAAAACTCCTCCTCGGACCGGGAGCCGCACCAGGGGCAATCGAGCTGTAACATCAGTGAGCCACCGCCGCGGCGCCATGCTCGGCCACCAGGGCGCCACTGTAGAAACGCTCCAACGCAAAGGGCGCATTGATGGGGTGGGCCTCTCCCTTGGCCAGGGTGTGGGCGAACAGGTGGCCCGAACCGGGCGTCGCCTTGAACCCGCCCGTACCCCAGCCGCAGTTGAAGTACAGCCCGTCCACGGGCGTGGCCGAGATGATCGGGCTGGCGTCCGGGCAGATATCCACGATGCCGGCCCATTGCCGCATCATCTTCAGGCGCGAGGTGATGGGGAACAGCTCCACCACCGCTCTTATAGTTTCCTCGATCACCGGCATGCTGCCCCGTTGGGCATAGGAATTATAGGGATCGATGCCGGCGCCGATCACCAGTTCACCCTTGTCCGACTGGCTCATATAAGCATGCACCTTGTTGGACATGATGACCGTGGGCATGACGGGCTTTACCGGTTCCGAAACCAGGGCCTGCAGGGGATGGCTGTCCAGCGGCAGGCGGATGCCGGCCATGGCGGCCAGCACCGATGAATGCCCCGCCGCCACCACGCCAACCTTGGCCGTGCGTATATCGCCAAGACTGGTTTTCACACCTTCAATGCGGCCGTCCTGAATATCGAAGCCGGTAACCTCGCAATTCTGGATGATATCCACGCCCAGGCTGTCGGCGCCCCGGGCATAGCCCCAGGCCACCGCGTCATGGCGGGCCACGCCGGCGCGCCGCTGCAAAGTACCGCCGACCACCGGATACCGGATATTCTGGTCCAGGTTCAGGATCGGGCAAAGTTCGGCCAACTGTGAGGGGCCGACCCATTCCGCATCCACGCCGGCCAATTGGTTGGCATAGATACGCCGCCGCAATTCCCGCTCTTCGCCCGGATCATGGGCCAGGTTGATGACCCCCCGGGGGGAGAACATGACGTTGAAGTTCAGCTCCTGGCTCAAGCCTTCCCACAGCTTCAGGGCATGGTCATAGATCGCCGCGCTTTCGGGATACAGATAGTTGGAACGTACGATGGTCGTGTTGCGCCCCGTGTTGCCGCCGCCGATCCAGCCCTTTTCCAGCACCGCGATGTCGCGCATACCGTGAACCTTGGCCAGATAATAGGCCGTCGCGAGCCCATGCCCGCCGCCGCCGACGATCACCGCGTCGTAAGATGGGCGCGGCTGCGGGCTGCGCCAAGCCTGAGGCCAGCGCTGGTGACGCTGCAATGCATTGCGCGCAAGGGCGAAGATCGAATAGTTTGCCATGCCATCCCCAATACGAGATCAGGGCAGTTTACAGCGCGAAGCCGTCCCGGCACCACCTTAGAAAGGCCTAACATGAGTGACGCACCGATTTATTTGACCAAGAATGGCGAGATCGCCGAGATTGTCCTAAACCGGCCGGACAAGCTGAATGCCCTGAACGCCGAAGTGTGGCAGGGCATCATTGATCTGTTTGGCCAGGCTGGGGACGATGACGATGTGAAAGTGGTCATTCTGCGCTCCTCCGCGCCGCGGGCCTTTGCCGCCGGGGCTGATATTTCGGAATTTCCCATCGTCCATGCCACGGCGGAAAGCGCCGGTGCCTATCATGACAAGATCCGCACCGCCTATGACGCCATCGCGTCGCTGAACAAGCCGACCATCGCCATGGTGCGCGGCGTTTGTTTCGGCGGCGGCTGCGCCATCGCCCTGAACTGCGATCTGCGCTATGCGGACACCACGTCGCGCTTTTGCATTCCGCCCGCCCGCCTGGGCATTGCCTACAGCCTGTCGGAAACCAAGCGTCTGGCGGATTTGATCGGGCCCAGCCGAGCCAAGGAAATGTTGATGGGCGCCAAGGTGATCGAGGCACAGGAGGCGCTGTCCATCGGCCTGGCCACCCGCCTGTTCGAGCCCGACGAGTTGGAAGCCGGCACCCAGGAATTTGCCCAGAACCTTTGCAATCTGTCGCAATTCACCATCCGCGCGGTGAAAACCATGGTCAGCGAAATTCTCGAAGGCGCGGTGGACGAAACCGACACCTCGAAACGCCTGCGATCCGAAGGCTTCCAGGGCGCCGACTACATCGAAGGCCGCGACGCCTTTTTGGAAAAGCGCAAGGCGACGTTCACGTATCGGTAAATTATTTCGCTCACGCTTGTGTGCGGATACGCACCGCTCCGCGTGGGCGGCGCATCGGCGCCGGGCCGCCGTCGCGGCCTAAATGGCGCTAATCGTATCCGGTCGGTGCTTTGAAGCCATAGATTTCGGCTGAGGTCAGGCGGCAGAATTCGATGGCTGTTTTGTCCTCGCCCTCGGCCGCGACGGCTTGCAGGCCCAGGGGCAGGCCCTCGGGGCTTTGGCCCGCCGGCGCGACGGTGGAGGGCAGGAAGACCATGTTGGGATAGCCGGCCCAGAACATCTGATCGACGCCCCGTTGCGGCTTGCCATTCACGGTGATGAAACGGTTGTGGCGTTCGCCTTCCTGGTCATGGGGCCAGGCGGCGGAGGTGGCGGCGGGGCAGAGCAGGATATCCCATTCCTTGAAGAATTCCGCCCAGGCCCGGCGCATGAATTCGCGCTCGTTATCCAGGGCCAGCCACTCCCGGTGGGGCAGCAGCACGCCCTTTGCCATGCGAGCCAGATAGCTGTTGGGGTCGGTTTCCGGATCGGCGGCGACCTTGGCAAAATTTACCCGTTGTTCGTCCGTGGCACTGCCGGATGTGGCGGCCCTTAGTATGGTGATATAGACCTCGAACGCCCGGGCGGTATCCACATCAGGACGCGCGGTGTCGCTGACCGTGGCGCCCAGCTGGGCCATGCGGTCGGCCACGTTGGCCAGGCAATCCTGATAGGGTTGGTCGACCTCCGCCTCCCCGCTGCTCAACATCACGGCGACCTTGAAATCTTTCAGGGCGGTCTTGCGCGCCGGTGGCAATTCCAGGCGCCAGCCGGTTCCGGTATAGCGGTCCGGTCCCGCCATGATATCCAGGGACAGGGCCAGATCCTCGGCGCTGCGGGCCATGGGGCCGACAACGGCGATATCCGAATGACTGATCACGCCGGGTGGGGTATGGCCGTCGTCCGGTACGATGCCAAAGGTGGGCTTGTGCCCGAAAACGCCGCAATAATGGGCCGGATTGCGGATTGAGGCGCCGATATCGCTGCCCGCTTCCAACCCGGTCAATCCAGCGGCCAGGGCGGCGGCGGAACCGCCCGAGGAGCCGCCGGGCGTCCGGCCTAGATCCCAAGGGTTGTTGGTGGTGCCGTAAATGTCGTTGAAGGACTGCCAATCGGCCAGATTGAGCGGTACGTTGGTCTTGCCAAAAATAATCGCGCCGGCGTCCAGAAGCCGATCCACGACAAAGGAGTTCTCCTCCGGGATATTGTCCTTCAATGCGGGAATGCCCCAGGTCGTCGGGCTGCCGACCAGATCATAGGCTTCCTTTACGGTCATGGGCAGGCCATGCAGGGGCCCCCAGTCCTCGCCCCGGGCCAGGGCGTCATCGGCGGCCTTGGCTCTGGCTCTCGAACCTTCCACGTCCATCCAGATGATGGCGTTCAAGGCCGGATTGTATTTTTCCACCCGATCCAGATAGTGATCCAGCAGTTCGACGGCGCTGATCTCCTTTGCCTTGATCTTGGCGGCGAGTTCGACGGCCGTGGCGAAATGCAATTCAGACATGGCTTTAATCTTCCCGTGCTTCGAAGACATCCTTGGCGATGGCGGCGGCGGTCAGGGCGGTGGGCCAGCCGGAATAAAACGCCATGTGGGTAATCGCCTCGATCAGCTCCTCCCTCGTCACGCCGTTGTCCAGTGCCCGGTTCAAATGGCCGGTCAACTGCCGTTCCCGGTTCATGGCCACCAGGCCGGCCACGGTGATCAGGCTGCGGTCCCGCTTCGACAGCTCCGGCCGCTCCCAGACGTCGGCGTAGGCGACCTGCTCGGTCAATTCCACCAGCTTCGGCGCCGTTTCGCGCAGGGCGTCCAGCCTGTTGGGTCTTTTACTCATGCTTGCTACTCCAGTTCGATGGTTCCGGGCGGTTTCGAGGTGACATCGTAGACCACCCGGTTGATGCCGCGTACCTCGTTGATGATGCGGGTCGAGGTGCGGCCCAGGAATTCGTGATCAAAGGGATAATAGTCCGCCGTCATGCCGTCGGTTGAGGTGACGGCGCGCAGGGCGCAGATATAATCATAGGTGCGTTGATCGCCCATGACGCCCACGGTGCGCACGGGCAGCAGGGCGGCAAAGGCCTGCCAGATGGCGTCGTACAGGCCGGCCTTGCGGATCTCATCCAGATAGATGGCGTCGGCCCGGCGCAGGATGGCTAGCTTGTCGGCGCTCAATTCGCCGGGACAGCGGATCGCCAGGCCGGGGCCCGGAAAAGGATGGCGGCCGACCAGGCTTTCGGGCAAGCCAAGCGTGCGGCCTAGATCCCGCACCTCGTCCTTGAACAATTCCCGCAAGGGTTCCACCAGTTCCATGTTCATGCGTTCGGGCAGGCCGCCCACGTTGTGGTGGGATTTGATGGTGGCCGACGGCCCGCCCGAAGGCGAAACGGATTCGATAACGTCCGGGTACAACGTGCCCTGGGCCAAAAATTCCGCGCCGCCGATCCTGTTGGCCTCCTCCTCGAACACATCGATGAAGGTGGCGCCGATGATTTTCCGTTTCTGTTCGGGATCGCTGACCCCGTCCAATTTCGACAGGAAAAGCTCGGAGGCGTCCCGATGTACCAGGGCGAGATTGTAATGTTCCTGGAACAGGCTGACGACTTCCTCCGCCTCGCCCTCCCGCAGCAGGCCGTGATCGACGAACACACAGGTCAGCTGTTCGCCGATAGCCTCGTGCAGCAGGATCGCCACGACGGATGAATCGACGCCGCCCGACAAACCGCAAATGACCTTGCCGTCGCCGACCTGGGCCTTGACCCGCGCCTCCGCCTCCTGACGAAACGTCGCCATGTTCCAACTGCCCCGGCAGCCGGCCACATGATGGGTGAAATTCCGCAACAAGGCGGTGCCATCGGGGGTGTGCATGACTTCCGGATGAAACTGCACGCCATAAAACTTACGGGCGTCGTCGGCGATCACGGCGAAGGGGCAATTTTCCGATGTCCCCGCCACGCTGAAGCCGGGCGGCAGTTCCGTCACCCGGTCGCCATGGCTCATCCAGACCTGGTGCCGCTGGCCCGATTGCCACAGGCCGTCCAGCAAGGCGCAATCGCCGCTGACCTCGACAAAGGCGCGGCCGAATTCCTGATGGTCCGACGGCTCCACCCGGCCGCCTAGTTGGGCGCACATGGTCTGCTGGCCATAGCAAATTCCCAACACAGGGATGCCCATATCAAACAGGCTTTGCGGCGCCCTGGGGGTGTCGGCCTCGGTCGCCGATGACGGCCCGCCTGAGAGAATGACGCCATTGGGGCGGCTGGCCCGCAACGCCTCCTCACCCTTTGTATAGGGCACGATTTCGCAATAGACGTTGCTTTCCCGCAGGCGGCGGGCAATCAACTGCGTGACCTGACTGCCGAAATCGAGAATCAGGATTTTTTCCCCGGTATCTTTTGGGTCGTTGGCGTCTTTATTCATGGGCCAGCTTTACGACGGCCCTTGGTCCCGGCGCAAGAAGCTATTCCCGCATCTTGCCGAAGCCGCCTATTTCGGGCGGTAGGTGGCGACGGCGGCTTTCAAGTCGTCATATTCCTCGCAGCCGAAAAAGCAGATTCGGTCCAGGGCGTCCAAATGTTTTTTCGCCATTTCCAGATTGCCCACCGCCAGATAGGTCTGCCCCACATATTCGTGGGCGCCCCGGTGTTCGGGGTTCATCTTCAGGGCGATGGCGTAATGTTTAAAGGCGTTGTCGAAATCACCCAGCTTCCGATGAGCAAATCCGATGTAGTTATGGATGCTGGCCGTGCCTTTGTTGGCCGCGACCTCCGCCTTTAACAAAGTGATGGCGCCGGGCCAATCCTGTGCCTTGATGGCCTGGACCGCGGCCGAGACCGATGGATTGCTCTCGTCCTCCTCACTACCCGCCGCAAAAGCTGTCGGGAGGCAGAGTGACAGGGCAATCAGAGAGGCGAACAAAAGTTTCATGGCAGATCCCCAATATTCCCAAAGCTGAGCAAGCTTAACCCGGCCGCACCTCACCTGCCTATCAAGATTGCTTGCGCACGAGAACAGCCAGGAAGAAACCATCGGTACCATGTTGTGCCGGGGTCAGGCGCAAATAGGGACCGTCAAAGGGACAGGGGCCCTCCAGGACCTGCCGCCAAACCGCATCGGCGGGCAAGATCTCGAATTCGGGATGCGCGGACAAAAAACCATCGATCTGATCCTCGTTCTCTTCCATCAGGATCGAACAGGTGGCGTAGATCAGCCGTCCGCCAGGCTTCACCAGGGGTGCGGATCGGCGCAGGATTTCGCCCTGGGTGAGGCCATATTGGGCCAATTGCCCGGCCGTCAGGCGCCATTTGCTTTCCGGGTTGCGGCGCCAGGCGCCGGAACCGCTGCAGGGTACATCCAGCAACACCCGATCAGCCTTGCCGTCCAGATCAGCCAAGGTCGCGGCCGCTGCGGGGTCGGCCAGGGCATGAGTTTGAATATTGCGAACGCCCGCGCGCTGCAGCCTCTCCCGCAAGGGACGCATGCGGCGGGGATTGCTGTCAAAGGCGAAAATCTGCCCCTTGTTGTCCATTTGCGCCGCCAGGGCCAGGCTCTTACCACCGGCACCGGCGCAATAGTCGACCACCTGCTGGCCCGGCTGAGCAGCGCATAACAGGGCGACAAGTTGCGAGCCTTCGTCCTGAACCTCGATTGTGCCGTTTTGATAGAGCGGGTGGTTGGCCAGGGAACGGCGGCCGTCCAGGCGAAGGGCATTGGGCGCGAAAGCACCGGGGGTGGTGGAAATATCCTCCGCCCCCAGACTTGCGGCAACCTCTCCGGCATTCGATTTCAGGGCATTGATTCTTAAATCAACACTGGCCCGGCCCATCATGGCCGCCATTTCGCCATCCAGGTTAGAGCCAAACCGCCGCGTCAGGCTCTGATCCAGCCATTCTGGATAATTGTTTCCGACCCAGGCCGGTGCCTTGTCATTCTCCGCTTGCGTCAGTCTGGACAGCGTCGCCTGTTCTTCCCCATCCAAGTTGGCGGGGCCATACTGCGTGCCGTCAAAAAGCCCGGCGACGTCATCCATGTTTGCGTTGTCCGCGTTGTCCGCGTTGTCTGGGGCCGTCAAATGGGCCAAGAGCAGGCGGCGGCTGTCGGTGCCGCCGGCGCGCCAGGCATATTCGCCGCGGCGACGCAGCACGTCATAGACCATGTCCGTGACCGCGCGCCGGTCCTTGGATCCGGCGTAGCGGCGGCTGCGAAAATAGTTCCCGACCAGACGGTCGGCGGGCGTTTGTGTACCGGCGATCTGCTCAATCAATTCGATCGCCGCCTGTAGCCGCGCCCCCGGTGTCATGAGCCGCGCCTAGGACGGGTTCAGGGGGTAGTTCGGGGCTTCCCGGGTCAAGGCTACATCGTGCACATGGCTTTCCCGGAAGCCCGCCTGGGTGACCCGGACAAACTCGCATTCCCGGCGCATGGCCTCGATCGATCCGTTTCCGGTATAACCCATGGCGGCGCGCAGACCGCCGATCAGCTGGTGGATAATATTCGCTACCGGGCCCTTGTACGGCACCCGGCCTTCCACACCCTCCGGCACCAGCTTGATGGCTTCGCGGATTTCCTCCTGGAAGTAGCGATCCGCCGACCCTCTGGCCATGGCGCCCAGAGACCCCATGCCGCGATAGGATTTATAGGAGCGGCCCTGAAACAGGAACACTTCGCCCGGCGCTTCCTCGGTGCCCGCCAGCAGCGACCCGATCATGGCGCAGTCGGCGCCCGCCGCGATAGCCTTGGCCAGGTCGCCGGAAAACTTGATGCCGCCGTCGGCGATCACAGGCACATCATTGTCCCGGCAAACCTCCACCGCTTCCATGATGGCTGTCAATTGCGGCATGCCCACGCCGGCGACAATGCGCGTCGTGCAGATGGAACCAGGTCCGATGCCCACCTTCACGGCATCGGCGCCCGCATCCACCAGGGCCCTGGCGCCGTCACCAGTGGCCACATTACCGGCAGCAAGCTGGGTATAATTGCTCAATTTCTTGATCTCGGTAACGCTGTCCAGCACCATGCCCGAATGGCCATGGGCGGTATCGACGATGATCAGGTCGGCGCCGGCGTCGATCAATGCTTCGGTCCGGGCCAGGCCGTCGGCGCCGATACCGGTGGCGGCGGCGACCCGCAGGCGGCCCTGTTCGTCCTTGGCGGCGTTGGGATAGGTGGTGGCCTTTTCCATATCCTTGACGGTGATCAGGCCGACGCATTTGTCGTTTTCATCCACCACCAGCAGCTTTTCGATACGGTGTTTGTGCAGCAGGCGCTTGGCCTCGTCGCTATCACTGCTATCGACACCTTCACGCACCGTGACCAGACCTTCGTGGGTCATTAATTCCTTGACCGGCTGGCGCTTGTCCGTGGCGAAACGCACGTCACGGTTGGTCAGAATTCCGGCCAGTTTGCCAGAGCCCGGCTCGACCACCGGAATACCGGAAATACCATGGTGCTGCATCAAGGTCAGGGCGTCGTCCAGGCTCTGATCCGGGTGAATGGTGACCGGATTGACGACCATGCCGGCCTCGAACTTTTTCACCCGGCGCACTTCTTCGGCCTGGGCCTCGACATCGAGGTTTTTGTGGATCACGCCCAGGCCGCCCAGCTGCGCCATGGCGATGGCCAAACGATGTTCGGTCACCGTATCCATGGCCGAGGACAGCAAGGGAATGCCAAGTTGAATGGCGCGGGTCACTTGAGTGTTTGTCGTGACTTGATTGGGCAATACGGCGGAAGCCGCCGGTTTCAGGAGAACATCATCGAACGTCAGCGCCTCGGATATCTTCATATTACCGCCTGCCTCCACGTGATGGCGGGCACCATGCCACGCCGGCCAAAATAAAAACAGGGCGCACGAAGCGCCCCTTTATCACAAGACCGAGAACAAAAATTTCGCCGCAAGTTTCGCGCGGTCTTCCTTTGGCGGCGGCCGGGGGCTGCCACCTTTTCGCCCATCTTAGGGCTTGCTCCTATCGGCGATCGCCTCGGCTTCCATGTCGCCCCGCACGCCGTCCTGGGCTTCGTCGCTGTACATGGCGGGATAATGTTTCATGAAGGACGCCTTGATATCCGCCAGCGGCGTATCGGCGAACGAGCCGTGATCGGTGATATATTCCATATGCAGATTGCCGGACGCATCGTAGGGATGGAAGACTGAATCGGTACGGCCGTCGAATTCCAGGGGCAGCGTGCCAAATTTCTCGCACAGGCTAAGATTAAACGCCGGGGTCGCCTTAACCCATTTGTCTTCCAGATAGATTTCGACAAAGCCGTGATAGACGAACAGGTCCGTCTGCATCAGTTCGATCATCCGTTCGGAGGCCAGATGGTTGCGCACATCGGCGAAACCCAGCCGCGTCGGAATGCCCAATACACGGCAGGCGGCGGCCAACAAAGCTCCCTTGGTGATGCAGAAACCGTTGCCCCGCTCCAAGACGGTGGAGCCTTTCATGCCGTATTCCGTCATCTCGACGCCATAGGGGTCGTAGCGGAATTCGTCGCGGACGGCGTAATACAAGCGCACCGCCTTTTCCAGATCGGTGCCGTCCTTGCCACCGGCGCGGTGGGCAAACTCAATTACCGCCGGATGGTCGCTATCCACGAATATCGCGGGCTGCAGAAAGGGTTGGAATTCTTCGATGGCCGTGGCTTCACTCATTGGTGCTGCTCTTTTTTGAGAAATCGTGCCTCCATATAAACCAAATTTTCGCCCGCGCCTATCCCTCCCGCTGTTCAATATCCATATCGTTATCCATATCATCGTCAGTATCGTTCCCCGCGCCCCGATAGCCCGTGGCGACCACGTACATCTCGGCCGAGCCGGCGCGGGAGGCCTCTGGCTTGGCATGGCGGACATGGACGAAGTCCTTTTTCAAATCCGCCAACAGGGTTCCTTCGGTACCGCCCTGCCAGACCTTGGCGACGAATCCGCCCCCCGGTGCCAAGACGGAACGGGCCAGATCCAGCGCCGCTTCGGCAAGGGCGATTATGCGCAGATGATCCGTGGCCCGGTGTCCCGTGGCAGGCGGTGCCATGTCGCTCAATACCAGATCCGCCGGGCCGTCCAAAGCGTCGCGGATCGCCGCTTCAGTGGCCAGATCGGTCGCGTCGCCGACCAGCGTCATGCAGCCGGCTACCTCGTCCATCTCATTCACGTCGACAGCCAGGATTTTGCCCCGAGGACCCAGCGCGTGGAGCAGAACCTGGGTCCAGCCGCCAGGTGCGGCACCCAGATCAACCACGGCCTGGCCCTTTTTCAGTAGTTTGAATTTTTCGTCTAATTGCAGCAGTTTGTAGGCGGCGCGGGAGCGATAGCCATCCTTTTTCGCTGCCACCACATAGGGATCGTTCAGCTGTCTTTGCAGCCAACGTGTGGACGAGGTCTTGCGCCGCCGCGCCGTGCGCACGCGAACCGCCAGATTGCGCCCGGAAGGCCGGGATTTACCGCCGCCCTTGCCCGCGCCTCCAGGACCTCCCGAACCTTTCGAACGGCCGGTCATCGGCTTTCTTTCAGTCCGCCGCGGCGGGGTTTCATAGGGCTGCGCCGTTCGTGCTGATGCGTTCATTCGCAGGCGCAGTCGCGGCGGTGGCTTGATCCCATCGCATCAGCGACAACAATAGCCCTTCGCGCACGCCGCGATCCGCGACGCGCAAACGCTCTACCGGCCAGGTGCGGCGTATAGCTTCCAATATGGCGCAACCCGCCACCACCAAATCCGCCCGGCCGCGGCCAATACAGGGGTGCGCTGCACGTTGTTCCAACTTCATATTACGCAATTTTTCCGCCGCCGCACCGGCATCGGCAAATGACAGCCACAGACCGTCGACCCGTTGGCGGTCATATTTTTGCAGCCCCAAATGCACGCCTGACAAGGTGGTCACGGTGCCCGAGGTACCGATCATCTGCACCCCACCCTGGCGAATGTGTCGATTAATATCATTGGCGGTTTCAAACGCGCACAACTGGCCGCCAATTTGCTGCACCAGAGCCTCGAACTCTGCCGGCGAGAAATCACCACTGCCGTGGCGCTCGGCAATGCTGACCACGCCATGGGGCAGCGAGGTCATGGCAATTGGCTTTATCCCCGCCTCCGCGTCATGGCGGGCCCAAATCAACTCGGTACTGCCGCCGCCGATGTCGAATACCAAGGCGAAACGGGCTTCCTCGGCCAACAGCGGACGGCATGCGGCGACCGCCAGATTGGCTTCTTCCTCGGCCGAAATGGTTTCTATGAACAGCCCGGCTTCCTGATTCACCCGTTTGAGGAATTCGTCGCAATTCTCGGCCCTGCGGCAGGCGGCGGTGGCGACGCAGCGGGCGCGAGTCACCTTGCGCCGACGCATCTTATCGGCGCAGACCTTAAGAGCGGCGATGGTGCGCTTCATGGCCTCTTCCGACAGGCGCAGGCTGCCGTCAACGCCTTCGCCCAAACGGACGATACGGGAAAAGGCATCTACCACGCGAAACCCTTCCGCTGCCGGACGGGCGACCAGCAAGCGGCAATTGTTGGTGCCCAGGTCAATGGCGGCATAGGTATGCTCCATATGGCCGCCCTGATGACCTGGTCTGTTGCTACCCTGTTCTTTCACCGCCTGTTCGGCCCCAAATAGGTGTGATTCTTCTTATATGACACCTTGACCTCTTGCTGCCGTCCTGGCAATAGGCTGGATTACGGGCCGCGATCGGTTGACATTGTGGCGGCCGCTTCATAGTTTGCGCCCAATCTCGGTTTTCGGGCGTTGTTGCGGCCAAGGCCCATGTTGGGGACTCGTCTAATGGTAGGACAGCGGACTCTGACTCCGTAAGTCCAGGTTCGAATCCTGGGTCCCCAACCACTCATACAGCACCCAGCCGCCGTCGTAAGGCCTTTCCCCGATCAAGGTTCCGGCCATAGGGTCGTGCTCCGGCCATTTAGGCGATAAGCCAACAGGCCTATATATTCATGCATGGCAACACGGATGGCGCCTAGGCCACTGCCGAGGTTGAAGCCCAGTCGCAAGGCCACGGATTGACGTCGCCCGGCCATGGGCGGCGCGGCAACAACGGGCCAGCCTTGAGCACGAAATACCGCCATGGCACGGGGCATGTGCCAGGCGGTAGTCACTAGCAACCAGCGTTCACCACCCTTGGGCCGAGCCAAGGCACGCCCCATCACGGCATTTTCATATGTATCGCGGGAGCGGTCCTCGATCATCAGCCGGTCAGCCACAATTCCACGACTGACCAGGTAATCCGCAATCAGAACGGCCTCTGCTCGTGAGCTCTTGCCACCGCTGCGGTCAACATTGCCGCCGCAGATCAGCAGTCGGGCCCGTGGAAACGCGCGCGCCAGGCGCATGAATTCGACCATTCGGCTGGCCGCGCGACCCGGTACCACATGGCCCATTTTTTGGGATAGGCCAAGATTGACCACCGCCCCTGACAGCAAAACTATTCCATGCGCGGGGCCGGCGTCGACATCGTAAGGAGCGAATTGGTTCCGAAGCGGCGCCAGGACCCAGCTGCCCAAGGGCAGCACCGCTATCAATAACAACACGATCGTCACCAGGCTGGCCAACCAGGCGCCTTGGCGCCGCCAGCGTGACCACAGCATGATTGTCGCCAGACACAACAGGATCAGCGTCAGGTTCAAAGGCGTTGCCAGACCCCAGAACATTTTGGCTATGGAATAAAACATGGCATGGCTCCACGATTAGGCCGAATTGGTTGTGCCCATGATAAGTGAATTTCGACGGCGACAGCGACCGTCAAATGATTATGATGTCCGTATCGCGCCCCACGAAATCACGGGAAGAATGATACCGCATGGCCGTTGACGCCACATCGACGGCGCGCGAGCCCGCCTACGCCTATATACGCCTGGCTGCCGCGCTGACCCTGATGACCCTTGGCACGGTCGGCATGTATGCCGTCGTCGTGGCCCTGAAACCCATTGCAACTGAATTCGGAACCAGCCGGTCATCGGTATCCATGGCCTATGCGGTCACCATGATCGGCTTTGGTCTGGGCGGCATTGTAATGGGCCGCTGGTCAGACCGGGTGGGCGTCATGTGGCCCTGTCTGTTGGGCAGTATCATGCTGGCATTGGGTTTTTTTCTGGCCGCCAGGGCCAGCGCGATGTGGCAACTGTATCTGGCCCACGGGTTGTTGATCGGCGCTCTGGGCAACGCCGCCATGTTCGCGCCCCTGGTCGCCGATACCACCTTGTGGTTTGAACGCCGGCGGGGTCTGGCGGTGGCGACAATTTCCTCCGGCATCTATCTGGCTGGTGTGGTGTGGCCGCCTATGTTGCAGTATTTCATCGATGTATCAGATTGGCGTGCCACATATGATGGCATCGCCCTCTTTCTGTTGTTGGCCTTGCCGCCGCTGTGCCTGCTGCTGCGCCGCCGCCCGACGGCGGTTCTGCAGGCGCCGCCCGGTGGACATGCGACGACGGACAGGCCCCTGGGGCTAGCGCCAAATGGACTGCATGGCGTCTTGTGCTGCGCCGGTTTGGCCTGTTGTGTTGCCATGGCGGTGCCCCAGGCCCATATCGTCGCCCATGCCACGGACCTGGGCCATGCGGCTCGGCGCGGGGCCGAGATGCTGGCCTTGTTGCTAGCCACCGGGATTGTCAGCCGCCTGGCTTTCGGTTGGATTTCCGACCGGATCGGCGGCCTCAAGACCCTTTTGCTGGGGGGCAGTTTGCAGGCCTTGACGCTGTTCATGTTCATGTTCGCCGAAAGCCTGACCGCGCTCTACCTGATGTCGGCTCTGTTCGGGTTAAGCCAGGGCGGCATCGTGCCTTCCTATGCGGTTATCGTGCGCGGCTATTTCGTGCCGGGGCAGGTCGGCTGGCGAATATCGGTCGTATTATCGACCACATTGCTGGGCATGGCCCTGGGCGCCTGGCTTGCCGGTTTGCTGTACGATTGGACCGGCTCCTACCGTCTGGCGTTCATCATTGCGGTAGCCGTCAATATTCTGCACATGATCATCGCCTGGTTCCTGTTGCGGCGCGCGCGTCAGAGTTTATGATAATCTTTCGCAAACAGGGGGTGAGGGATGATCAAACCGCAGCTCACGCACGTCGGCATCTACGTCAAGGATATGGACAGGATGCTGCAATTTTATTCGGACGTCTTTGGCCTGACTTTGACGGACGCGGGCCGGCCGCCGGATTTTCATTTGAATATCGCCTTCCTGTCGGCCAATCCGGGTGAACATCACCAGATGGTGCTGGTCGGCGGCAGGGAGGATGACGCCACCGCGAATGTGGCCCAACAAATCTCCTTCCTGGTGGCCTCGCTGGATGAAGTGCGGGAGATGCGCGACAAGGTGGTGGCGGCCGGCCTGGAAGTGCGCCGCGTGATCACCCACGGCAATGCCTGGTCGGTCTATTTCTCCGATCCGGAGGACAATACCTTGGAAGTTTATGCGCATACGCCCTGGTACATTCCGCAGCCGGCGGCCATTCCGTTCGATCTGGATCTCTCCAACGACGAGATCATGGCCCAGACGGAAGAGCTGTGCCGGGCCAACAATGGTTTTGCCACCGCCGAGGCGCGGCAAGCGACTATGCGCGAGATGATGGACAGTTGAACGAGTTATCTTATGGGGAGAATGGGAATGACGACGATACTTTCGGACCTAGGCGATTTTTCGGTCGCCGCCGCCGCCGCAAAAGAGGGCCTGTGGTTGTCCTCCGCCGAGGCGGCGAAGGCCACCGGCTGGTCATTGCAGCCCGAAGGGTTGTGCCGGGGCAATATTTGCGTGCCGGTGCCAAGTGGCCGGGAGGCCGATTTCGTGGCTGACGGCTCGGTCAATCTGGCGGCGTTCTGGGACCACCTGGACAAGCCGGCCGCGCGCAGCAAGGACGGTGATATCTGGGCCCTTGGCGAAGCTGCCGCCGATCGGGCGGAGAGCCTGAAGTCCCTGGATGCGCCGGATTTCACGCTGCCCGATCTTGATGGTACAAATCACAGCCTGTCGGATTATCGCGGCAGCAAGGTCCTGCTTGCGACCTGGGCCTCGTGGTGAGGCTGTCGTGCTGATCTGTCCGTGTGGCAGAAACTATACGACGAATTGCAGGATCCAAATTTCATCATCATCGCCGTGGCCATGGACAGCCGGGCGGATGCGGCCCGGCCCTGGATCGAACAGGCCGCACCCACCTATCCGGCCCTGATCGACCGGGATCACCGTGTGGCGGAGCTGTACAACATGGTCAACGTGCCGCAGGCGGTCTGGATTGACGAAGACGGCCGCATCGTACGCCCGGCCGAAAACGCCGGCGCGTTCGAGGCTTTCCGTTCATTGGATTTTGAAACCATGACCGTGCCGGAAGACAAACAGGCCACCGCCGCCGCCGCCAAGGCGACTTATGTGGCGGCGGTGCGGGATTGGGTTCTTACGGGATCGGACAGCGTCCATGCCTTTGGCGCCGACCAGGCCCGGGGTCATACCGCCGCCCCCAGCGCGGAAATCGCCCAGGCCCATTGTCACTTCCGTCTGGGCCAGTATCTGCTGCGTCAGGGCCGCGAGGGCGAAGGTGTCGAGCAGTTGGTGGAAGCTTCACGCCTGCATCCGACCTCGTGGAATATCTGGCGTCAGGCGGCGGAAATCAATGACATGGGCCTTGCCGCGGGACCGGAATTCTGGGCCCGGGTCAATGCCCTGGGTGATGACCATTATTACCCGCCGGTGGACATGGCGGGCATGCCGGAGTGAGCATTGTAAACCATTAGCGCATGTCGCGTTCAATCGAACGCGCAGCCATGCGCTAAAACCTTTAAGATAGAGCAACTTATCCGCAGTCAATTGAATTCGATTGACTGCGGGTTGCTCTAGATAGCCGGGTGTTGTTGATGCCAATCAGTTTCCCGCTGGTAGGCATGACCGGCCCTTACAAGGATATCTTCTTCAAAGTGCCGTCCGACGAACTGAATTGCCACGGGCAGGCCGGCCTTGGTGAATCCGGCGGGCATGGTCAATGCCGGACTTCCCGTCAGATCGAAAGGCGCGGTAAATCGCAGCAGGGAGAACAATGCGTCGGGATCTTCTCCCAGGGTCGCCATCTGCTCTAAAGTCGGCGATGCCGTGGACTGGGCCGGGATGACGAGGATATCGATATCTTCAAACAATGCCCGCACGTTGCCGCAAAAGTCGTGCCGATGCAGCAGGATCTCCTGGTATTCCGTGGCTGACAGGGAATGCCCCAGATCAATCAAGCCTGATAGTGCATCGCCATAGCGGTCCTTATGTTTCGGGTAGGTATCGCGGTGGGCATAGGCGGTTTCGACACCGCAGTGCGCCGACCATTCATTCACCACCTGGTCGGTATTCGGAAATGTCACCTCGCGCACATCCGCGCCCATGGCCCGCAACACGGACATGGCCGACTTGACCGCGTTTGTCATCGTGTCATCCACGCCACGACGGTTGTATTCGGGATCGACGCCGATGCGCAGGCCATTCAGACCACGCTCCAATCCGGCAAGATAGTTCGGAACCGGCGCCACTGACGCTGTTGGATCGTTTGGGTCGGCGCCGGCAATCACACCCAGAACCGCCCCCGTGTCGGCGGCGGTCCGACACATGGGCCCGACATGATCAAGCGTGGGCGCCAGGTCAAAGACGCCATGGCGCGAGACGCGACCCCAGGTTGGTTTTAGCCCGCTCAGACCGTTCGCCGCCGAAGGAAAACGGATCGACCCGCCTGTATCGGAACCAAGCGAGGCAAAGCACAGACCAGCCGCCGTCGCGACGCCGGAACCGGAGGAAGAGGCGCCCGACCAATGGTCTCCGTGCCAGGGATTTACCGGTGGTGCGATATCGGGATGGTGGTCGGCGAAAGCGCCCTCGGTCATCTGCAACTTGCCAAGCAGTACGGCGCCCGCATCGGCAAACCGTTTCACCACCGTTGCATCGAACTTCGGTTTGAACGTCTTGTGGATCGCCATTCCCGCCGCCGTGGCGATGCCTTTGGTATAACAAAGATCCTTTACCGCGATGGGCACGCCATGGAGCGGCCCCTTTGTGCGGCCCCGCAGAATTTCCGTCTCGGCCTTTTTCGCCTGCTTCATGGCCAGCTCCGCGGTGACCGTCGCATAGGACTTGAGCCGCTTGTCCTTGGCCGAGATGCGTTTCAGCATGTGCGCGGTCAATTCGACCGGTGAAATCTCTTTCGCGTGAAGTCTTTGCGCGACATCCAATAGGCTGCCGTAGTGTGCATTTCTAAGTACCATGGTGTCCTCCCACTTTGTCTCCAGTCCCATTTGGGTCGGATTGTAGTGATCCGTGACCCGAGAATCCATGCGGCTGTTGACGCTGTCCTACGCCGGTGCGCTGGTGACCTCGTGCGCCTGCAACGCCGGCAGTACGTCTTTGGCGAAGCGGCGGATCTGCTCGATGAACATTTCGTGGGGCATGGCACCGCGATTGAGGCTGATCTGCACCATGTTGGCGCCGGCGTGTTCCCCGGCCTGGATGATCCGCTCGATCACCTCGTCCGGCGTTCCCCAGGGCAGATCCTCCGCCCGCCTTGCCACATCCTCGATAGTCATGTTCCGCATCACCTCGCGCGGCATGGACACGGCGGCCAGGTTTTCCGGCCGGATATAGTCGGTCGACGACTGGCTGACATAGCCGGCCTTGCGCTGGGTCTCGGTCGCATTGAAACTGCCGTGACTGAACAGGGCCCGGTTGAAGTAAAGCTCGTACGGCCCCATCTCCTTCACTGCCTGGGCCTTGCTGTCGGCCACATAGGCGCTGATGCCAAGCGATAGGTGGTTAGGCGTGAATTGATGGCCGGCCTCGGTCATGCATTTCACGTAGTAGCGGATGATATCCTCGCGCAGGCCGCCGCCCGCCAGTCCCGGCGTGATGGGGACATTTCTGGCCGCCGCGAATTCGATGGACTCCTTGC
The DNA here is from genome assembly GCA_018667855.1 of Rhodospirillaceae bacterium. GTDB lineage: Bacteria > Pseudomonadota > Alphaproteobacteria. The sequence goes on from JABIRL010000283.1 coordinate 51,754, forward strand.
TGCCCAGGACCGGAATCCAGACCTCCGGATACGGGCGCTGCACCGGGCGCGGCCAGATGGCCACGTCCTTGTAGGACCAGAATTTGCCTTCGTAGGAAAAAATATCCTCGGTCCAGGCTCGGGTGACGATGTCATAGGCTTCCTCGAAGCGGGCGCGGGATTCCGCCAAGGGCACGTTGTGGACCTGGTATTCGCGCGGGATGCCCCGGGCAAACCCGGAAATCAGCCGGCCGTCCGACAGGCAATCCAGCATCGCCAACTCCTCCGCCAGGCGCAGTGGTTCGTGCAGGGGCAGCAGGTTGCCATAGATCAGCAGCTTCAAATTCTTGGTACGCTGGGCCGCGGCCGATGCCATCAGGTTCGGCGAATTCATCAGCCCATAGGGCGAACAATGATGCTCGTTGAAGCCGACCCCATCGTAGCCAAGGCGATCCATCTCTTCCCAGGCCGAAAGATGCTCTTCGTAGGTGCGTACCGCTACGTCGGCCTTGAAATATTCCTTTGACAACGGATAGGGCAGCTCGATCCCGGACCGCAGATGCTCGAGGTTTTCGCCATAAGCCAGCAAATCGAAAATAAAGACTTTCATGAATTCTCACCCGGATGTTGCATCTAAAGAGTTGGATAAGCTGCCATCCTATTCGATCTTGGAGAAGTTATACATGCCGCCGGTCCATACCAAGCAGCGTCGGAATTTTTGCCCCCGCCGGCAAACTTGGCTAATCTGCGCTGCAATTCTGAAATATTGACCGGAGATTATTTGAACCGGCGGAAAGGACAACAATATGGATCCGGAGATCAAGGCGGCGCTGGACAAGCTGTTCGCGTCGGACAGCAGCCTCTATCAGGCGCGGGGTTTTCAGCGGCGCATCGGCTGGGGCAAGAAGCCGGCACTGGTCAATATTGATATGGCCAACGCCTGGACCCGCGAAGACCATGCCTTCACCTGTGAGGGGATGGATACGGTGATCCCGGCGGTGCAGGACGTCCTGGCCGCGTTTCGGGCCAAGGGATTGCCCATTATATTTACCACCACCGCGTACGAGATCATCGAGGGCGAGCATTCCGACATGGGTCTGTGGGGTAAGAAAATTCCGGCGGAGGAATTGCGGGCGGGCAGCGAGGCGGTGCAGATCGATGATCGCCTGGAACGGCGGGCGGACGAGATGCTGATTGTCAAGAAACAGGCCAGCGCCTTTCGCGGCACCAATCTTAACAGCTATCTCAATGCCTGCGGGGTCGACACCGTGGTGGTGACCGGCGCCACGGCCAGCGCCTGCGTGCGGGCCACGGTCGAGGATGCCATCGCCGACGGCTTCCGCCCCATTATCGTCCGTGAATGCATCGGTGACCGGATCGCCGGCGCCGTGGAATGGAACCTCTACGACATGGATGCCAAGTTTGGCGATGTGGAATCCCTGGACGCGGTGCTGGAACATATGCGGCAAAATACATAAGAGCATATAAATAGGTGGCGCAAGTTAGCGTGATCAGACAACACAGGCCCTGGCAGGCGTAAGTTCTGTGTGCCACAATGGGGCGATTTCAACCGGGGACATGCTATGAACAAGGTCATCTCAAACCACGCCGCGGCGGATACGGAAGCCGTTTCGTCGGCCTACGTGCCGACCCTTCAACTCACGGAAGGGCAACCGGAACCGATCGCCGCGAACGGCGGTTTATCCTACATGTCGTTCGATCAGGACGGCGATGCGGGTACAGCCGCCGCGATGGAGGCGGCGCTGGCCCAGATCGCCGAGGGCAAGGGGCAGGCGGTTATCGACATGCTCGACAGTGCACCCCCCGGCCCCATAGAGACCGAATGGGGCGTCGGTTTTCGCGACTACGCGGAATGCATGGATTATATTCGGGCGAACAATATCGAAGCCCCCGAAGGCGGCCTGGCGCTGCCACTGCCCTACACCGTCAGCGAGCAGCCGTCCTACTCCATCGTCTCGTCCAACGCCCTTTGGCAGGATCCGGGCCGGGCGGCCGATGCAAAAGCCTTGCGCAAGGACGAGCAGGACAACCGGCGGCGCAACCTGTTTTTCCCGCAGGTGATGCGGGACGCTCGCCGGCTGGAGGAATACTACCCGGGCCTTTCGCCCAACAGCCCCGAATGCATGGACAAGCTTGGCCTTTCGTTGGCCCATTGCGAGTCAGAGTGCGAAAATTTCTATGACGCGGCGGAAGTGGAGCGCGTGTTCTACCCGGAGATCGAGAAGCTGCTTTTGGAGTTTTTCCCGGATGCGACGGATGCGCTTGTCTATAACCACGACGTGTTCGACAAGAATTATCAGGGCGACCGGACGGAGGACCAGGACAGCAATAATCCAGGCGTGAACGCCAACTATGCCAATCTGGTGCACAACGACCTGAACGACAACAGCGGCCGCGTGCGCTGCCGCGAGCTGCTCACCAAGAACCTGCGGAACTTCGGGCGTGAACAGCACTATACGGAGGCAGAGGCCGACGCCAAGATGTCGCGGCGGTTCATGTCGATCAATCTCGCCAAGCCGATGGAGACCGTGCAGCAGAACCCCTTTGTGCTCTGTGCCTGGCCCTCTTTCGCCAAGCAGCCGTATATCACCAACTACCGGATCTATGACGACCGGGTCGGCGAGACCACGCGCTTCACCTACCGTCCCGAGCATGAGTGGTACTGGCTTCCCCAGCAGACACCGACCGAGGTTTCGATGCTGAAGTGCTATGATTCAGTGACCGACGGTTCCATGTCGCGCTGGTCTTTCCACACGGCCTGCGTCGACCCGACCGCGGCCGAAGACGCGCGCTGCCGCAGGAATGTCGTGGTCCGCTCCTATGTCTTTTTTTGAGTAGACGGCAAGACTTGGCGGGACCGCTTCTTAAGCTTCAAAGGCGGGCACAATCGCTGCAATGAGGTAAGGAAAGCCACCGCATGTTTTACGGCTGGCGGATCGTCGGCGTCTGTTTCGCCGCCGCGGTATTTACCTGGGGTCTCGGCGTTTTCGGCGCGAGCGTCTATCTGAGCGAAATATCGCGGGCCCATGGCTGGACGACCGCGATCGTCTCCGCGGCAATCACGGTCTTCTATTTGACGAACGCATGTTGCCTGACGGCGGTCGGCGCCTTGGTCGACCGCTGGGGTCCGCGCCCGGTGATCAGCTGTGGCGCGCTGCTGCTTGCGTTTGGTGTTGCCGCCATCGGCCAATTGTCCAGCCTTTGGCAACTCTACGCCGCCTTTGTTTGCATGGGTCTCGGCTACGCCACCATGTCGGTCACGGGGTTGAGCGCGGCCATCGCGCCCTGGTTCGAGCGCCACCAGGGGCGCAGCGTCGCCTTGGCGCTGACCGGGGCCAGTATCGGCGCGATGGTCGTCGTGCCGCTGCTGGTGCTGGCAATCGGGGCGCTGGGGTTCGCCGAGGCGACGCTGCGGGCCGGGTTGCTCACGGCCGTGGTGTTGATACCGCTTGTGCTAATCGTGTTGCGGTTTCGCGGGCCGGGCGATCTCGGGCTTGGGCGCGATGGCGATTCTCCAGAAGCTAAGGCCCCGACGGGGCGAGCGGACGCGGCGCCGTCGGCGATGCGGCGTGATGCTCTGCGCACGTTCTTGCTTTGGAGCGTCCCAATCGGTTTTGCGCTCGGTCTGACGGTGCAGATCGGTTTCCTGACCCACCACTATGCGCTGGCCGAACCGAGCCTTGGTGCCGAGGGCGCGGGCTGGCTGGTGGGCGCCACCGGCTTTACCGGGCTGCTCGGTCGACTGCTGCTGGCGCGGGTCGCTGATCAGGTGGATACGCGCACATACAGTGCCGCTATTCTTGTGGTCCAGGCCGTGGTGCTGGGCGCGATGGCATTGTTCCCGTCCGTTGCCGTGCTGATCGCCATGAGCCTTGTCTATGGGTTCTGCCTGGGGCAGATCACCACGCTATCGCCCATCGTCGTGCGCCGTGAATTCGGCGCCGCCGCGTTCGGCGCCATCTATGGCATTGCCGGGACGGTGATCCAGTTCTGCTCGGCCTTCGGGCCGGCAATCTTTGGGGTGCTGGTCGATCTGTTCGGCGGCTATGGACCGGTCTTGGCGGTTGCCGCCGGGTTCGAGTTGAGCGCGGCCTTGGTCCTGTTAGTTGGTCGAGCCCGGCGCTAGCG